>DASQSP010000178.1:0-8846 GCA_035642355.1 Occallatibacter sp.
ATCAACGACAGTCAGAGCGCCCACCACAACCTCGACGTTCCCTTCGCTCTCGACACTCTGGACTCGATTCAGGTTCTGCACGGCGCGGGCTCCACGCTGCATGGCGTCGATGCGCTCGCCGGCGTCGTTGACTTCGTGACCGCCGCGCCTGCGTCAACGTCGTTGCTGTTGCGCGCCGGTGCGGGCAGCTTTGGAGAAAACGAGCAATCCGCCGTCGCCCAGCTCCTGCGTCGCCACTGGTCCAGCCGCCTCTCCGCCGAGCGCAACTTCTCCACCGGCTTCATCGCCGACCGCGACTACCGCAACGAGACCGGAACCAGCGAAAGCTGGCTCGGCTCGCGCCTCGGCGTCACCGCTCTGCTCTTTGCCGCCAGCGACCGCTCCTTCGGAGCCGCGCAGTTTTACGGCAACTATCCCTCCTGGGAGCGCACCAAAAGCTGGTTCGCCTCCGCCCGCCAGGAGTTCGGCCAGCACACCTCCGCCGCCTTCGCCTGGCGTCGCCACACCGACGACTACGTGCTCCTCCGCGACGATCCACCCGTCTACGAGAACAACCACATCGATACATCCTGGCAAGCCGACCTGCGCCACACGCTGCCGCTCCATGCCTCCGCGCTGCTCTTCGGTCTCGAGGCCGACGGCGACGCCATCGACAGCTTCAACTTCTCCAATCTCAACTCTACCGGTCAGGTTCTGGTCACTCCCGCTCTCGGCGTTCACGCGCGCAATCGCGGCGCGGGCTACATCGATCTCGACCTGCACCCCGCCAAAGCTCGCTGGAATCTCTCCGCCGGCCTGCGCGAAGAGATCTTCTCCGGCGGCCCGCAGTCGGCCTTCGCGCCGCATCTCGCCGGCAGCCTGCGCATCGCGCCCGCGCTCAAGCTCCGCGCCAGCGGCGGCTACGGCTTCCGCATTCCCACCTACACCGACCTCTACTACAGCGACCCGACCACCATCGGCAACGCCAACCTCAAGCCCGAGTCGGCCTGGTCCGGCGACGGCGGCGTCGATTGGGCGGCCTCCCGCAAACTCACCCTCAGCGCCACCGGCTATTACTCCCGCCAGCACGACACCATCGACTACGTCCGCGCCGCCGTGACAGACCGCTACCAAGCCGTCAACCTCAGCGGCCTCCACTTCGCCGGCGTCGAAGCCTCCATGACCTGGCTGCCCACCCGCGGCCAATCCATCCGCGTCTCATGGACCACCGTCAGCGGCGCGCAATCCGCCCTGCACGGCCTCCTGTCGGAGTACATCTTCAACTACCCCGTCAACAATCTCCACACCGACTGGACCGTCGCCCTTCCCCGCGCCATCACCCTCACCAACTCGGTCCAGATCGTCCAGCGCTATCAGCAAACCGTCTACCCCGTCTGGAACACATCGTTCACGCGCGAGTCCGGCCGCATCCGCCCCTATCTCCGCCTCACCAATCTCTCCAACACCGGCTATCAGGAGATTGCCGGCGTGGAGCAGCCCAGCCGCGCCATCACCGGCGGCCTCGCCATCCGCCTCGGCAAATAAAGCTGACGCGGTGCGCGCTCTCCACATTGCCTGACCGGCCCGCCTCTGCTACCGTCATCTCGTACCTCGGCAGCCCGCGCCTTGGCAGTCAACCAGCGGGCTCTACCTGTACTCTCCCGCTTCTGAGGGAATGTGGATGGAGGCGTATCGGAGCACTTCGGGAGAAGTGCGCCCGCGCCGCATTCGCAAAGCGCAGGTTACTCTCTCCCGCGCCATCCCGCACGCCAACCAAAGGAGAGAATCATGAGCCAGCATCACCACCACATCAACTACATCGAGTGCGCCACCACCGATCTCGCGCGCACCAGGCAGTTCTACGCCGCCGTCTTCGGCTGGAGCTTCGTCGACTACGGCCCGGACTACGCCAGCTTCACCGCCGCCACCGCCGGCATCGACGGCGGCTTCTACCAAGTCCCCGCCAAGCTCGAGCCCGCACCCGAGCCCAATAAGACCGCGCCGCTCATCGTGCTTTACTCGAGCGATCTCGCCGCCACGCAAGCCGCCATCGTCGCCGCGGGCGGCAGCATCGTTGTTCCCGTATTCGAGTTTCCCGGAGGCCGCCGCTTCCACTTCAACGACGGCGCAGGAAACATCCTCGCCGTCTGGTCCGAGTAGGCACACAAGTTTTTTAGGAAGCGTCAATCAGCACGAAAATGGGTGCCCCAGGTCTCGCTTTTGAGACCTGGGAAGGCACAGACCCGTCCCAGCCGGGTGCCCCAGGTTCGGCGCGTACTTTGCGCCTAACCTGGGAAAGCACACTCAATCCGCCGCACCGCAGGCGCTCAGTTCACCGTCGGCGGCGGCAGTGCCTTGCGCCTGCTCAAATCCTCGCGCACCAGCGCCAGTCCCAGCAGGCACCGCTCAAACCAGTCGGAGAGCCGCGCAAACAGCGGCGCCTCCGGCTCATACTCGAACAAGTTGAACTGGCTCACGATGAAGTAGCTTTCCTTGCCCGCGCGAATCAGCTCCGGCAAACTCGCCGCCGCTCCGCGCCGCCGCATGCCCGGCGCGGCCGCATCGGGATACATGCCGCCCACAAACAGCGCATAGTCGCCGATGTACTTCCGCACCTGGCGCTCCGCGTCGAACGACGTAGCCGTGCCATGCACCGGGTCGGCGGCCAGCATCATCGCCGTCAATTCTTCAATGGGATGTCCCGCTGCATCGCGGACGCGATATAGGTTTTCCGCCTCGGAGAACTCGCACAGCAGGTGCGCCACATAGCCGGTTACATCAGGATCGTTCAGCCCCAGCCTGCCCTCGTAGCTGTTGCGCACAGCCTGCTGAAAGAACGATTCCAATGGATGAATGGGCCGAGGTGAACCAGTCTCGCTCTGCATGCACGCCTCCCGTGGCTGCCCGCGCAGCCGCTTGCCCTGTGGGGCCGCGGCGTGCAGTCCAGTCTGGAGATGCCAGCCGCTGCGATTTACCTTGCTTTAACACAGAGCTTATCGGAAAAGTCGCGCAGGTCAACACCGCGAGCCAAACTTCCTGGCAAACCAAAGGCATGAGTGCGAAACGCATCGTCCCCGCCAGCACGCAGGCATCGCGCACAAACAAAAAGGGCAGCCGCATGGGCCGCCCTCTCTGTATCCATTCTTGCCGCCGTAGTTACACCGCTGCTGGCGACCGCGACTCCAGCGCCGCCAGCCGATTCGCCAGCAGCGTCTCCAGCTTCACCAGCGCGGCGGAGAAGCCCTCGATGCCTTCCTTCAGCTTGTCGTGCGCCATCCGGTCCGCCTCATGCATCTTGTCGAAGGTCGCCTTGTCGATCGTGATCTTCTCAAGCGTCAGCGTCTTCGCCTTCTCCGGATCGAGCTTGCGCGGCAGCTCAGCTACCGTCGCTTCCAGCTCGCCCAGCAGGTTCGGAGAGATCGTCAGCAGGTCGCAGCCCGCCAGCTCGGTAATCTCGCCGATGTTGCGGAAGCTCGCGCCCATCACCACCGTCTTGTAGCCGAACTTCTTGAAGTAGTGGTAGATCTTCGTCACCGACTGCACGCCCGGATCGTCCGCGCCGGCGAAATCCTTGCCCGTGTCCTTCTTGTACCAATCCAGAATGCGGCCCACGAACGGCGAAATCAGCGTCACGCCCGCCTCCGCGCACGCAATCGCCTGGTGCATGCCGAACAGCAGCGTCAGGTTGCAGTGGATGCCCTCGCGCTCCAGCACCTCAGCCGCGCGAATCCCCTCCCATGTCGAAGCAATCTTGACCAGCACATGGTCGCGGCCCACGCCGGCGTCGTCATACTGCTTGATAATCTCCCGCGCCTGCTCGAGGGTCGCGTGCGTGTCGTAGCTCAGCCGCGCGTCCACTTCCGTAGACACCCGCCCCGGCACAATGGCCAGAATCTTTTTGCCGAACGCCACCGCCAGCCGCTTGAACGCCAGATTTGCCACGTCCTGGTCGGTCGCGCTCTCGCCCAAATCCTTGCGCGCTTCAATCAGCACGCTGTCCACAATCGGCTGGTACTGCGGCATCTGCGCCGCCGCCGTAATCAGCGAGGGGTTGGTCGTCGCATCCGTCGGCTTGAACTGCTCCATCGCCTCAATGTCGCCGGTATCGGCCACAACGGTAGTAAATCCACGCAACTGCTCCAGCAAATTCTGCGGCATAATTTCCTCCAGGGAAGGCTAACAGCCCGTGGTAGAAGTCTGGTTTTGAAAGGGCACGACTTTAGTCGTGCCGCACTGAACCTGATTTGAAAGGGCACGACTTTAGTCGTGCCGTAAAGAGCCTGAAATAAAGAGGGCTTTAGCCCCTGAGGGATGCTTTTCCCGAGATTTCGACTTTCACCACCGGCCGCTAAGGCTTCCAGTGTACAGCTTTTTGGATTCGCGGGAACGGCCAGGGTTGCATTTCATCTCCTATCAATCTGCGGCTGCAAAGCTATTGGTGAGCGTGCCCAGCCCGGGAATCGTCACCTCCACCACATCCCCAGCCGCAAGCGGACCCACGCCCGCCGGCGTCCCGGTCAGCACCAGGTCGCCCGGCTCAAGCGTAATCGCAGCCGTGATATACGCAAGCAATTCTGGAATCGAGAAGATGAAATCCTTCGTCGACCCCTGCTGCCGCAGCTCGCCATTCACCCGCGTCTCGACCGTCATCCCCGCCTCGGGATCAACCTCATCCGACACCAGCGGTCCCACCGGGCAAAACGTGTCAAAGCCCTTGGCCCGCGTCCACTGCCCGTCCTTCTTCTGCAAATCGCGCGCCGTCACATCGTTCGCAATCGTATAGCCACGCACATAGTTGCGCCAGTTCGCGCTCGCGTTCAGCTTGCTCGCCCGCCGCCCAATCACCAGCGCCAGCTCGCCCTCATAGTCCACGCGCTCGGCCACCGCCGGCATCCGCACCACGCCCCCGGGAGCCAGCAGCGACGACGGCGGCTTCAAAAACAGCAGCGGCTCCTTGGGAATCTCGTTGCCCATCTCCTTCGCATGATCGCGATAGTTCCGCCCCACGCAGACAATCTTTGAAGGCGTCACCGGAGCCAGCACCTTCGCCGCGCTCAGCGGCATCGGCGTAAAGCCCGCGAGTTGCTCCAACGGTCTGCCCCCCGCAGCGGCATGCGCCAGACGGTACTCCAGGTCATCATGCGGCGGGTCGGTCAGGTAAACAATCCACAACGCACCCTCGCGCTCTTCCACCTTGCCATAGTGAGCGTGCCCCTCAAATTCAAACCGGCAATACTTCATCTGCTTTCATCCTCTCTCTGATGTCATTCTGAGCGAGTCGCCTTGGCGACGAGCCGAAGAACCTGCGGTTGCTTCTCGCGAGCTTCAATCAGCACGGCAATGGGTGCCCCAGGTCTCGCTTTTGAGACCTGGGAAAGCACGAAGTGTCAGCGCAGCCTTCACTGGTACTCAAAGCATCTCAGTTCCCCGTGAAGCGTACGGGCTTCAGCCCGTACATCCAACCCACTTGAAAAAAACTCTGCGGGGCTTTAGCCCCTGCACCCACATCACGGCGCCGGATGCCCCAGGTTCGGCGCGCACTTTGCGCCTAACCTGGGATACCTGCCCTAATGATTTGGAACCGTCTCCGAAGCCTCCGCCGACCGCGCGCTCTCGTGCCCCTTCGCGTCAATCGCCGTCACCGCGTATGTATATTGATGCCCCGCCTGCACATTCGTGTCATGAAACGCTGGCCCCACCACCGGCGCCGCGCCCGACACCCGCATCCACGCCCCATCGCCCTCGCGCCGGTACACCGCATACCCCGCCACATCGGCCTCCGCGTCCGGCTGCCAGCTTAAATCAATTGCTGTCTCGCCCGCGCCCACCGTCGCCACCGCCACCAGCCCGCTCGGCACCGCCGGCGGGAAAACGTCCTCCACATCCACCGTCACCGGCTCGCTCACCGCCCCCGGCAGCTCCAGCGTCGCGCCATCCACCGTCACCTGCGCCACCCGCTGCGCGCGATAAGCGTATGTCTCACCGAACCGCGCCGTCTTGTCCAGCGCGCGCCCTTCGCCCGCATCTTCAATCAGCAGCGTCTGGTCGACCCGTTCCTCCGGCGCGCCCAGCAAGCCCTTCGATGCCTTCGGCTTGGCCACAGCCGGTGTCAGCAGCGTGCGCAGCAGCCGCACCGGCGTCTGCTCGCCATCCTTCGTCCACGTCAGCACCACGCCGCTCTTGCGCACCTCGGCCGCAAGCCCCGTCACCGCTCCCGGAGGCGTCCCCGCCAGTACCGTTGCCGCGTTCGACAACCCCGCCGACCGCCCCCGCGCGTTCTTCAACTCCACAAAATATCTCAGCGCCCGCGGATCGCCCGAGCTCTCCGCCGCCGGCAGCGTATCGGTAAAGGTCGCAGCGGCCGCCGGCTTCTCCATCACCGGCAAACCCGCATCCGCGCACCCGCCCGCCGGCACCACCTTGGCCTCCGAGCGGCACACCCGGACCAAAACATCGCCCTTCAAAATAGTCTTGTCCGTGTTGCGCTTCGGCATCGTCCAGGTCAGCGTCACTGTGCCGCCTGCGCGCACCGCCGCCAGGTCCGTCACCGGCTCGGGCAAATTCAAACTCGGCGCCAGCGGCGCTCCCGGCGTTCCGCAACCCGCCAGCGCGCAGGCAACAGCCAACCCCGCCCCGCCCCACGCCCAACTCGCTCGCATCCGCATCGCCCTCAGTCTATCGGACCGGCATGAAGCGCACGCGTCTCCTGCATCCCAGACCAGAAAAGCGGACCGACGTGAAAGGTACGGGCTTTCGTGAAGGGTACGGGCTTCAGCCCGTACATCCAACCCGCCTGAAAAACCCTGCCGGGTGCCCCAGGTTCGGCGCGCACTTGCGCCTAACCTGGGATACCTCAAATCCTATCCATTCGGAACCGTCTCCGAATCACCGCGGGGTGCCCCAGGTCTGGATTTTCAGACCTTGGAAAGCACAATGTATCAGAGCAGACTTCACTGGTACTCAAAGCATCTCAGTTCCGCGTGAAGAGTACGGGCTTCAGCCCCTGAGGAACCCCCATGCCGTATCCTTGCCCCGACACAATTCCCACCCAACAATCCACCCAAGGAACCCGCCGCCCGTGCTCATCTTCGCCGCCATCCTCGCCATCTTCGTCTACGGCATGATCGCCGCCATGCTCGGCACCATCCTGCCCGATCTCTCCGCCCGCTTCCGCCTCACCCCCGCGCAAAACGGAGCCATCGCCTTCGCCCAGGCCCTCGGACTCATGCTCGCCTCGCTCGCCGTCGGTCCGCTCCTCGATACGCAAGGCGACAAGCTCGGCCTCATCCTCGGCCTCGCCGCCATCGCCAGCGCCCTCTTCGCCCTGCCCCGCGCCCGCGGATACCTCTCCATCCTCTGCTTGCTCTTCCTCCTCGGCGTCGGCGGAGGCATCGTCGTCACCGGAGCCAACGCCCTTGCCAGCGCCGCTGCATCCGCGCACCGCGCCACCGCCCTCAACCTCGTCAACCTCTTCTTCGGCCTCGGCGGCCTGGCCACGCCCTTCATCTCCGCCAATCTCTTCAAGAAAAACTGGCACCGCCTCTGCTACACCATCGCCTCCGTCACCGTCATCACCCTCGCCGTACAAGCCGTCACCGCCATGCCCGCGCCCGCCGGCGGCGCCAGCTACTCCCTCGCCCAGGCCGCGCCCATCCTCGGCACGCCGCTGCTGCTCATGCTGGGTCTGTTTTTATTCCTATATGTCTCGTGTGAAGTCGGCGTCTGGAACTGGCTTCCCCGCCATCTCATCGCCCAGGGCATTCCCGAGTCGAAGGCCCTCAACATCCTCTCCCTCGGCTTCGCCCTCGGACTGCTCATCGGCCGCGTCGCCGTCTCGCCCATCCTCATTCACGCCCGCCCCGCGGACGTCACCCTCGCCGCATCTGTAGCCATGGCTGTCACCACTTTCCTCATGCTGCGAACCAATAAACCCGCAGCCGCAGCCGCCCTCGTCTTCATCGCCGGACTAGCCATGGCCCCCGTCTTCCCCACCACCCTCGCCATCGTCGGCCAGGCCTTCCCCGCCCTCAGCGGAACCGCCATCGGCTTCGCCATCACCTGCGGCTGGGCCGGCCTCGCCGTCAGCTCCCGCATCATCGGAGCCATCGCCGGCGCCGACCCCCTCCGCCTCAAAAAAGCCCTGCTCCTAATCCCCGCCTCATCCGTCCTGATGATCGCCCTAAGCCTCGCGATCCGCGCCGCCGTGAGGTGAGCAGCGGGATCCTCAATCCTCAGCAGTTTATGCGGTAGCGATTTCGATGAGCATACTTCCTGCTACGTAACGTGCGAGAATGCAATGCAATTGCTGAAACGACCTTCACGCCTCTTTTGCAACTTCTTTGTGGCTGCTACAAGTAATCTATGTCCATTAATGCCGACAAGCCGCAGCTCTGGAAGGCAGACACTCGCACGTCAGTTGATCAGTTCAACGAGTGGTTCATTCGATTCGCTCCCAAGGCTTTCCGCAATACCCGAAAGCAGACGATCGAAGACGTAGGGCGCGGTTTGCTCCATACCAAAGACCTCACCTGCATCAAGCCAGATATCATCCGAGCCAATCCCGCAGTCCTCCCAATGCTACGGATGTCTACCTGCCCTCCGCTTGCTCGTGACCGGCTGATCGGGCTTTCTAACTCCAGCAAGAATTTCGTGGGGCGAATGGAAGAAGGGAAGATTCCACCGAAGCTTTCCGAAGAACTGCTCGTGGATCATCTCGACAATATCTGCGCCATCCTGACCAAGATGCTCGATGCGGATATTTTTCCGTGGCTCGGGGAGAAGCGGCGGCCGACTGAGGAAGAGCGGTACCGCTCCTCGACAATTGTCGCGGATCGTCTGTGTGGTGCCGTGGCAGAGCCGATCATCCG
>DASQSP010000179.1:0-10495 GCA_035642355.1 Occallatibacter sp.
TGCTTCGGCGCACTCTTGGGACGCATGATTTTTCCCCAGCTTATGCAGAGATTTAACTCAATTGCTGGAAATATTATACCACGAAATAGCATAACATCCTATTGAAAACAAACATGATATTGCGAAATTCAGGATCGACGAATTAGCCTATGGCGTTGAGGTCTCTCCCCGCCGCCTGCAGGATCAGTCTGCTCTTGAGGCATATTTGCAGCATGTTGAAGCGCTGGATTTTCCCGCCGATGCGGCTCTCCATTATGCGCAGATTCGTGCGGACCTGAAGTCTCGGGGAGAGATGATCGATGCGCACGAACTTTTGATTGCCGCTCATGCACGGTGCGCCGAGATGACGCTGGTGACAAACAACACGCGCGAGTTCGGACGGATTCGCGGCCTCAAGCTGGAAAACTGGACGCTGGCTCGCAAATAATTCGTCCCGCTACCAGGTGAGCGCGCGCAAGGCGCTCACGCCCGCCCCAATCAGACCGGTCTCATCGTCCGGCGGCAGCACCTCCAGCGAGTAGCTGAGCAGCGGCGTCATCTTCACCATCGTCTCCAGGTGCGCGCGCAGAGCGGCGAGGTTCAGAAAGCCCACGTTGTGCCCGGTGAAGTAAAACCGTCCCGGCCCAGCCAGGTGGATGAAGGATGCCGTGGCCGCAGCCAGCGCGCGGTGCCACAGATCCACAAACTCGGCGCAGCGTGCATCGCCCTGCTTTGCCTGCGCAAAAATCTCTTCGGGTTCGAGATCGAGGAACCGCATCCGCATCGCGCGGTAGCCCATGATGCCTTCCAGGTGCCCGATGCCCCCACAGCCGCAGTAGCGCTCCCTGGGGTCCAGCGTCACCGTGATGTGCCCGCCCTCCCACACACCCTCGACATAGGGCCAGCGGCCGTAGCCGATGCCATTGCCCAGCGTCCACACGCGCGTGAGGCGGTTGAGCTGGCCCCGCGTGGCGGCAACTCCCGCTGCAATCGCGTCGGCGTCGTTGGCGATATAAACGCGGCCCGCCACGCTGCGATCAGCCAGCACCCGCGTCAAGTCGTCGGCAAGATGCATGCCCTTGAGCTGACACAGATTCGGCGCATCCTCGACGATGCCATGACGCACCACTCCCGGCACGGCCACGCCGATGGCGTCGACGGGAGCCTTGTTCTCCGCGGCAAGAGCCGCAATCAACTCCGCCAGGTGTTCCACCAGTTCGCTGCCCGGCACCGCGATCAGGGCATCCAGTTCGTCGGATTCGCCGGGGAAGCGAACCGGCTTGCCGACCAGCTTCTGGTCTTCCAGCCTTCCCGCCACAATGTGTTCGGTCATCACAACGCCGATCGCAGTACTCATTTCGTGCTCCTTTTATCCCGCCCGGTAGTTATCCCGCCTGGTAGCGATGCAGGCGGCCCAGGCCGTTGAACGCCGCGACCTTGTAGCACTCAGCGAGGGTGGGATAGTTGAAAACGGTCTCGACAAAATAGTCGACCGTGCCGTCGAGAGTCATCACCGCCTGGCCGATGTGAACCAGTTCCGCCGCGCCTTCTCCGATGATGTGTACGCAGAGCACCTTGCGCGTGTCGCGATGGAAGATCAGCTTGAGCCGGCCCGTGGTGTCGCCGCGAATCTGCCCGCGCGCCACCTCGCGATAGTAGGCCATGCCCACTTCGTAGGGTACGTCTTCGTCGGTGAGCTGCTCTTCGGTCTTGCCGATAAAGCTGATCTCGGGGATGGTGTAGATCCCGTAAGGGTAGAAGCTCGGATTCGATGTGGTGGCGAGGTCGCCGAAGGCCCGTGTCGCGGCAATTCGGCCTTGCTCCATGGAGACCGAGGCCAGCGCGGGAAAGCCCACCACGTCGCCGACCGCGAAGATGTGCTCCACCCTGGTCTGGTAGTGCTCGTCCACTGGAATGCGGCCGCGGTTGTCGGCCTCGATGCCCGCCGCGCTCAGATTCAGCTCATCCACCGCGCCCTGCCTGCCCACGGCAAACAGCAGCGCATCGCCGGAGATGCGTTTCCTGCTTTCGAGGTTGGCCACCACCGTGCCGTCCGGCAGCTCTTCCACGCTCTCCACCTCCTCGCCCAGGCGCATGGTAACGCGCGAGTCGCGGAGGTGATAGCTGAGCGTCTCCACAATCTCCTGATCGGCGAACTCCAGTAGTTTGCCGCGCTTTTCAATCAGGGTCACGCGCACCCCGAGAATCGCGAACATGCAGGCGTACTCCACGCCGATGACGCCGCCGCCCACCACAATCAGCGAACGCGGCAGCGTCGGCAGGTCCAGCACCTGGTCGCTGTTGATAATGGTGCGGCCGTTGATGGGCACCTTGGGCGAGGACGAAGGCCGCGTGCCCACGGCGAGGATGACGTTGCCGGCTTCTACCGTGGAATCGCCCTGCGGGCCTTCCACGCGAAGCTGGTGCGGGTCGACGAAGCGAGCCACGCCGTGGATCACGTCGATGCCGTTGCGCGAGAGCTGCGCCTCGGTCACGTCCACCTCGGTCTTGATCACCGCCTGCACCCGGAATGCGAGGTCGGCCATGGTGATCTTTTCCTTCACGCGGTAGTTCATGCCGTAGACGGAGCGGTAGTTGTAGCCGGACAGATGCATCACGGCCTCCCGCATGGTCTTCGACGGAATGGTGCCGGTATTGATGCAGACGCCGCCCACCACCGAACGCGATTCGATTACGACCACGCGCTTCTTCATCTTGGACGCAGCCACGGCGGCACGCTGGCCCGACGGCCCGGAACCCACAACGGCCAGATCGTACTTGACGGCGCTCATGCAAGGTCTCCAATGGGGTTGGTTGCGGATTGGGTTGCGGGCTAGAGCGTTTTCGATTCAAGTATCAACAAGACTCTGGGTGCCCCATCCTTTGTGCGTCTCTTGCACAAAGGGTGGGAGACCGCAAATGCTGGGCTTCCCAGGTCTCGTCCGCCGCGGCGGAAGACCTGGGAAGCCACGAATCTTCACGGTCACGGTACTGGAAAGCTGCGCGAGTGCCGGCGGCTCCCTTCACCGGAGGCTACCATAGCGCGCCGCGCCGCCAATAGTCCCGCGCGGTGAATTCCATGTGCGCGAACGTAGACTTGATGCGCCGATGCGGCGCGCGTTCGTCAGTTTCAATTCATCTTCGTCAGTTCCAAATAAAAACGGCCCCGGCAATCGAAGGCGATCGCCGGGGCCGGGCAAGAATGATTCGAAGCGGCAGTCAGACGCGTGCTGGCTGGGCGGAGAACCTGACCGAAGGCCGTGGGCGGCCCAGCGTGCTTCCGCCGGATCTTGGTCCGTCGTCCAGGTTGAACTGGCGAATCATTCCGTCCAGTTCGCCGGCCAGCGAGGCCAGGTTCTTGAGAGCCTCCACAGCCTCTTCGGCGCCCTGCGAGTTCTCGGTGGCCAGTTGCGAGATGTGGCCGGCCGACTCGGAGATTTCGCCCGAAGCCGCCGTCTGCTCCGTGGCTGCCGTCGCAATGAGCTGAATCTGGTGCTCCACCTGCTTGGACGAATCGATGATGGCTTCGAGGCTCTTGCGGGCACGCGAGGTTTCGTTCATGCCTGACTCGACCGCCGCGTGGCTCTCATGCATCACGTCGAGCGTGGCGCGCGTCTCCTCCTGAATACTGCGGATGGTGCCCGCGATCTCCTCGGTTGCGCTCTTGGTCCGCTCGGCCAGCCGGCGCACTTCTCCGGCCACCACGGCAAAGCCGCGCCCGTGCTCGCCGGCCCGCGCTGCCTCAATCGCCGCGTTGAGCGCCAGCAGGTTGGTCTGCTCGCTGATCTCCTGGATCACGCTGACCACCTTGCCAATCTCCTCCGAACGGTGCGCGAGCGAGGCCATCTTCTCTGAGACCGTGCCGGTGGCCTGTGCGATCTTCTCCATCGTGGCGGCGGCCGCCTGCATCACCGCGCCGCCCTGGTCGGCCATCTCGGCCGAGGCACGGCTGGCGCCGGCGGCGGACTCCGCGTTGTGGCTGATCTCGGCGATCGTGGCCGTCATCTCCTGTGCCGCGGCGGCAATCTGGTTGGTCTTGCTCGACTGCGTGTTGGCGTTGCCCGCGGTTTGCACGGAGCGCGAACTCATCTCGGCGGTCGCCGCGGAGAGCGTCTCCGCGCTGCGCGACACAGCCTGTATAACGTCCTTGATCGAGGTCACGCTCTGGTTCAGCGCGGAGGCCAGTTGCCCAATCTCGTCCGAGCCGTTCTCCGGCAGCGTCGCCGTCAGATCCTTTGCCGCCAGTTGCTGCAGTGCCTGGTTCGCAGCCGCAATACCGGGAGCAATCAGCCGCGTGAGCATAACGCCGATGAGCGCGCAGAAGACCACGATCGCAAGACTCATCGCCGAGTTAATCCAGGTGGCGGTTCCCGCGGATTTTGTTGTTTGGCGCGCCTCATCCTCACCGAATTTGCTGTTGAGTTCAAAATCCGTCCCGGAGGCTGCGAGAGCCTGGTGGATCAGGTCCTGGCTCGACTGCGATTCGAATATCGCAAGGGCGTCGCTGGGCTTTCCCGCGGCAAGCTGCGCATGGGCACGGTCGCTCGCCTCCAGGTACTGGTCGAAGCCGGAGCTGAACTTTTGGTAGAGTTCGCGTTCGCCCGGATAGCTGATCAGAGTCTCATACGACTTGATGGCGGACTGATAGTCGGCCACAGCCTTTTGCCGTTCTTCCATCTTGGCTGCGGAGCAGGCCTGCGTTTGGCACATCACGGATGCGAGATCGGAGCGCCGGACGCCGTCAATGGTCAACTGTGCCGTGCCGAGATAGATCAGTGACGGAAATGCGTCATCGCTGAGATCGGCGCTCTTTTTTGAAATGTCGCGGAGAGAGAAAAAGGTAAAGGCGCTGAGTCCGATGCAAAGCAGACAAACCAGGCCAAACGCATAAGTGAACTTGTGCGCGATGGGGATGTTGCGAAGTGCGGACATGGTCGGACTTCCTCTCGATTCTAAATTCTGCGACTGATGCAAGCGCAGTTCCGGAACCCGTGCAGACCGCGAACCCGGCTACTCAAGCTCCAACTACTTAGGCAAGAAGTTCATCGGCGGCTGGGAGAAAAACATGAAAGCGCATTCTGCGGCAGCGTCGCTGCATGCGGAATCCCAGTCGCCATTTGCGCCGCGCAAGTACTTCGGTGATTGCGGAGTGCGAGTCTCCGGCGTTTGCAAGTGAGGAACGGCCCATTTTCGCCGATGCAGACGGAAGGTTTGGAATATCCGATTCAGTTACAGGCGAAGGATGGCGAGATATGAGGACGGGCGTGAAGGGTTCGATCAAAGCGAGCCCTCGGCTGGCGATCGCGGTTTTTCTTGGCATGGCGGCGGGACCGTGCGCGCTGTTGGGCGCCGAAGACGGGGCCGCGCCGGCAACGGCGCCGTCCAGTGCAGTTGTAGTGGCAGTGCCCAGGCAGGCGCCCGACCCATGCCAACTGGGCGAAGCGACGGCCAATCCAACCCGGCCGGCGTGGGATTATGCGGCTTCGAGCACGCAATGCGGAATTCTGGAGGCGGACTCCGGGTGGCAGCGTCAGCCCATCGGCGGCGGCGTGAGCCAGCGGATGGTGGTGTCCAGCCTGCGCTACGGACTGACGCCCAGGCTGGACCTGCGCTGGGGGACAACGGAATATTTATTTCAGAGCGGCGGAGGCACAGCTTCGGTGAATGGCGTGGGCGATCAATGGCTCGGCGCGCGCTACCGCTTCCATGAGCAAGGGTCGAAGACGCCGGCTTTGGCGCTGCTGTATACCGCGAAGGTTCCCACGGCGAGCCCGGCCAAGGGGTTGGGCACAGGATTTACGGATCACCAGTTGATCTTTATAGCCAGCCGGGATTTCGGCCGGAACCACTTCGACTTCAACACCGTCGGCACGCTTGTGGGAGGCCCGAACGGACATGATGGAGCCGCGCAGTTCGGTCTGGCGCTTACCCGGCCCGTGACTCCCAGGTTTTCCGCTATTTTGGAGAGCTACGGCGGTCCGCAGCCCGGCACGCCGAATCGGTTTGGCGCGGTGTTAGTTGCAGCGACTTATACGCTGCGTCCTTCGCTGGTCGTCGACAGCGCCTATTCTCGTACCTACACGGCGGGTTCGCCGCGCGATCAATTCCTGTTCGGTTTTACGTTTGCCATGCGGTCTGGTTTCGCGCCAATTTCCCGCGGCTCGTCCATCGGACGCCTGCTCGGACGCTAAGAGCCTGTTTACGATCTCCTGAGCATCAGCCTGAGGAAGGCCAGGTGGATCATTTGCAGGCTGGTATTGAGTTTGCGTTCGCAGTTCTTCCATAGCCGGCGGCATTTTTCCAGCCAAGCGAAAGATCGTTCGACGATCCAGCGTTTTGGCAGCACCACAAACGCATGCAGTTCGTTGCGCTTGACAACTTGAACCGTAGCCTGGATCCGCTCCCTCACGCCGTCGGCAAAGGGCTGGCCGGTGTAGCCGCCATCAACCAGCACACTTTCAACCAACTCCAAATTCGGCTTGCAGCGATCGATGGCCTCCAGGGCGCCGTCGCGGTCCGTGACATCGGCCGTGGTCACGGCGATGGCGTGGGGCATGCCCTGCGTGTCGACCGCGATGTGACGCTTGATGCCGGACACCTTCTTGCCCGCGTCGTAGCCCTTTTCTTCTGCCGTGTCGGTGTTCTTCACGCTCTGCGCGTCAACGATGACGAAGCTGGTCGTGGCGTTGCGCCCCAGTTTGGTGCGGGCCTCGCCAACCGATTTTTTTTAAGGCCCGCTCCAGGGCGCTCGTTCCGTCCGGACTGGGCGCGCTCCACTTGGCGAAATACGCATACACCGTGACCCAGTTGGGAAACCTTTCGGGAAGCATGCGCCACTGGCAGCCGCTCTTGAGCAGATACAGCACGGCGTTGAAGACCTCGTACAAATCCACCGTGCGCGGTTTGGTGCGCTTGCGCACCGATTCCAGCAGTGGACGAATCCGCTCAAACTGCTCCCGGTTAATGTCGCTTGGATAGGATTTTCTCGGCTCCATCCTCCACCATTACCCCATGGAGGACTGGCCGATTATCCCTTTTCCGGCTCTCTCGCTATATCTCGCCCCAAGATCGTAAACAAGCTCTAAGAACTGGAGCAAACCGGGTCCGCCGATGCAGCGAGCCATTGCAAAAGAAATGTCGCCGCAATGGCTCCCGCCAGTTGCGCCGCGATAAAGGGAAGAACGTCGGTGGGACGAATGCCCGCGAAGGTGTTTGTCAGCGAGCGGGCGAGCGTGACCGCGGGATTAGCGAAGGATGTGGAAGCAGTGAACCAATAGGCCGCGGTGATGTAGCTGCCAACGGCCAAGGGCACGGCAGTTGGCCGTGTGCGCGCGCATCCCCAGATGACGGCGAGCAGGCCAAACGTGGCGATAAATTCGCTCAACAGTTGCGACGGCCCGCTGCGCGCGTGCGTGGAGATGGAGAAGACAGCGAGGCCGAACATCGCATCTGCCGCGGCCACGCCTGCCATGGCTCCGATAGTTTGCGCGGCGACGTAGAGAGGAACCTCCGGCCACGGGATGTGGCCCAGCAGCGCATCGCAAACCGTCACCGCGGGATTCATGTGCGCGCCGGAGATGGGCCCGAAGGCGAGGATGAGCGCCACCAGAGCCGCGCCCGTGGCAATGGTGTTGGCCAGCAGCGCCAGCGCAACGTTGCCGCCCGCCAGCCGGTCGCCCATGATGCCCGAGCCCACCACCGCAGCCAGCAGAAACGCAGTCGCTACAAACTCTGCCGCCACGCGGCGTGCAAGCGTGGCCTTCACGATTTGCCGATCTTGTTGATTTCTTTTTGAAGGGCTAAGTGCTCGAGGGTGGCGATGGGCAGCGCCAGAAACAGTCCAATGCGGCGGTCGAGAATCACAAACGCCTCGCGAAAGGCCCGCGCGATCTCTTCCGGCGTGCCTTTCACGGCCGCCGGGTCCGGAATGCCCCAGTGCGCGGTCATGGGCTGCCCAGGCCAATAGGGGCAGGCCTCGTTGGCGGCGTTGTCGCAGACCGTAAAGACGAAATTGAGATGCGGCGCATCGGGCGCGGAGAACTCATTCCACGATTTGCTGCGCAGCCCGTCGATGGAGATTCCGGCGTCCTTGAGCTGCCGCAGCGCTTCGGGGCGGGGCGCTCCGGTGGGATGGCTGCCCGCGCTGTAGGCGGTGAAACTGCCTCCGCTTTTGTGATTAAGCAGGGCCTCGGCCATGATGGAGCGGGCCGAATTGCCGGTGCAGAGAAAGAGCACGTTGTAGTGCGAGTTCATTGCAGTTGAGCCTTCCATATCGTATGCGCTTAGGTGAATATAAGAAGATATTACAAATATGTCAATGCGTATATAATACGTTCATGCGATCTGTTGCCTCATCCGTCGATCTGGCTCGGGTCTTTGCCGCCCTGGCCGACCGCACCCGCCTGCGGCTGCTGAACCTGATGCAGGGGCGCGAGGTGTGCGTGTGCTACTTCGTGGAGATTCTGAAGCAGAGCCAGCCCAAGATTTCGCGGCATCTGGCCTATCTGCGCAAGGCGGGAGTTGTCTCCGCGCGACGTGAAGGGAAGTGGATGCACTACTGCATGCGCCGACCCTCGGAAGCCGGAGCCGCGGCGATTCTGGATGCTACGCTCGCCTCGTTCGAAGCGGACCATGAGATGCAGGCTGATCTGCTGCGGCTGGGCAAGGCCTGCTGCGCGCCGCAGCGCTTCGTCGCCCTCAAGGACGCGCCGCTACCGGCCCGGGTCAAAGCCGCGCATTGACGCGAAGTTGACTGCGCCGTAGGCTCAAATCATGGAATTCAAAGTAAGCGAGCTCGAGAAGGAGCCGATAGAGTTCGATGTGCAGTTAGCCATCGGAACCATCGATTTTGGCGAGGAAGCCGTACAGGATGGTCCGCTGGCGGCGTCGGGGCAGGCCGAGGTGATCCACGAGCACCGGGGGCCGAAGGAAATTGTGGCCGATATCCGGCTGAGAGGCCGATTTGCCGGCGGGTTTGAAGCGCCCTGCGCCCGCTGCGTGGACCCGGTGAAGCTGGCGCTGGAAGGCGAGTATGACCTGATCTTCCGGCCGGCGGGGGTAGACTCCGACGCACCCGAGCGGTCGATTACAGCAGTAGAAACGGAAATCGGGTATTATCAGGGAGACAGTCTTTTGCTTGAGGATGTGCTGCGCGAGCAGGTGCTTTTGTCTCTGCCTGCGCGGACGCTCTGCAAGCCTGATTGCAAAGGACTTTGCCCGCGCTGTGGCAAGAATCGCAACCTGGAGGCATGCTCCTGCGAAGAGGGTCCTGAAGACCCCCGTTGGGAGGCGCTTTCCGATCTGCGCAGCCGGATAAAGTCCTGAAACGAAAAACCCTGAGAAATCCGGGTGTCTCCCCCGCGCCGGAGGGCAGTGCGGGCCATTTATGGCCCGATGCCGGAGCCGAAGCGGACCAAAAAGAGGGACAGGACACGAAAGGAATTGCACCATGCCCAATCCGAAAAGGCGCCACTCCACGCGCCGTACCGCGCTCCGCCGCTCGCACGACTTTCTGACCGCCACCGGCGTCTCGGAGTGCCCCAACTGCCACGAGAAGAAGCTTCCCCATCGCGCCTGCGCCAAGTGCGGCGAGTACAAGGGCCGGGCTGTTCTCGAAACCAAAGACGCAGCCAAGTAGTCACCAGCAAGCAGTCATCGGACGGTGAGGATCATTATCGCCGCCGATGCTGTAGTCTGAGCACGCCATGCTCATTGACATCGCGCTTGACGCCGTAGGCTCCGACAAGGCTCCGGAACCGGAGATTCGCGGGGCGATCCTCGCCTGCCGGGAGCTGCCCGTGCGGGTCCACTTGGTGGGTCCCGAGGCGGAGCTGCGCGATCTGCTCGACGAGCACCTCGAAAACGAAGATCTGCCCATCGTCATCCACAACGCCACCGAGCGGATCGGGATGGACGAGAAAGCGGCGCACGCCGTGCGCAGCAAGAAAGACAGCTCCATGCGCGTCGGCCTCAAGCTGGTGCGCGAGCGCAAAGCCGCGGGCTTTGTCACCGCGGGCAACACCGGCGCGGCCATGGCCACGGCCAAGATGGTGCTGGGCGCCATGCCCGGCGTGGACCGGCCGGCGCTGGCCACGCCCATGCCTACGTCCAAGGGCAATCCCTGCGTGCTGCTCGACGTGGGAGCCAACGTCGATTGCAAGGCGCACAACCTTGAGCAGTTCGCCGTGATGGGCGAGATATACGCGCGCAGCGTGCTGAAGATCGCCAAGCCGCGCGTGGGGCTGCTTTCGATCGGCGAGGAAGAGACCAAGGGCAACGACCTCACCCGCGAGGCGTTTCCGCTGCTCAAGGCGCTGCCCATACACTTCATCGGCAACGTGGAAGGGCGCGACATCTTCAACGGCCATGCGGACGTGATTGTGTGCGATGGCTTCGTGGGCAACGTCGCGCTCAAGACCAGCGAGGGCCTTGGCCGCTTCGTGCGCGACGTGCTGCGCGAGTCGCTCACGCGCACGGTAACGGCGCAGGTCGGCGCGCTTCTTTCCCGCCGCGCCTT
>DASQSP010000180.1:0-5009 GCA_035642355.1 Occallatibacter sp.
TGCGAAAGCGGAAGAAAAGAGATGCAGGAATCAGACGCATTGAAACCGAACTCGGCGGCAGCCAGATTCTGGTTGGAAGCGATGTTGCCATGCGTGAGCATCACGCCCTTGGGCTCGCCCGTGGTGCCGGAGGTGTAGATCAACGTAGCGAGATCATGGGGCTGAACGGAGCGGACCAGCGCGTCGAAGATGGGATCGCGTTCGGCCCCGCGCGCATCCGCACCGGCCACCAGATCGCTGAAGGCAACGGCGCCTTTCGGAAGCACGGAAGAGTCCATGATAACAATGCGCTCGATCGAAGTTCGCGCGCGCACGGCATTCAGCTTGTCGAACTGCTGACGTGTGGAGACAACCGCGATTCTGCAGCCGGCGTCTTCAATCAATACGGCAATCTGCTCGCCGGTAAGCGTGGGATAAATGGGAACATTTACAGCGCCAATCCCAAGCATTGCAAAATCGGCAACGGCCCACTCCCAGCGATTCTCGCTGATGAGCGCGATGCGTGCGCCCTTTCGGGCTCCCCAACTCAGAAATGTTTCGGCAAGAGCGCGCGTGCGCTGGTAGATCTGATCGGAGGAGATTGTTTGCCAAACGCCGTGTTCATCCTGCCACAGAATGGCCTGGGCACTCGCGGCAGCGGCAACCCGGCAGAATAGATCGTTGATCGTGCTAAGCGGAGCGGAAGTTGTCATGGTTTGCCTTGCGCATTGAACGGCAGGAAAATCCGGCCAAACGAAAGTGTAGCAGCGGCGAGCAACAGAGGGATTGCAAAGGCTCCGGGAGCGTACTGCAACGCAAACGCACAACAGCATATCTATAGAGGTATGCCGGGAAGCACGAGAATCCCCAGAAGGTACCGAGAACAAAAGTGCCATACCAATCGATTTAACGACGCTGCTATAAGTGGGGTCTAGCTATGCAGAGCCGATTCTCATCATTGTCGCCCGATCAGCCCGATCCGGACATCCTGAACCGGCTTTTCTTCGTGCAACAGGTTTGCCTGGTTCTGGTGATTCAGATTGGCGTTGTCGCCCTTTGCGCACACGCGTCCGCGGCGCTCGGTTCGATCTTGCCCGGTGTGCTCACCGCAATGCCTGCGCTTGCGGCGGCCGCGGCGCTATTGTGCGCGCTTGCCCTGCTGCTCTCCGAGCCGGGTAAATCCAGTTGGCTGGTACTGGTGGGCCAGAGTGTTGCCGCCTTCACAGCCTGCGCCGCGGGATCTGTCTTCTTTGAACGGCTGCTCTTGAGCCCCGCTGCGTGGAACGCACTGGTCGCGAAGCACACTGCGCTGTTCCCAGATGGCGCCCACTCCGTGGCTGCTCCCGCCGTATTCCTGTTGATTGCAGTGGTCATCATGCTGATGCGGGCGCGGCAGC
Organism: Occallatibacter sp.; assembly: GCA_035642355.1. Taxonomy (GTDB): domain Bacteria; phylum Acidobacteriota; class Terriglobia; order Terriglobales; family Acidobacteriaceae; genus Telmatobacter. The sequence continues at coordinate 1,377 of DASQSP010000180.1, forward strand.
CGGTACTGAGCGTAATTACCGACGCGACAACCTGCATTCTCTCGCTGCTCGTACTGGCTCTTGTTCTCGATTTTCTGTTTAGCGCCTTCGACGTAAGCCCCTCCAAGGCCGCGCTTGCATCGCCTCAGACACTTGTCTGCCTGATCCTGCTCACAATCGTCGCAATTCTGCGCCGCGCCGAGTATGGCGCGCTCTCTTTCCTTCTTGGCTACGGCATGGGCAGCCGTGCGGGAAGAGGGTTTCTTCCCCTGCTCATCGTGCTTCCCTTCCTGCGTGAACTTGGCCGGGCCAGGCTGCTCAGCGCACAGCTCATTCCCTCGCCCTACTTTGCGCCTATGACGACAGCCGTTGCGACACTTCTCTCGCTGGGGCTGTTGTTCTTTCTCTGTTCGCACATCAACCGCATGCAGGTCGAGATCCAGGATTTGACGCTCCGCGACGAGCTGACGGGGTTGTACAATTTGCGCGGATTTAATTTGCTGGCCGAGCAGGCGATGTTGCTATCCCGGCGCGCCCATCAGGAGTTCGGCGTCCTCTTCGTCGACCTGGATAACCTGAAGACGATCAACGACAGCCACGGACACAGTATCGGATCAGCCACACTGGTAGAGACAGCCATGCTGCTGCGCGCAACCTTCCGGGACACGGACGTGATTGCACGCGTGGGCGGGGATGAGTTTGTGGTGGCCGGCCAGTTCGATCTCGAGTCGATTTCCGCTGCGATTGACCGGCTTCAATCCTGTGCCGGTCTAAGCTACGCGAACGTGGGCCGGCGCTTTGAGTTGAGCCTCAGCCTCGGTTATGCGGCAGCTAATCACCCCCGCGATACCTTGAAAGATCTGGTGATGCGCGCGGACCAGGCGATGTACGATGAAAAGCGAAACAAGAAGATGCTCGCAACCGCCTGACAGGCCCTCCGCCCGCGGTTTTGGCGTTATCCGCACAAGCCTTTTTACTTCACTCCCAATTTGCAAGCAGCCAAAGCGCCTCGCGCAAAGTCGCAGGGGTCCGGACCGCCGGTATTTAGACCTGCGGCGGATGCAGGCAACCATGCCATTTCCCTAAAAAACTGGCTTGCATACTTATACATTGTGGATGTATATTTATACAAGCGTGGCCGCGGGCCGCGCTTTCGCTTTGCCGAACACTTGAATGAAGTTTCAACGACACAATGCGATTCGTGAGCTGGTGGGACGATCGCTCGTAGCCAATCAGGACGAGTTGCGCCGCAAACTGCACCGCCGCGGCTATGAGGTGACGCAGGCCACGCTCTCGCGCGATATTCACGAGCTGCGCCTGTCCAAGGGCCCGGGCGGTTACTCGCTTCCAAACGGAGTTGGGCACGGGAGCAATGCCGCGACACTGCCCGAGGACGATGCGCCGCCTACGGTGGCTGAGATGATCGAGAGCTTTGGCATGCGTGTACGGCAAGCCATGAATCAGGTCGTCATTGGCACGGTAATGGGCGGTGCGCAGCCACTGGCTGCGGCGCTCGACTATGAAGAATGGGCGGATGTTGTCGGCACGCTTGCCGGCGACAATACCGTCCTTGTGATCTGCCCGGACACGAAGCGCGCGGCCGGCGTGGAATCTAAGATAAGGACGATGCTGGAGTCATGAGCGAAGCACTGCAGACAGCGGTGGTGGGAGTAACCGGATACGCGGGCGCGGAGCTAGCGCGGCTGCTGCTGCGTCATCCCCGGCTGAAGAATGCGCCGCCGGTCTTCGCCGGCCGCATTGATGACCAGGATATTGCCCGCGGCGGAGTTCCGCTGGTTGAGATTCATCCGCACCTGGCCGGCAACACTGGTGCCGCGGCGCTGAGGCTACAACCGTTCTCGTGGGAACTTCTGGCGGATCGTGGTGTGAAGGTGCTATTTCTCGCCACGCCGCACGAGCAGTCGCGCGCGTGGGTGCCTGATGCCTTGGCACACGGACTGCGCGTGATTGACCTGAGCGGCGCGTGGAGGCTGAAGGATGCTGCAAATCGCGCCATCTATGCCTTCGAGGATGACGACACCGAGCAAGCCGTGCGGGCGCAGGATCAGGCGGTTTACGGCTTACCTGAACTGCATCGCGCCCGGATCGCCGGAGCGCAATTGGTCGCCAATCCCGGCTGCTATGCGACTTCCGTGATTCTCGCACTGCGTCCATTGGTGGCGGCCGGCGTGGTCGATCTCGAAGCCGGCGTCGTTGCCGATGCGAAGAGCGGCGTAAGCGGTTCCGGCAAGGTGCCGGCCGCGAAGACCCATTACATGTATGCGGCCGACAATCTCTCCGCTTATGGCGTCTTCACGCATCGCCATACCGGCGAGCTGCTCGAACAAATCGGCGTGAATGCGGACCAAATCGTCTTTACGCCGCACCTGCTGCCGATTCCGCGCGGCATTCTGTCTACGGTCTATGTACGCTTCCGCGAACCGCAGACGAACGAGAGCGTGAGCAAGCTCTATCACGAGTATTTCAAAGGCAGCCCGATGGTTCGGCTCTACGGTACAGTTTTGCCGCAGATTCAATATTCGGTTCGCACCAACTACGCTGACATTGGCTTTCAGATTTCGTCCGATGGACGGCGCGCAGTGATCGTAAGCTGCCTCGACAACCTGCTGAAAGGCGCGTCCGGACAGGCGGTACAGAATCTCAATGTGATGCAGGGATGGGACGAAGCGGAGGGGCTCGAGTGAAATACGTTGTGAAGCTTGGCGGTGCGGGCCTCGAAAATCCATGGCTGCTGGAAGGCTGCGTACGAGCCATCGCGGAACTCGTGCGCGACGGCAATCGTGTGGTTGTGGTGCATGGCGGCGGCGTCCAGTTGACGAAGACCCTGTATGCGCTCGGCAAACAGAGCGAGTTTTTGGCGGGCCTGCGTGTCACGGATGCCGAGACCCGTGACATCGCTCTGATGGTGTTGGCGGGCAAAGTGAACAAGAGCCTGGTGGCCGCGTTTGGCGTGCTGGGCCAGCCTGCTGTCGGCCTTTCCGGGGGGGACGGACTGCTCTTTCGCGCGCGCAGGAAGCGCACCGCGCCGGACCTCGGCTTTGTGGGCGAGATTGCTTCCAGCGATCCGCGCTGGATCGAAGCGATCTGGCAGTTGAACGGCGTGCCTGTAATCTCGTCGATGGCTCTCGGATTCGACGGTGAATACTACAACGTGAACGCCGATGAGATGGCCGCGGCCTGCGCCACCGCATGCCACGCGGATGCGCTCGTTTTCCTGACTGACGTACCTGGGGTGAAGGGATCGAACGGTGAAGTGCTGCGCTGGCTGTCTATTGATCAAATTGCCGAGATGGCCAAGAGTGCCATTATTACCGGCGGCATGTTGCCCAAGGTGGGCGCCTGCCGCGAAGCTTTGTTGAACGGCGTGAAGCGGGTGCGCATTTTGCCAGCGGAAGCGGCGGCTTCCCTGCCCGACCTGTGCAGCTCGCGCGTAGCCCACGGCACGGAAGTGATGGTGGCCTGAGGAAACATGGCATTGACAAAACTCGATCAAATTCGCGCCGCTGAGTCGCGGCTGCTGCTTTCAACTTACGAACGCAACCCAATTCTCTTTGTTGGCGGCGAGGATGTGCATCTCATCGATGAGCAGGGCCATCGGTATCTCGATCTGCTGAGCGGCATCGGCGTCAATGC
>DASQSP010000181.1:0-6048 GCA_035642355.1 Occallatibacter sp.
GCTGCTCCAGCGCCACCACTTTCAGCTCGTCGCTCAAAACCGGCTGGGCATGGTGCAGTTCCTCGGCCGTGCGCGCTGTCGCCTGGTCCATGCTCAGTCCAGCCTCCACGCAGATCACCAGCAGGTCCAACACGTCGGGCAGTCCCCGCCTCACCTTGGCCTGGCGGTTGGAGATCAGCTTGCCCAGCACAAAGTCCGGCGCCAGAAATCCCAGCGCGGCGAAGGCAATGATCAGAAAGATCGGATTGCGCCCCCCCAGCCCCGAAGCCCAGCCAGCGGCTCCCAGTACGAAGGGCGAGATACCCTTGATGCCGTAGAAGATATTGATCGCGGAGTCTTCGCGGAATCCGGCGCGGATCAGCCGTTGCTGCGTGACGCCGGTCTCGGCTTCGCTCTTCGGCACCACCTTCTCGAACCGCTCCACCACGCCTTCAAGTACTTCGCGCGTGTCCAGAAGTTTTGACTTCAGATTCTTCTGCTGCCGTACCTGCGGATTAATCACCGAGCTGATGCGAGCCTGAATCGTCTCGCGGTAAAAGATCAGCAGGCCAATGCTGCCAATCAGCAGGAATACAGCGAAGAAAGAAGCAATAATTACGCCCATACAGCCTCTCTAGACATCCATGTTCACGATCTTGTTAATAATCAGTCCGCCGACAACAATCAGCCCGGCGGAGACTTCCAGGAGCTTGACGCCGACTTCCCGCGTCCAAAGCAGACTCATCATCTTTGGGTTGACGAAGTAAAGTGCGCAGCCCAGAGCTATGGGCAGACCGGTAAGCACCATGCCGGTCAGCCGTCCCTGCGCGGTGTGCGTCAACACCTGCCGCTTCAGCCTGAAGCGCTCGCGGATCACTTCCGACGTTTTCTCCAGCACTTCGGCCAGGTTGCCGCCGCTTTCTTTTTGAATCAGGATGCCCGTCACCACAATGCGCAGATCCTGCACGGGGACGCGATTCACCATGTTATCGAGGGCAGTCTTCAACTCCAGGCCGTAGTTCTGTTCCTCGAAGCACACCTTGAACTCGGGACCCACCGGCTCGGCGCACTCGCGCGTCACCAGGCCGAGGGCGGAGTTGAAGCTGTGACCTACACGCAGCGCGCTGCAAATCAGGTCCAGCGCTTCCGGCAGTCCTTCCTCGAACTTCCCCAGGCGCTTTTTGCGCAGAAACAGCACATAGCCGATCGGGGCGAATCCAAACATCGCTCCAATCAGCAATCCGAACAGGATTTGGCTGGTCCGCAGATATACCAGGTAGCCGGGGATGACGAATGCCGTCCCGCACATCAGCACCAGCCCGCCTACCGTCCACTTCAGGTTGGCCTGGTAAAGCAGGCGGCGCAGCCGCGGCGTGATCTCCGCTTTGCGCAGTATCCGGTCAATCAGCGGAATGGTGCTGAGCAGCTCGCTCTTGCGCACGTCCACCAGCAGATCGGCCATTTCGCCGCCGGTGTTGGTGGTTGCCAGCGCCGAGTCAAGGCGCGCCATCATCGCCTTGTCCTGCTTGGAAGCGCCGGCTCCGGCTGCCGCTGCAATAAGCGCGGCCACCACAAAGACGGCGATGAAGATGATGATCGTGATCAATACCATGGGGCTCGATCCTCCTTTCGCCTAACTCACTTCCGTGACGCGCTCAAACAATGCAGGCGGCAGAAAGATGCCGGCGGTGCGCAGTTGCTCGAGGAAGCGCGGACGGATTCCACTCGGCTTGAATGCGCCGAGCACCTTGCCGTTCGGTCCAATGCCTTTCTTCTGAAACGAGAATATCTCCTGCATGCTGATGACGTTTTCTTCCATGCCGGTGATCTCGTGAATACTGATGCATTTGCGGCTGCCGTCGCTCATGCGGGTGCACTGCACCACGATCGAGAGCGCCGAGGCGATCTGGCTGCGCACCGTCTTCTCCGGCAAACTGATGGCGCTCATGGCCACCATCGATTCCAGACGGGTAAGGGCATCGCGTGCCGTGTTGGCGTGGACCGTGGTCATCGACCCCTCGTGGCCGGTGTTCATGGCCTGCAGCATGTCGAAGGCCTCCTCGCCGCGGCACTCGCCGATCACGATGCGGTCGGGCCGCATACGCAGACAGTTGATGAGCAGTTGCCGCTGGCGGATGGCGCCCTGGCCTTCCACGTTCGGCGGACGCGTCTCCAGGCGCACGATGTTCTCCTGAGCCAGTTGCAGTTCGGCCGCGTCTTCAATGGTAATAATGCGCTCGTTTTGCGGAATGTACTGCGAAAGAATGTTCAGGAAGGTGGTTTTGCCGGCTCCCGTGCCGCCGGAGATCAGGATGCTCAACCGCGCGCGCACCGCGGAAGAAAGCAGCTCCATCATTTCGGCCGAGATGCTTTTCAACTGCACCAGCTGGTTCGCCGCCAGAGGACCCGTGCCGAAGCGGCGGATGGAGAGCGAAGGCCCGTCCAGCGCCAGCGGCGGAATGATGGCGTTCACACGCGAGCCGTCGGGCAGGCGGGCATCGACCATCGGCGAGGACTCGTCCACGCGGCGTCCCACGCGCGACACAATGCGGTCGATAATCTGCAGCAGATGCCGGTCGTCGCGGAACGATGCATCGGCGCGCGTCAGCAGGCCGCCGCGCTCCACAAACACATGATCCTTGTCGTTCACCAGGATGTCGGAGATCTTCTGATCCTTCAGCAGCGGTTCGAGCGGACCCAGGCCGAAGACCTCGTCCAGCAGATCGGTCTGGATCTTCTCCTGCTCGTCGAAGCTGAGCGGCACTCTGCGATCGGTAATGATTTCCGTGATGATGCTGGAAACCGCCTGGCGCGCCTGATTCGAGTTCACGCGCGACAGCTTCTCCAGATCGAGCTTGGAGATCAGCGTTCGATGCACTTCCGATTTAAAGGTCTCCAGATTTAGATGTTCCACATGACACCATTCCTATCGGCAGAGTTTATGAGTCGGCGCATCAGCCAAAAAGGCTGAAGCCCTTTTTCTTTTCCGGCTTGGCGGGCAGTCCGCACGCGGTGCGAGCCATGTCTTGAATAGCCCGTGCAATCATCGAATCCTCAAGTGCCAGCGGTGTGGCTTCATTCTGCATGCGGCGCACGGTCACATAGTCGCTGGGAATCTTCCACTGCACGGGGCGCGTCAGCGCCTTCGAAATATGTTCTTCGTCCACTCCGCCGGAGCGCGGCATAAAACGGTTCAGTACAATTTCCAGGTTGGACCCGCCGCTCTTGAAATACTCCGTAATCACGCGGTGCGCATTGCGCAGCTCGGGAATGCCGGCCTGCATCACAAGGTACACGGCGTCTGCCCGCTCCACCAGCGAGGTGCCGCTCAGGTCAAAGCGCGAGCCGGCGTCGATGACAACGAAATCGTAGCCCTGCTTGGCCACGCTCACCAGCTTCTCCACCGCTTCGTTGTTCACTTCCACTTGCGGAAACTTTCCCGGCGCGGCCAGCACAAACAACCCCGAACTGTGTTTCGTCAGCAGCTTGGAGAGAAAGTTCTGGTCCAGACGGGCGGAGTTCTGCAGCCCGTCCACGGTCGAAAACTGCGGGCTTATGCCCAGGTTCAGCGCCGCATCTCCCAGGGGCAGGTCCAGGTCGATCAGCACCGCATTCTGCTGGCACTCCCGCACCAGCGAGACCGCGAAGTTGCAGGCTACCGTGGTTACGCCCGAGCCGCCCTTGCCGCCCAGGAAGACCACCACCTTGCCGCCCGCCCCCGCCTTCCCGCCGGTCTTCGATGCAGGCCGCCGTCCCCGCGCGCGGTTCAGCGCATCGCTCAGCGCGCCCGTGGCAATAGGATATGGCAGAAACTCGCGGGCTCCGGCCCGCATGCAACTCATCAGCAGAGTCGGATCCGGGTTCATGGAGTAGACCATGACCGTCGCCGTGCCGCCGGAGGCAATTGCCTCCACAATTTCCAGGGCCTGGTTCTGGTCGCTGTCCAGGTCGATGATGACGACGTCGAACTCCTGCTCCATCGAGCGCGCCGTCTCGCTCACATTGCTGGGGTATGCCATGAATTCGCGCACGGAGCTCGCGTCCGTGCCTGCCAGGGCATTGGCGACGATTCTGCGCCGTGAGTCCGTGGGGCCGATAAGGGCTACCGACAAACCGCTCGAGCCGAAGCTATCCTGATCTGGGTTTTGAAAGTTGGTCGACATTACCGATCCGAGACTCCTAGCCGTTTACAAGCGTCTGTGATGTTGTTCTTCTTACCATATCGCCCGCGTCCGCCCCGCCGGCATCTTTGATGTACTTTTAGCGAACAAAAGCAAAAAACGACATCAGTGTTCCGATGGCGATGGCCGGGGCATACGGCATTTTATGCGCCTTCGGATTGGCCAGCGTCAGCGCTGGATCGACCCGAATCCCCCGCTTTCTCCAGCCAAACAGCAAATCTCCCGAGCCGGTAAACAGTTCTCCCAGAAACCCGCCGAGCGCGGCCCAGATCACCGCCATAATACCCCCCGCAATCCCCGTAATAATCAGGGCCAGAAACAGTTGCTGCGGCCCTACCCACGCGCCGATTGCGGCGCTCAGTTTCACATCTCCCATGCCCATCCCGCCCATCCAGGCCAGGACACCGAAAAGCAGAAAGCCCAGCCCCATCCCTTCCAGGCTCTGCGCAACTCCGATTCCATGCCAGCTCCGCGGCGCAAACGAAAGAGCAACCCCGGCTGCCAGAAACGGAAATACCAGCCAGTTGGGAATGCGGCGGCTGCGCAGATCGGTGAAGGTTGATATGGCGAGTACCGCCACAGTCGGCCACCACGCAATCGAGTGCAACTTCAGCCCCCTCTTTCCCGCCATGCATACAGGTGACGTCTATATATATGCCATTGTCTCCCCAATTCAGGATAAGTCAAGGCGTATTAATTCAATGTGATACACAGAAGTTACGCCTTCCCCATGTACATACTTGCATACGGCGTTCCCACCCCAGTGAAGCGAAGCGTATACAGTCGCCGGTATGCTCCGCAATCGCTTTTCGGCTCCCTCTGGTACCTCGGTGACGGTCCAGGCCGAAGTTACTCTTTCTCTGGCCGGTTTCCGCCGGCGATGAGCGCCTTCGCTGCCAATTTTCCCCCATCGCCATTGTCCCGGAGGCTCATCACGCCCCTCCGAAAATGACCTGTTCCGCGAAGCGTCAGCTCAGAAACATGCAATCCCCGTAGCTGAAGAACCGGTACCGCTCCGCCACCGCATGCCGGTAGGCATCGAGCACCCGCTCCCGCCCGGCGAAGGCGCTCAACAGCATCAGCAGGCTCGACCGCGGCAGGTGAAAATTCGTCAGCAGCCCGCCCACCAGCCGGAAGCGGAATCCCGGCGCAATAAAAATCTCCGTCGTCCCCGCATGCGGCTGCAACGGTCCATCCCCGGCCGCGAGCGCCGCCGCCTCCAGCGTCCGCACCGCCGTGGTACCTACCGCCACAATCCGCCGCCCCTCGGCCCGCGCCCGGTTCAGCGCCTCGGCGGTCTCGGGCGGCAGCGTGTACCGCTCCCGATGCAGCCGCACCTCATCCACCCGCTCCACGCGCAGCGGCGCAAAGGTGCCCAATCCTACATGGAGCGTCACCCGCGCCATCTCCACGCCTCGCGCCGCAATCGCATCCAGCACCTGCGGCGTAAAGTGCAGCCCTGCGGTCGGCGCCGCCACCGATCCCAGGTGCCGCGCAAACACCGTCTGATAGCGCTCCCGGTCCGCGTCCGCGTCGTCGCGATGGATGTACGGCGGCAGCGGCATGTGCCCGATTCGTTCGAGGGCCGCGAAGAAATCGTCTACCGGCGCAAAGCGCAGCACCCGCTCGCCAAACTCGCCCCGCTCCACCACCTCGGCTTCGAGCGCCGTGGCACCCGCGGCGTCGGCGAACACCAGCCGCTCGCCCACGCCCACCTTGCGCCCCGGCCGCACCAGCGCCTGCCACGCGCCATCTCCGGCAGGCTCGGTCAGCAGCACTTCAATCTGGCCGCTCGGCTCCTGCCGCTCGCGCACCACCGTTCTTCGCGCATAGAGCCGCGCCGGAATCGCCCGGCTGTCATTCAGCACCAGCAAATCGCCGGGCCGCA
>DASQSP010000182.1:0-2597 GCA_035642355.1 Occallatibacter sp.
AGGGACATCAACGACCCCATCCAGCCGGTTCCCTCGTCCCAATCGTCGAGCTCCACTTCACCTTCAAATGCCATGATCGCGGACTTCCCGGAGTTCCGGATGACCGTGGTTTTGCCGGGCAGTCTGGCCTTGAGCCGCTTGTAATCGATCGTCTCTTGCGGCAGGCGAAGGTATAGCTCCCGCGCGCCCCAGCACCTTGCGCGCAAGGCCGGTCAGCGCCATGCCACCCGCCTCGCTGAGCGCAACCCAGCGCCGCTGGCCGCCCGAAACCGTCAATTTCTTCGCGGCCTTTTCGGTCACGGTCCGCACCCGCACCGTGTAGTTGACCTGCATGATGGCGTGACGCACGGTCATGCGCAGAGCCTTTTCTGGAACGGCGGTAACCCGAAGCATGGGCAGTTGCCACAGCCCCGGCATCACGGTATTCGACTCCGCCCGCTGCTCCAGCAGCACTTCCTCGCCGGCCGGACCCTCGCGCAGCCCCAGGGCGCAGGCCACATCTTCGCTCACCATGCGCGGCCGCTTCACGGTCTTGTGCTCGCCGCGGGTGACGCAGTCCTGCGCCAGCGGGCACAGCAGGCACTGCGGATTGCGCGGCGTACAGACCGTCGCGCCCAGCTCCATCATGGCCTGATTAAAGTCGCCCGGCCGCTTCGCATCCGGTCGCGCCGCATCCAGCAGCTCCGCCGCCGCAGTCTCCACCTGGCGCCTGAGAGCTGTCGCCGAAACGCGCCCCGCCTGCCATCCCCGCACCCGGCACAGTACCCGCTCCACGTTGCCGTCCACCACCGCCACTGGCTCGCCGTGGGCAATGCTGGCAATCGCCGCCGCTGTATAGCTGCCGATGCCCGGCAATAACTTCAGCTTCTCCGCCGTTGCCGGCAGACTGCCTGCGTGATGCTCGGCCACGAACTGCGCCGCCTTGTGCAGCATGCGCGCGCGCCGGTAGTAGCCGAGGCCGCTCCACAGCGCCAGCACGTCCTGCTCCGGCGCCAGCGCCAGCGCCAGCACCGTGGGAAACCGCTCCATAAATGCCTTGAAGCGCTCCACCACCACCGCAACCCGAGTCTGCTGCAGCATGATCTCCGACACCCAGATGGCATACGGATCACAGATGGCATACGGGTCGTGGGTGCGCCGCCAGGGCAGGTCGCGCCGGCTCCGGTCATACCACCGCAGCAGTTGCCGCCGCATCCGCGCGGCCGTTTCGGGCTGCCAACCGGGAAGCTTCATGGGCTCAGATTACGGCATTCGGCTGGTTTGGCGTTCGTCCGGGTTCCGTTAAGGAACTCCACCGCCAAACAGCCCACCCATGCCATCGGTAACCAATTCGTGCTATTTCTCTGGTAACGCATTTTCAACACCGTGGTACTCTCGCCCTACATTAATCCTCTTATGACCGGAGGCGGGGCAGTTATCCGCTCGCACTGGCTGTTCACGGCCAGGGGGTGCGGGGTCGATACAACCCTTTTGGAGGTCGCCTTGAAACATCGTGTTGCTGCTCTCGCGTTTGTCCTGCTGGCCGGCCCGTCCGCGCTCCTTGCCCAGTTTTCGTCCTCAAGCCTTGTGGCGGGCGAGCCCGTGGACGGCATCGGCGCCGTCCAGTCCATCCCGCTTCCTCGTGTCCCATCGACCATGCCGGCCTTCTCGCGCCTGGCCTTCGGCGCCGGCATCTCGCCGCTCGGCGTCAATCTTCAGGCGGCCACCAATCTGAACCGCTACACCAACGCCCGCTTCGTCGGCAACATCCTCAACCTGAACATCAACAACATCTCGACCAACGGCTTCGACGTGGCCGCCAAGCTCAACCTGTCCTCCGCCGGCGCATCGGTCGACTTCTACCCGTTCCCGCGCCACGCTCTGCGCTTCTCGCCCGGCCTGCTCTTCTATAACCGCAACCAGGCCTCGGGCCTGTTCACCGCCCAGGGCGGCGCCAGCTTCACCCTGAACGGCAATACCTACTACTCCTCGCAGAGCAATCCGGTGCAGGGCAACGGCATCCTCGGCCTGCACTCGCGGAGCCGGGTCTTTACCGCTACCGCCGGCTGGGGCAACATCATTCCCCGCGGCGGCGGCCATCTGTCCGCCCCGTTTGAAGCCGGCGTGGCCTTTATCGGCGCGCCCACGGTCGCCGTCAACCTCACCTCCGGCCAGGTCTGCGACGCCGCCGGCGCCAACTGCGTCAACGTGGCCACGGACCCCGGCGCGCAGGCCGACCTCGCCCAGCAGGTCGCAAAATACACCGGCAATGTTGCGCAGTTGAGGACGTATCCGATCGTCTCCATCGGCGTGGCCTACAGCTTCGGCGTACGCGGCAGCGCAGTCACCCGCTAAGGAACCTCTGATCAAGTCGATGTTTTGAAAGGGCACGGCTTTAGCCGTGCCGTAAGTAGCACAAATTTAACTGGGCTTTAGCCCCTGAGGGAAGGCGTTTGGACTTAATCAGACCCTCCCTAAAGCCGCTTCGAGTTACATAAATTAAAGTTGTCCGGGTTACTTGCTAGATAAATTAGTCGATCCTGAAAAACCCTATTCAAGCTGCCTGCACGGCGGCCTGCGAGCTGATCAAGTTCCACCGAGGCAGAAGTCGGCTTAGG
>DASQSP010000183.1:0-23263 GCA_035642355.1 Occallatibacter sp.
GCAAGCAGGTCGAACTGGGCGACTACTTCGGCAAGCGCCCCGCGATCCTGGCTCTGGTCTACTACCGCTGCCCCATGCTGTGTTCCGAAGAGCTTGACGGCCTGACCAGCGCGCTGGAGATGGTGCGCTTCGTGCCCGGCAAGGACTTCGACATCATTGTGGTCAGCATTGACCCGACCGAGGGAACCGATCTGGCTGCGGCCAAGAAGCGTACCTATCTCAAGCGCTACGGTCACCCGGAGACGGCCAACGGCTGGCACTTCCTCACCGGGACGCAGCCTAACATCGACGCGCTTACCCAGGCGGTCGGCTTCCGTTACGTGAAACTCACGGTGCCGGGCAGCACCATCGCCCAGTATGCGCATGCCAGCGCTATCCAGATCGTGACCCCGGAGGGCAAGCTCGCCCAGTACTACATGGGCGTGGAGTACTCGCCCAAAGACATGCTGCTCGGTCTGGACGAAGCCTCTTCGAACCGCATCGGCTCGCCGGTCGACAACATTCTCACGTACTGCTATCACTACGATCCCCAGACCAACACCCACTCGCTGATCGTGGCGCGCGTGGTGCAGTTGGGCGGACTTCTTACGTTGCTCCTGCTGGGCGGTTTTATGACCATCATGTTCCGCCGCGACTACCGGCAGGCGCACGCGCATGCACCGACGTCCTCGGAGACAGAACCAAAGGTGAACGGATAACCGAATGTCCCACATCAGTCCAGTAATCTGGCAGTTTTTCGTCAAGTGGATGACGAACTTCGCGCTCTTCCCGCCGGAAGCCTCGAAGATCGCGCCGCAGATGGATGCGCTCTACTTTTTCATGGTGCTGGTCAGCCTCATCGGGCTCGCGCTCGTCATCCTGCTGATCGCTACTTTCTCGATTCTCTACAGCAAGAAGCGCCATCCGGTCGCCGTACAGATCGAGGGCTCCACGCTGCTCGAGGCCACCTGGACTATCATCCCGCTGGGTCTGTTCCTCATCATGTTCGTGTGGGGCGCGCTCATCTACTTCCGCGTCTACACGCCACCCGCCAACGCCATGAACATCTACGTGGTGGGCAAGCAGTGGATGTGGAAGGCCGAGCATCCCGGCGGCCAGCATGAGATCGACGCGCTGCATGTGCCCACAGGGCAGCCCATTCAGCTCACGCTCATCTCGCAGGACGTGTTTCATAGCTTCTCGATTCCCGCCTTCCGCGTGAAGCGCGAGGCGATTCCCGGCCGCTACACCTCGGTGTGGTTCGAGGCCACCACGCCCGGCACCTACCACCTGTTCTGCACCCAGTACTGCGGCACGGAGCACTCGCACATGATCGGCGAGGTAACGGTGCTGACGCCGGAAGACTATAAGAAGTGGCTGGCTGGCTCGACCAGCGGCGCATCGCTCGCGCAAAACGGCGAGCGGCTCTTCGCCAGCCTGAGCTGCAACGCCTGCCACAATACCCGGCCCGACGCGCGCGGCCCCAGCCTCGCCAATGTCTATGGCTCGTCGCTCACGCTGGCCAACGGGCAGAAGGTTGCGGTCGACGATGCCTATCTGCGCGAGGCGATCCTCAATCCCTCGCAGCACATCACGGAAGGCTACGCGCCGATCATGCCCACGTATCAGGGACAGGTCAGCGAGGATGGCGTGATTGCGCTGGTCGAATACATCAAGAACCTCAACTCGGACTATCGCGTGCAGCAAACCACGGCGACCACGACCCTGCTGCCTGAAAGCGAGGGTTCGCCGCGGAAAACGGGCGCTGCTCCCGCACCCCAAGGGATGGTGAAGCAATGAGCGACACAATCGTCAGTCTTCCCGACCAGGCCACGGCCAGGATTCCGAAGATGAACTATCTCAGCAAGGAGAAGGGCCTGCTGAGCTGGCTGCTGACCGGCGACCACAAGCGTATCGCGATCCTGTACCTGATCTCGATCACCTTCTTCTTCTTCATCGGCGGGTCGCTGGCGGGCCTCATCCGCCTCGAGTTGCTCACGCCGCAATCGGACCTGATGGCCACCGACACCTATAACAAGGTGTTCAGCATGCACGGCATCATCATGGTCTTCCTATTTCTGGTGCCGTCGGTGCCGGCTACACTGGGCAACTTTCTCATGCCCATGATGCTGGGCGCCAAGGATCTCGCCTTGCCCAAGATCAACCTCCTGAGCTGGTATCTCTACATCGGCGCGGGCATCATGGTCCTCTATTCCATGATGGCGGGCGGCGTCGACACCGGCTGGACCTTCACCACGCCGCTCTCCACGCATTATGTGAATACCCACGTCATCACCACCGGCCTGGGCATCTTTATCGCCGGCTTCAGCTCGATCTTTACCGGCCTGAACTTCATCGTCACGATACACAAGATGCGCGCGCCGGGCATGACGTGGTTCCGCATGCCGCTGTTCGTCTGGTCGCACTATGCGGCCAGCATTCTCATGGTTCTGGGCACGCCGGTACTGGCCATCGCCCTCGTGCTCATCGTGCTCGAGCGCACTGTCGGCATTGGCGTCTTCGACCCCACCAAAGGCGGCGATCCACTTCTCTTCCAGCACCTGTTCTGGTTCTACTCGCACCCGGCCGTCTACATCATGATCTTGCCCGGCATGGGGGTCATCTCCGAGGTCATCTCGACCTTCAGCCGCAAGCGCGTCTTCGGTTACACGGCCGTCGCGTTCTCTTCGGTCGCCATCGCCGTCTTCGGCTTCTTTGTCTGGGCCCACCACATGTTCATCATGGGCATTTCGAACTACGCGGTCCTGATCTTCTCCCTGCTCACCATGCTGGTCGCCGTGCCATCGGCCATCAAGATATTCAACTGGGCCTTCACGCTCTACAAGGGCTCCATCACCTTCGAGACGCCGATGCTCTACGCCTTCGGCTTCATGGGGCTGTTCACCATCGGCGGCATGACGGGCGTCTTCCTCGGGGCCTCGGGCACGGACATCCACCTCACCGAGACCTACTTCATCGTCGCCCACTTCCACTTTGTGATGGTCGGCGGCATGCTGATGGCCTTCCTTTCCGGCGTGCATTTCTGGTGGCCCAAGATGACCGGGCGCATGTATCCGGAAAAGGTCTCGCAGTTGGCCGCAGTGGTCACCTTCATCGGATTCAACCTCACATTCTTCCCGCAGTTCATCCTGGGAACGCTGGGCATGCCGCGGCGCTATGCGTCCTATCCGCCTGAGTTCCAGGGACTGAACGTGCTCTCGACGGCGGGCGCTTCGATTCTGGGCGTGGGCTACCTGCTGCCTGTGCTCTACCTCACCTGGTCGCTGAAATACGGCGCCATCGCCGGGGACAATCCCTGGCAGGCCACCGGTCTCGAGTGGCAGGTGCAGTCGCCGCCGCTGACGGAGAACTTCGCCGAGATTCCGATCATGGATCACGAAGCCTACGACTACGAGTGGCTCGAGCGCCAGAGAGAAAAAGAGGTAGCCAGTGCCGGATAGCACAGCCATTGCCCACGGCGCGGAGGCGGCTCATCACGAGCACCCGCCCTACCAGCGCCACCACTTCGAGACCATGGGCCAGCAGAACGATGCCACCAACTTCGCCATGTGGCTCTTTCTGCTGACGGAAATCATGTTCTTCGGCGGCCTGTTCACCGCCTATCTCATCTACCGCAACTGGTATTACCCGGCCTTCGTCGAGGCCTCGCACCAACTGCAGATCGGCTGGGGC
Source organism: Occallatibacter sp. (assembly GCA_035642355.1). GTDB lineage: Bacteria > Acidobacteriota > Terriglobia > Terriglobales > Acidobacteriaceae > Telmatobacter. The sequence goes on from DASQSP010000183.1 coordinate 3,673, forward strand.
ACGGCCAACACCGGCGTGCTGATTACGTCGAGCTTCACCATGGCGATGGCGGTCTGGTCCGCGGAGATGCGGCGCAAGAGCACCCTCGTCCTCTGCCTCGTGCTCACCTTCATCCTGGGACTGGTCTTCCTTGGCATCAAGACCGTCGAGTACCACGAGAAGTGGGAGAAGCATCACATTCCCGGCCTGCATTACAGCGTGGAGACGTTCCTCAATCCAGCGTCCGATCCCGCAGTCTATAACGAATATCACGACAAGCCGCTTCCGCTGGACGTCGCGCGCCACACCGAGCTTTACTTCTTCCTCTACTTCGCCATGACCGGCATGCATGCGCTGCACATGATCATCGGCATCGCTATCCTGGGCTACATGATCTTCCGCGCGCGCGCAGGAGCCTATACCACCGGCCACGTCACATTCGTCGAGAACTTCGGCCTCTACTGGCACTTCGTCGACATCGTCTGGATATTCCTGTTCCCGCTGCTGTATCTCATCAGCAGACACCAATAGCAGACACCAATAAAGGACCGCGGCATGAGCGAGCAACACGACAACGAACATCACATTGTCAGTCCCCTGATCTATCTGGTCATCGTCGGTGCGCTTCTTGCGTTTACGGGGCTGACCGTGTGGGCCTCCTATCAGGAGTGGGGCGTCTTCAATCCCATCGCCGCACTGGGGATTGCGGTCATCAAGGCCACGCTGGTCGTGCTTTTCTTCATGCACGTCAAGTACAGCACCAAGCTCACCAAACTTACCGTGGGAGCCGGGGTCTTCACGTTTCTCGTGCTCGTCGGCATGACCCTGGCGGACTACTTTACCCGCGCATGGGGCCGCTGGTAGCGCGCCTTTCTCTCGCAACCGGCTAGGGCTGCCTGCGGGCAGCCCTTGTATTTTCCGGGGCAAGGGAATTTACATTTCTTAGTGATTTATAAAACATAGAGAAAATTTTCTTTCAAGAAACAAAAGAATGTCCTAAAATGGGTCAAATTCTCTATCCCGGAATCCGCCTGTTGCGCAGTGCTTAATTCATTGGAATCCGCTTAAGTCCTCTCTGACTATGGGAGAGAGGGTGCGGATGAAGGCTCGTGCGGATGTGAGAAGCAGGTACTATGAGGTTTTTCTCAGGCGACTGTCCCATTGCACTACAGCGCGTAAGATGGTGTGTCACCGCATGAAGCGGCGCGAGCGGGGTCGTGTCTCTGTTCTTGCCGCGGCAATTGTCAGCGGCTTGCTCGTCACGGCGCTCGTTGCTCAGCAGGCAGCGCCGATACGGCCCAACCTGCCGCCGAGCGTGGTGCAGGCGCAGCGGTTCCTCCGCCAGCGTCAGCTCATGACACGCCGCGAGGCAGGCCAAGACCCGGCGCGGGCGCGCGCCCTCGCACTCCGCGCGCGTGCAGCAGCCGTACAGGCTGCCCCGCAGACTTCGCCGGCCTCCGCGGCCGCAACCTGGGAGCCGCTGGGTCCCTCGGCGGTGGTCACGCCGAGCAACGTGTACGGGCTGGTCACCGGGCGCATCACCTCCATCGTCTTCGACCCCTCCGATGCCACCGGCAACACCGCCTATGTCGGCACCACCGGCGGCGGCGTGTGGCGCACGCAGAATGCCACCGCGGCCAATGCCGCCAATGTGAGCTTCCAGCCCCTCACGGACAACGTGGGCGCTCTGGAGGGCGCAATCGACGCGTCCATCAGCATCGGCGCAGTCACCGTGCAGCCCGGCGGCACGGGCGTGGTGCTGGCCGGTACCGGCGACCCCAACGACGCACTCGATTCCTACTACGGCGCCGGTATTCTGCGTTCCACCGATAACGGCAACACCTGGTCGCTCATCGACAGCACGGAAGATCGGATTTGGGCCTTTGCCGGCGAAGGCATCGCCGGCTTTGCGTGGAGCAGCACGAACCCGCAGCTCGTGGTCATGGCGGTTTCGCAGGCCTACGCGAGCAGCATTGAGAACGCAGAGATTCTGGGCGCCAGCTACGAGGGGCTCTACTACTCGATCGACGCCGGTGCCAACTGGTCGCTGGCGAGGATAACCGATGGCAACGGGTCCGATGCACAGGGTCCGAACGACAAATTCGTCACCCCTGACGGCAACGCGGCCACCTCGGTGGTGTGGAACCCGCTGCGCCAGCTCTTCATCGCGGCGGTGCGCTACCACGGCTACTATCAATCGCCGGACGGCGTGACCTGGACGCGGCTCGCGTCGCAGCCGGGCGCCGGGCTCACCGCCCAGACCTGCCCCACCAACTCAGGCTCAACCGGCTCCATCGCCTGCCCCATCTTTCGTGGAACGCTCGCGGTCAATCCCGTCACCGGGGACACCTTCGCCTGGACCGTCGACGGCAACGATCAGGATCAGGGCATCTGGCAGGACCTGTGCGCCATCAGCAGCAGCGGGGGGTGCGGCAACCAGAATCTCGCTTTTTCAAACCAGCTCGGTACATCGGCACTCGAGACCAATGTCCCACTCGAGGGGCCGGCGACGATCGCGAATGGCGATTACAACCTAGCGCTCGCGGCGGTTCCATCCGGGCAGGACACCCTGCTGATGGCCGGCGGGAACGACCTGTGGCAGTGCAGTCTGGCGGCGGGCTGCGTGTGGCGCAACACCACCAACTCCACCACCTGCATGAGCGCGAAGGTGGGCGAGTATCAGCACGCCATTGCCTGGAATGCCTCGAATCCACTCGAAATTCTCGATGGCAACGACAGCGGCCTGTGGCGGTCGCTCGATGATGTGGGCGAAACCGGGCCGGTCTGCGGCGCGAGCGATGCGTCCCACTTCCAGAACCTTAACGGCGGCATCGGCTCGCTCGCTGAGGTTGTTGAAATGTCGCAGGTCACCACGTCGCCCTACACCATGATGGCGGGGCTCGGCGACAACGGCACGGCCGGCGTCAAATCCACCTCTGGTCCCACCGCGCAATGGCCGCAGGTGCTCGGCGGCGAGGGCGGCCCGGTCGTCATCGATCCCACAAATCCCGCCAACTGGTATGTGAACAATGGCGCGGGCGTCTCAATTCATGTCTGCGCGCAGACCGGCCCCTGCACGCCCGCCGATTTTGGCGCGCTGCCGGCGGTCACCGATGCGGACGTGGGCGGAGACGGCTACACCATGCTGCTGCCCGCGCCGTTTCTGGTCGATCCTCTCGATCCCTCGCAGTTGCTCATCGGCACCTGCCGCGTGTGGCGCGGTCCGGCCAACGGGGTTGGGTGGTCCGGCGCGAATGCCATCAGTCCTTTCCTCGATGGCGTAACCACTAACAGTTTCTGCGATGGCGATGCGCTCATTCGCATCGTGGCTGCGGCCGCGCTGCCCGGCGGCAGCGAAGTCATCTACGCAGGCATCTATGGCGCGGACGACGGAGGCGCCACGCTCGCCGGCCATGTGCTGCGCGCGGTCTATACGCCCGGTTCCACTGCCACCTGGCAGGACCTGACGCCGAACCCCGTGACCAACGACGCCGTTGGGTTGAACATCTACGGCATGGACATCTCCAGCATCTTCATCGACCCGCACGACGCTACCGGCAACACCGTTTATCTCACCGTGCAGGGCATCTTCGGCAACGGCGAAAGCGTGCGCACCGTGTACACATCGGCCGATGGCGGCGCGCACTGGGCGTTTCTCTCGCTGGGGCTGCCTTCGTTGCCGGCCAACGGCATCGTCGTCGATCCACAGGATGCCAACACCGTCTACGTCGCCACCGACGGCGGTGTCTACGCCACGCGGCAGGTCGCGACCTGCGCGGCGGCGAATTCAGACTGCTGGACAGCTTACGGAGCGGGCCTGCCGCCGGCGCCGGTCACGCAGTTGAGCGCCGCGCCGCCGCCGGTTACGCCCAATGTCCTGGTGGCGGGCACCTACGGCCGTGGCATCTGGCAGATTCCGCTGCTCACAGCAGGCACGCAGATTACGACAGCGACTATCAGCCCGGCGAGCCTCAGCTTCGGGACTGAAGCCTACGGCACGCCCAGCAGCCCGCAAACCATCACGCTCACCAACACCGGCGGCATCGCGCTGGCAGTCTCGTCCATCGCGGTGACCGGGGACTTCACCGAGACTGACGATTGCCAGAGCGAGGCCATCGCCGCGAACGCGGATTGCGCGATTCTGGTCACTTTTACGCCCTCGCAGGAAGGCAGCCGCACCGGCCAGCTCACCGTCAACGCTAATGTCGCGGGCGGCGAGCTCACCGCGGCGCTCAGCGGCACCGGCGGCAGCCCCACCGCGTTCGCGCTCTCGCCCGCCGCGCTCGCCTTTGGCCCGGTCGCCGTCGGTTCAACTTCGAGCCCGCTGCAGATCACCGTCGAGAACACGCAGTCCACCGCAGTATCGGTCACGAGCGCCGGCGTCAGCGGCCCGTTTACGCTCGCGAGCAACGCCTGCGGCAGTTCCATCGCCGCGAACACAAGCTGCCAGTTGACCGTCACCTTCACACCCACGCAGGCCGGCGCTGCCACGGGCGTGCTCACACTGGTCGACAGCGCGGGCACACAAACCGTCACGCTCGCGGGAACCGGCGCGAAGCCCGCCACGGACACGCTTGCACCGCTGTCGGTGACATTTCCGGGAACCGTCGTCGGCCAGCTATCCGTGGCGCAGACTGTGACGCTTACCAACAGTGGCGACCTGCCGCTGACCTCAATTGCGGTGTCGGCAACTGCTCCGTTCCAGGTGTCCGGCTGCGGCATGCAGCTGGCGGGCGGAGCCATCCCTTGCGCCATCAGTGTGGTCTTTGACCCCACAACCGCCGGCGCTCAGACCGGCACGCTCACCGTCGCCGACGCATTGCGCACGCAGACCGTGGCTCTCTCCGGCACCGGCCTGCTGCCGCCCGCGCTCGGCGTCGCTCCGCCCTCGCTCACCTTTGCCGCGCAGCCGGTGGGCGTGGCCAGCGCGCCGCTCACGCTCACCGTCACCAACACCGGCGGCGCACCTGCGGCCAGCCTGAGCTTTTCCGTCGCCGGTCCGTCAGCCACGAGCTTTTCCATCTCCTCTACCACCTGCGGCGCCACGCTCAACGCGGGCAGCAGTTGCACGGCGCAGGTTATCTTCACGCCGCTTGCGACCGGCGGCAGCGCGGCGACAGTCACGGTGACCTCGCCGTCCCCCGGAGTTAGGGCTGTGACCGTTGCACTCAGCGGAACCGCAACCGCAGCCGCCGGACTCAACGTGACACCGGCACAATTGGCTTTCACCGTGGCCACACTCGGCCAGCAAAGCGCGGCGCAGGGCGTGACCCTTTCGAACACCGCCGCCACCGCAGCTGCCGGGCTCGTCTTCACCCTCGCGCCGCCCTTCAGTCTGGCGCAAAACACCTGCGGCTCCACGCTCGCGGGAGGCGCAAGCTGCACCGCCGGCGTTGTTTTTACGCCTGTGTCCAATGGCTCTGTCACGGCAACGCTGGGCGTCAGCTCAACCAATCTGAATGCCGTCGTGGTCGTGCTCACGGGTGTGGGCGGCGCGGCCGGCTCCGTGCAATTGCAGCCGGCTTCTCTCGTTTTTCCTGTCACCGCGGTGGGCTCCACCAGCAGCGCGCAGCCGCTCACGCTGACCAACACCAGCGCGGTTGCGCTCACGGGCCTTGTGCTTACCGTGTCGAGTGGATTCACGCTGACAGCAAACACCTGCACCTCGACCCTTGCCGCAGGAGCCAGTTGCAGCGTCAACGTGACCTTCGCGCCCGCCAGCGCGGGAGCGCAAACCGGCATGCTCACGGTTGCCAGCAGCGCTCTGCCGTCGAGTGTGACCGCTGCGCTCTCCGGCGCGGGTTTCGATTTCACGGTCGTCGCGGGCACGGCCAGCCAGACCGTTGCCAGCGGCCAAACGGCGGCCTTCACCATGAATCTCACGCCGCTGGGCGGCTCCGGCGCCACGTTCAGCTACGTGTGTGGCGCGCTGCCCACAAATACCGCATGCGTCTTCAGTCCAACAGGTGACACGGTCGCGGGCGGATCTTCCGGCAGTGTCTCGGTGCAGGTGGAAACGGGCGGCGCAGCGGCTTCCGCGCGCGCAACCGCGCATGCAGGATGGCGCTACACTGCCATTCTCAGCGGCCTTCTGCTCCTTCCTTTCGCGTGGCGGCGCAGGCAGCGTGCGCTCTTCCTGCTCGGTCTCTTTGCCGTGCTAGTTGGCGGGGCGGCGGGCTGCGTGGCCTCGGGTGTCGGCAGCGGCGGCAGTTCCGGCGCGGGAGGTTCAAGCACGCCGCCCGGCACTTACGCGATCCAGGTCACGGTCTCCTCAGGAGGCATCTCTCACAACGCGAGTTTCTCGCTCACAGTCGATTGACGTGCGCCCACAGCTGGCTGCGAGCGCCGGGAAATGTTTGAAACACGGGCTATACTTGAGGTTCAAACCGGAAAAACTATTGCGAGTCCGTGCATTATGCGAGCCGCCACATGGAGAAGACAGGCCGATGACCGCCAAAGTTTCCGTTGACGAAGTGGAGCGCGTCGCCGCGCTCGCCAACCTCGAGCTTGAGCCCGAGGAGTCGGCGCACATGGTGCATGACCTGAACGCCATCCTCGATTACGTCGCGCAGTTGAACGAGTTGGACACGGCCGGCGTCGCGCCGCTGGCGCAGGTGACGGAGCTTGCAACTGCGGACGGCACAAGCGTGCTGCGGACGGACGCGAAGGAGCCTTCGCTCGATCGGGAAGTAGTTATGGCGCAGGCGCCGGAAACCGATCAGGTATTTTTCAAAGTACCCAAGGTGATTGAGCGCTAACGCGCATAGCAGACGCCGCGGCAGGGGCACTGAAGCCCCGGAGAGGAAAGCGGGATTGCCGAGTGAAGCCAAATCCTATGTAGAGAAGCCGAAGAGTCTGGCGGAGCTGCGCGCCGGCATTGCCGCGGGCAGCGTCAAGGCCGCCGATCTGGCCGCGCGCTACTTCGGCCGCATTGCGGCGATCAATCCGGACCTCAATGTTTATCTGAGTCTCACCAAAGAGCGCGCGCTCGATCAGGCCACGCGCGTCGATGCCGCCGCCGCCAAGGGCGATCCGCTCGGTCCGCTGGCCGGTGTGCCGGTGGGCATCAAGGACGTGCTGGTGGTGAAGGGCGCGCCGGCCACCGCAGGCTCGAAAATTCTCGAGGGCTATCAGCCTCCCTACGACGCCACGGCCGTCACCAGGCTTGAAGCGGCTGGGGCGGTGCTCTTGGGCAAGCTCAACTGCGACGAGTTCGCGATGGGTTCGTCGAACGAAAATTCGGCCTACGGCCCGGTGCGCAATCCTGTCGATCCGGAACGCGTGCCCGGCGGCTCCAGCGGCGGTTCGGCCGCGGCGGTTGCCGCCAACCTCGCCGTGGCCACGCTCGGCACAGACACCGGCGGCTCCATTCGTCAGCCCGCGAGCTTTTGCGGTGTGGTGGGCGTGCTGCCGACGTATGGCCGCGTCTCGCGCTACGGTCTCATCGCCTTCGCCTCATCGCTTGATCGCATCGGCCCCTTTGCCGGCAACGTGCGCGACGCTGCTACGCTGCTCGGCGTGATCGCCGGCCACGACCCCAGGGACGCAACCAGTTCTCCTGCTCCAGTGCCGGACTACGCCGCCGCGAGCGACAAGCCGGTGGAAGGCCTGCGCATCGGCGTGCCGGCTGAGTACTTCGGCGAAGGCCTCGATATCGAAGTGCGCAACTGCATTGAGCGGGGAATTGCCGCGCTCAAGGCCGCGGGCTGCACGGTCAAGCCCATCGCGCTGCCGCACACCCGCTACGCCATTCCCACTTACTATCTGGTGGCGACGGCCGAGGCCAGCGCCAATCTCGCGCGCTTTGACGGCGTGCGCTACGGCCATCGCTCGCCCGCATCGGACACGCTCTCCGGCCTGTATCGCCACTCGCGCAATGAGGGCTTCGGCGCGGAGGTCAAGCGCCGCATCCTGCTCGGCACCTACGCGCTCTCCGCCGGCTACTACGACGCCTACTATCTCAAGGCCCAGCAGGTGCGCCGTCTTCTCGCCGAGGAGTTTCTGCGCGCCTTTGCCGAGGTTGATGCCATCGTCACGCCCACGTCGCCGGTGCCCGCCTTCAAGCTCGGCGAGAAGTCCGGCGACCCGCTGGCCATGTACCTGGCCGACATCTACACCGTCACCGCAAGCCTCGCCGGCATCTGCGGCGTGACGGTCCCCTGCGGCACAACCAAGGCTGGCTTGCCCGTGGGCATGCAGGTGCTGGCCGCGCACTTCAATGAGGGCACAGCGTTCCGCGTGGCCCGCGCCGTTGAGGCCGCGCAAGGATAGACGATGAGAGCACGCAGATTGAGTACGATTGCGGTGGCGGCCACGCTGGCCGGGGCGTTGCTCGCGCACGCCGCTCCACGCAAGCCGCATACCGTCTATCTCGGCGCGGTCAAGCGCGTGCCATACTCCAAGGCAGGCGATCCGGCCGCAGCCGCCGGCGAAACTGAACTGAAGATTCGCGCCTTGCTGATAGACGGCCAGGTGAAGGAGTGGACTACCGGCGACTCGCACGACGTGACCGACCGCAGCTTCGTGGTACGGCGCGTGCTGCGTCTCAATGATGCGCTGCCGAGCGACGCGCCCACCGCTGCCAAGGAGCATTGGGTGTGGCAGCGCGGCCCCTGGCTGCTGGTGGACCGCACCACCGGGCGCATTACCGCGCTCAAGCTGCCCGACTACGACCCCGGCGTGAGCCAGGTGATCTGGTTCCGCGACTACGGCGCTTACTGCGGCGTCACCTCCAGCGGCAAGAGCCTCTATGCGGTGGTGGCGCAGCTCGCGGCGCGCAAGCCTGTGCTGGCGAAGAAACTCGCTCCATTCGATGCGGAGAATCCGCCTCCGTTGGCCTGCGGCGCGGTCGAGTGGCAGCGGGAGCCGATGCGCGTGAGCTTTCACCCCACCGGGCGGGACGCGGCGAGCTTCGATATCGCGCCGGGCTCCGCGGTTCTGGTGGAGGACTCCGACGACGAGCCTGACGCGACTCAGGTGGCCAAGCCGAATCGATGAGACTCGGCGCGTTCCCGCGCGCTTCCGTTCACGGCGGAGCTTCAAGAGCACCCAGTACAAAAAAGCAATTGCGACAGCAAAGGGCAACACCGGGAGCGCATCGTTAAGAGTCTGTTTACGATCGATGCGTTGGGCGAGTGTCCGGTATCTTTGCGGTTCGATGCGGCCGATACCGCTGACCGGATAGGCCACCTGCCATCTCCGAATCCCAGGTCTTCCGCCGCGGCGGACGAGATCTGGGGCACCCGGCACAGTTTCACGCTTGCGAACGCTGTTTTTTCTGTGGAGTTGGCGCGGGGAAGTGGTGTTTGCTGCGCGGGTTGCGGGGCGCTCCACACTTGCTGTGACTCACAGGGTGTGTGGAGCGGGCTGCGATGCGGGCATTGAGACATTGCGCGGGCTCGTTGGGCGGCGGGTTGGGTTGCTGTGGGCGTCATGATTCTAAGGATAGACAGATCGCGGAAATAATGCGCAAAGGGATGTGGCCTGGATTGTGGGGGTTAGAAAGATCGGGGGTTGACAGGGCGGCCGGGACGATTGGGGTTCGTGATTTCCCACCCTTGGCGCAAAAACAAAGACGCGCCAAGGATGGGGCACCCGGGGTCGTTGTTTGTCAGGTATTGATTTCCCAGGTCTTCCGCCGCGGCGGACGAGATCTCTACCCCAGCGACGAAGACCTGTCGCCGGGAACCCCGGACCTGGGGCACCCGGCTTTCCGTGCCTGCTCGGGCTACTGGGGTATCCTGAATGCACGAGGATTTTGCTTTGTTCCGTTCCCGATTTCTTGCCGGCCTGCTCGGGCTGAGCCTGACTATGGGCTGCAAGGCGCAGCCCGCCCCCACTACTTCAACCATGGACACGAATCGCCGCATTGAGGTTCTGGTGCGGTCGAAGTACGACGTGCCGCAGGACTATTCCGTGACGCTGGGCGAGCGTAAACCCAGCGACATTCCCGGCTACGATGCGATGGCGATCACCTTTGCGCGGGGAGCGAAAACGACGACGCTGGATTTCCTGCTCTCCAAGGACGGGACCAGGCTGGCGCGCCTGAGTACGTACGATCTCGAAAATGATCCCGCATTTTCGATCGACACGGCGGGGCGGCCAATTCGCGGCAATCCCCAGGCGAAGGTCACGGTGATCAGCTTCGACGACCTGGAATGCCCCTACTGCGCGCGGATGCACGAGACACTTTTCCCTTCCACGCTGGAGCACTATGGCGGCAAGGTTCGCTTCGTCTACAAAGACGATCCGCTGACCGACCTGCACCCGTGGGCGATGCACGCGGCGGTGGACGCCAACTGCCTGGCCGCGCAGAGCGGCGAGGTCTACTGGAGGTATGTGGACTATCTGCATGCGCACGGCGGCGATGTGACGGGGCCGGATCGCGACCCCAAAAAGAGCTTCGACATGCTGGACCGCATTGCGCGCGAGCAGGGCACGCTGGGCAAGGTGGATGCCGCCCGGCTGAATGCCTGCCTGACCGCACAGGACGAGACGCAGGTGCGGGCATCGGCAAAACAAGCCGACGAACTCGGCGTCGAGGGAACCCCGGCGCTGTTTGTGGATGGCGAGCGCATCGACGGAGCACTGCCCGAAGAGCAAGTGTGGCAGGTGATTGACCGCGCCCTGCGCGCCGCAGGCGAAGAACCCCCGGCCGCGAGCGGCGCCGACTCATCGAAGGGAACAGGCCAATAAATCCAGGCCAGAACGGGCCCCCGCCTGAAGCCTATCGCGGGCCCGGTTCGGGGATTTATCCTAGAGTGCCGAGGGTCCTTGCGGCTCTGAGGAGAGTTCAGGTTGCACGTCAAGTTCGTGTTTATCCCGCGTAGCTTTCTCGTTCCGGTTCTCACCAGCGGAATGCTCATCGCCGCACTCGCGGGCTGCCACCGGCCTCCCTCGCCCGACGTGATGGCGACCGTCAACGGCAAGAACATCATGCGCGCGGATGTTGAGAAGTACTACCAGGCCAGCCTGGCCGAAAATCCGCAGCAGCCGAGCGCGGAGCGCGCCGACATTGTTCGCCTGAACATTCTGCACGAACTGATTGAGGACGAGATTATCCAGCAGCGCGCGGCAAAGCTGAACCTGGCCGCAACCGACGAGGATGTGAACGCCAAGCTGACCGAGATGAAGGCCCCCTACACGCAGGAGGAGTTCGACCGGCAGCTCAAGCAGCGCAACATCACACTGGACGATCTGAAGCGCGATATTCGCCGCTCGCTGACCCGCGAGAAGCTGCAGAACAAAGAGATCGAGTCCAAGATCAACATCACGGACGCGGACATCGGCAATTACTACGCGGCGCACAAGGCCGAGTTCAATCTGATCGAGCCACGCTTTGGTCTGGCGCAGATTGTGGCCGCCGTAGGGCCGGTGCAGCAGAATGGCGGCTTGCCGGGCAAACCGGTGAGCGACGCGGATGCGAAAAAGAAGATTGAGGCGGTTTACAACGAGCTGAAGAGCGGCGCGGACTTTGGCGGCCTTGCCATGCAGGCTTCCGACGATCCGAACACCGCGGCGAGCGGCGGCGACATGGGCTTTGTGGGCCAATCCTCTCTGCAGAACGACCCCGCCGCTTACGACGCCATCAGTAAGCTCAAGCCGGGCGAGATCACCGAACCGCTGCCGGTGTATGGCAATGCGGGACCGACTCGCCGCGTGGCTGGCTACGCCATCTATAAGGTGCTCTCACGGGAGCCGGCAGGCCAGCGCGAACTGAACGATCCGCGCGTTCAGCAGGCCATTCGCCAGACGCTGCGTGAAAACCGGGCGCAAATGTTGAAATATGCCTACTATGAAGTGCTGCACGACCAGGCCACAGTGCGCAACTTCTACGCCGAGCAGGTGCTGAAAGACAGCGCGCAGTAAGCCACTCTGTTTAGCCCTTTCTGTTCGATCTTGTGAATCGACCATCCCCGGCAGCGCGTCCTGAAGCGTGCCACGAAGCGCCTTGTCCTGCGGACGGATGAACCCACCGACTGCGGGGCCTTGCGTAGCGGGGATGAGCGCGCGCGATAGTCCGATTGCCCGATTGCCGCGCAACAATAAAGGCCTCCGCTGCTCAGCGGAGGCCTTTATTGTTGTGTCATGCGAGGTGTTGACGCTACTTCAGGTTGCCGCTCGAGTCCATGGTGATGCCGCCGGGACCCTTGTCCTTCTTCTCTTCGTTGGCCTTGCGCGTGCCCATGGCCTTGTGGGTCCAGTCTTCCGCGGCAGCCATGTCGGCAGTTACGGCGGCATTACTGCCGAAGTCCACATCGGCCTTGTTGCGGTAGATCAGGTTCAGGTACTGCATGGCATCGTCGTAGTTGGGGCGGTTGGCAACGGCCTGATTGAGATACTGAAGCCCCTCTTCGACCAGCGGGCCGTTCTGAGCCTTAATCTCTTCCATCGCTTTCTTGGGGGCCTTGACGTTGCCTTTTCCATCGTCGTCGAAACCAACGGCCTGCAGAGCCTTGAGCTTGTTCTCGTGAGCCTCGGTCCAGTCGATCACGCCGACGGTGTAAGCAGCCTCAGGATCCTTGGGATCCACTGCCAGCACCTTCTTTTGCCAGTCCTTGGCGTCGTCGAGCCTCTTGATGTTGAAGTAGATGCCCGCAATCTGCTTCATGCTGTTGATGTCGGTAGGATCCTTGGCGAGAACTTCCTGGAAGATGCCGATGGCCTGCTGCGCGGTCTTCAGATTCTCCGGCGTCGAAAGTCCCGGAACTATATTCTGCGACAGCGCGGTGGCCAGATAGCTCTTGGCCGAAGGCAGCGTGGGATCGAGCTCGGTGGCCTGTTGAAAGTGGCCGATGGCCTGCTCGTACTTGCCGCTCTTGTAGGCATCCACGCCCTTGTTCAGTTGATCACGGGCCTTCAGCCGATTGCAGCCGCCGATGGAAAGCACCAGGCCGGCCAGAACCACCGCGAGCGCCGAAATACGTGCGGGTCGATTCATGTCTTCATCTTCTCCTTCAGGTCGTGCCCGTGTCGCGCGCGCCTGGTAATTTCCAAAAGTCGCCGACTAACTGATCGGGAGGCCGCAGCCAGGATAAAAGAGTCTTCGCCGGCCTGCTGCGCAGGCACTCTTCCCAGGCCGGGAAGACTGCCTGCGAGGCGATTTACTGACCGGCCAGTATCTTGGGCGTCATCAGGCCGATGTGGTCGACGTTGGCAGCTTTGCCGATGTCGATGACCTCCGCCACGTAATGAAAGTCCAGATCGTCGTCGCCTTTGACGAACATGACGCGCTCGGCGCGGTTGGCGTAGATGTCGGTGAGCTTGCCCAGCAGCTCCGATTTCTGCACGGGCAGTTCATTAATTTTATACTGCGGCGCTTCGCCCTTCTGGTAAATCACCTGCACGACAATTGTGCGGTCGTTCTGCTGCTGCTGCTTCTGATCCTTGGGCGGCTGCGGCACCAGGGCATCCAGGCCTTTGGGCGTGACCGGGACGATGACCATGAAGATGATCAACAGCACCAGAAGAATATCGATCATGGGCGTTACGTTGATGCCGGACGAGTAACCTCCCCCGCCCCCTGTGTTGAATGCCATGGCTGCAAACTCCTCATTTCCTCGAAATCGTTATCGATTGCTGCGGCATTGAATGTTACTGCCCGCCCACGGCGCCGTTGTCGCGCCTCTGGGTCAGCAGGCCTACCTCATCCACTCCGGCGGTACGCACGGCGTCGATGGCATCTTCCACAGCGCGATACTGGGCGCGCGCATCGGCGCGCACAAAGATCGTTTTGCCGGGCGTGTCGGCGAGCTTGTCGCGGACCTTCTGACCGAGCTCTTCGAGGGCGATGCGATCCTGCCCGAGATACACGCCGCCGTCGCGGGTGATGGCCACCACGATTGCGTCTTCCTTGTCGGCATCGGGCATGGAGACTGGATTGTCCACCTTTGCCATGTCCACGGCTACCTTTTGCTGGAGCATGGGAGTGATGACCATGAAAATGATCAACAACACAAGCATCACGTCCACCATGGGAGTGACGTTGATATCGGAGTTGATCTTGCCGCCTTCGTTGCGAACTGCAATTGCCATGATTCAGGCTCCGTGCCTTTGAATTTTTGGTCCCGGATGGCGTCCGGCGCTACCCCTAAACCGCACTGCGGGATTGAAACCGGCGGACAGGAGGCCGTTGCCGCTCTCCTGTCCGCCAACAAATCCCGCTCGAATCGCCGCCGTGCTTAGCGCTTGCTCTGCTTGATGAAGTAGTCGACGAGCTCGCTCGATGAGTTATCCATCTCCACGTCGAAGGCTTCGACACGGCCGGTGAAGTAGTTGAAGGCCATAACGGCCGGGATGGCGACGAGCAGCCCGAAGGCCGTGGTCACCAGCGCCTCGGAGATACCGCCGGCGACTGCGCCGATACCGGAGGTCTTCTGGGTGGCGATGGCATCGAAGGCGTGCAGAATGCCGACGACGGTGCCGAACAGGCCGACGAACGGAGCGGTCGAGCCGATGGTGGCCAGAACGCTGAGGCCGCGCTTGAGCTTGGCATGCACGATTGCCTCGGCGCGCTCGAGGGCGCGCTGCGAGCTCTCGATGGTGGTCTCGGTGGCTGCGCCGCCGGAAGCGCGGAACTCCTGCAGGCCCGCGGTGACCACTTCCGCCAGGTGCGACTTCTTGTTGCGGTCGGCGATCTTGATGGCTTCTTCGAGCTTGCTGTCCTTCAGCGCGCCGGCAACCTTGGGAGCGAACTCGCGCGACTGCTTGCGGGCTGCCGAGAAATAGAGGTAACGGTCGATCATCACGGCCAGCGACCAGATGGACTCAATGAACAGGATGATAGCCACCGAGCGGGCCATCCATGCCATGTGTTCCCACAGTCCCATGGGGCTGAAACTTACCGACTGCTGGTCTTCCTGAAGAAATGCCAGGCTGTTGACCGCATGCGAAGCGAAATGTGCGAGCTGAGCGAGAATCACTGAATCGTTCCTCCTAAGGAGTTTTCTTGTGAAGTGCGAAGGTCCGCCGCGGCGGATTGCTGGGAATGCGGTTCTTTGAATGCGGTTCTTTCCGGATTCGCATTCAGGTCAAAAGCATGGCCTTTTCCCGATGAAGGCGAAAAGGCCGGAAGAAATTTCATCCACCGAGGCTGAAGATCACGTTGACGGTGGTTTGGACCTCTACGGGCTCGTTGTTGAGCAGATAAGGCCGGTAGCGCCAGGAGCGGACCGCATCGAGCGCAGACTGCTGAAGCATGGCCGGACCGCTGACCACCTGAAGGTTCTCAATGGTCCCAGACTTGGAGATGGTGGCCTGCAGGATGACCGTGCCGGAGACGCGCGCCGCCTTGGCGATGGGAGGATAGACCGGCTGGGTTCTCTGGATGACCAGGCCGGCCGAGACACCGGCGGAGATGTTGACCTTCTGGGGCTTGGCGACCTGCACCTTGGGTGCGCTGCCGTTGCCGAACAGGCCGCCTATCACGCCGTTGCCGCTGCCCCCGCCGAGGCCTTCGGCGCCAGCCACGCCGAAGGTCGATGGCGGCGCTTCTTTCTCGGCGACCTGCTTGATTTCCTTGGGAATCTTTGTGGGGGCAACGAGCTGGTTGTTCATCAGCTCCGACTGCACATGCACAATATGCACTTCGGGCGGTGGTGGCGGTGGCGGTGGTGGAGGCGGGGGCGGAGGTGCGGTCAGCAAGGTCGTTTGCATCGCCTTGGGCAGAGCCTCAGGGTAGATCAAGGGAATGAGAATCAATACGAGCAGAATCGAGCCGTTGGTGACGAAGGTGAATATCATCCAATACTTACTTTTGCTCTTGATCCGCCCTGCGGATTCAAATGTGGAATCTTCAAACATGGCCAGCCTCGAATCGGGTTTGGTTACCTCAATTTAGACACCGGAAAACCATCAAATGTTCCCGTGCGCATAAACTGTACCACTGCGGCGTCCTTCAGCTATACCAGAACTGCGCCCCTGATGCCAAACATGCTGCAAGAACAGTGCATTCGTTCCCTGAATCTTTACACGCGGCTGCGTTTGGCCGCCGGCAAGGCAGGTGTCTTGCCCTGCCCGGTGCGCGACTGCTGCCATGCGACCAGCATGGGCGCGGCCACGGCGATGGATGAATAGGTGCCGATGAGAATGCCAACCACCAGCGCAAACGAGAAACCCTTGAGCACCTGGCCACCGAAAACAAATAGCGATAGTACGGTCAGGAACGTGAGGCCGGAAGTCAGCACGGTCCGGCTCAGTGTCTGGTTGATGCTGCGGTTGACCACGTCGGCGAGCGCCTCGCGGCGGCTCATGCGCAGATTCTCGCGGATGCGGTCGAAGACCACAATGGTGTCGTTCATGGAGTAGCCGACCAGCGTAAGGATGGCGGCGATGACGGTGAGGCTTATCTCCTGATTGGTGAGCGAGAAGGCGCCGACGGTGATCAGCGTGTCGTGGAAGCAGGCAACAACGGCAGCCACGCCGTAGATCAACTGGAAGCGGAACCAGAGATAGATCAGCATGCCCAGCATGGAGTAGAGAGTGGCCAGCGTAGCCTGTTTCTCCAACTGACGGCCCACGGTCGGACCCACGACCTGCACATTCCGCACTTCAAAGGGGTTGTTGTAGTGACCCTGCAGGGCGGAGACAATCTGCTGGCGGCCGGCATCGAGCGCTGCCTCGTTGGTTTGCTCCGGCAGGCTGATCAGAACGTCGTTGCTGGAGGTCTGATTGGCGCTGCGAATGGCCTGGATACGCGCATCCTTGATTCCGGACGCATCCATAGCCTGTCGAATCTGGGTTTCGTCCGGGGTCTGCTTGAACTGCACCTGAATCTGGGTGCCGCCGCGGAAGTCGACGCCCAGAGGAACCGGGCTGCCGATCTGGCTCCAGTGGATGGCCATGGAGATAATACCGGCCACGCTAAAGATCATTGAGAAGCTGAGGAAGTACCACTTCCTCCCCAGCCAGTCGATATTGACGCTGCGAAACAGTTCCACTTGGTTCTCTGCCTTCCTGGGGCCGGAGCCGCACTGGCTCCGGCGTTCTGTTGTGCGCTGCCTGTTGGGGCGTCGCCTAGATCGATACCATCTGGCCGGGCTTGAGCCTGTTCAGGTGCGCCTCAAAGATGACGCGCGAGACATAGACAGCTGTGAACAAGTTGGCTGCAAGACCGAAGGTCAGCGTAACGGCGAAGCCCTTCACCGGCCCGGTTCCAAAGAGGAACAGGATGGCGGCCGAGACGATGGTCGTCACATGGGTATCGATAATCGTCACCCATGCGTGGCCAAAGCCCTGCTCAATGGCCGCAGAGGCCGCCTTGCCGGCGCGTATCTCTTCGCGAATGCGCTCGAAGATCAGCACGTTGGAGTCGACGCCCATGCCGATGGTGAGAATGACGCCGGCAATGCCGGGCAGGGTGAGCGTTGCGCCGGAGAAGCCCATGAATCCGAGCAGGATGACCAGGTTCAGGAACAGGGCCAGGTCGGCGTTGATGCCCGAGCTGCGGTAGTAGACCAGCATGAAGACCATGACCAGCAGCACGCCGACAACGGCCGCGGTCACTCCGTCCTTGATGGAGTCGGCGCCGAGCGATGCGCCTACGGTTCGGTCTTCAAGATAGTTGAGCGAGGCAGGCAGAGCGCCGGTGCGCAGCATCCTCGAGAGCACATCGACTTCATCCTGCGAGAAGCTGCCTTCGATCACGCCGGTGTCGCGGATGGCGCTCTTGATGTTGGCGACCTCGCGGACGCGGCCGCCAAGAACCACGGCCATGGCCTTGCCTACGTTGGCGCTGGTGTAGTCGTAAAAGCGGTCGCCTGACTCGTTAGTCAGGGTAAAGCGCACCGCGGGCAGGCCGTTGTCGCTGGAGCTGGGGTCCGCGGAACGGAAGTCGCTGCCGGCCACCACTGGCACCCGCTGCAGAAGGTACACGCTGTCCGCATCCGAACCCTGCACGCCGGAGAAGTGGAGGATTTCCTGATCCGGAGGCAGCGCGCCGCCCACGCTGGCCAGCGCCGACTGCTCGTCCTGAAAGGGACCGCCGATCACGGGATGAATCTCAAGGCGCGCCGTGGACTGGATGATGCTCTTGACGCGGTCCAGATCCTCGATGCCGGGCAGCTCCACGAGAATTTGGTTGTCGCCCAGGCCATATTCCTGAATAACCGGCTCGCTGACGCCGAGCGTATCCACGCGGTCGCGGATGGTCTCGATGGCCTGCTGCACGGTCTTCTTTTCAAGCGTCTGCTCGACCGTCGGCTTCATGGTGACGAGGAAGCTGTTGTCTGCACCGCTGGTCACGTCGTACTCGTTCGAATACTTCGCGTCGAGCAGCGAGCGGATGTCGCTGGACTGCGCGGGCGTGGTGCCGTCGATGCGGATGATCTGCGGCTGGCCGGTGCCGTCGGGCTTGAGCGGATCGGGCTTGATGACCTGCGAAAAGGTCAGCTTGGCGTCCTTCAGGTTCTGCTGGATGCGGGCGGAAGCGCTGTCGGTCTCCGCGCTCACGGCCTCTTTGACGACGACCTGAAGAATCAGGTGAGCGCCGCCGCGCAGGTCGAGGCCGAGATGAATGCGCTTGGTGATGCCCGCCATCAGCGCCTGTCCGGTGAAGCCGGAAGGGATGCCGAAGATGCCGTAGACAAACACAACCAGAACCGCGACGATCAGAGCGATTCTGCCTTGGAGATTCTTTTTCATTGTCCCAATTCTCGAATCCAAAAAATCCAAAATCTATGACCAGCGCCCGGTTACGATGCTGAGGAATTTTCCTGCGTGGTGACCGAGGCGATCGCCGTCTTGGCGATCTCCAGCTTCAAATTGTCCGGAGCCACGCGGATGATGATGGCATCGTCCTTGAGCGAGATGATGGTGCCGCGAATGCCGCCGGCGGTGGTGACGCGGTCACCCGACTTGATGCTGCCGAGCATCGACTGCCACTGTTTTTGCCGCTTCTGCTGCGGACGGATCATCACCAGATACAGCACCGGGATCAACAGCAGGGGAAGAAGCATTGTGATGCCGCCGCCTGCCGCGGGTGCAGCCACCAACCAAGCCAAACTTGTTGCCACGTTCATCCTTTACTCGGCCTCGCGCGCAGGCGAAAAACCTGGCTCAAGGGCAGGGGCACACCCGGCCTGAAGCCGGCAGCCCAATCGAAATTTGTCTCCGGGAACGTTCCTGGCCGTTGAACTCATCCGGCTCGGGAACTGGAAGGCGGGCCAGGGGGCGAAGCCAACGCACCGTGGGAACACGGCACCCGCTCGCAAATCCTGAACCCAGCTTGCCGTCTGCTTCCTGTTCGACACAGCCTCCTCGACACATCCGGCGCGGCTGGCTGCACTGCTTTCGCAGCGAACACCGCCCTGGGTGTACGAAGAAGTCCTAATCAAGATAAGAAACGCGCAACCGCTTGTGTGTCAAGGCTGGCAGGGAGCCCCTTCGCCTTCATACCCTGCTTTTACATCGGCTGGCGGGAGTATTCCTCTTCCTCTTCGAGGCCGTAGCGGCGGAGGAGGTTGGGCAGGCTCTGCGAGAAGGCCGAGCGAGGCATGACGGTGTCGCAGCCGACTTCCGCGGCTTTGACCTTGAGGTCGCCCTGGAGGTGGCTGAGGAAGCCGATGATGGAGGTCGCCTTTTTGAATTTTGCCTTGAACTTGGGAATCAGCGTCAT
>DASQSP010000184.1:0-2293 GCA_035642355.1 Occallatibacter sp.
AGTATCAGCAGGCGCTGGTTAACCGCGACGGGCAGCTGGATACCAAACAGGCTGCGGAAAATGGCCTGAAGCAGCCCTACGGGCCGCCTCCGGGCGTCCGTCAGCAGGAGGACGACTCCAGCGACGACGCCACTTCCGACGACGCCGCGCCGGTGAAGGACACACCGCCGGCGCAGAAGCCCGGTCCCGCTCCCCCGCCCCAGACGCCGCCCGCAGCCGCCGCAACACCCCAGCCATAGAGTATTTTTCCTGTAGGTGTCGAGGGACAAGCGAAGGTTCCTGTGGCTTTTCCGTAAAGAAAAGCCACGCCGAGTTCCACTCGCCACTCCACAGCATCAGGAAAAATGCTCTAACTCCCCGAATACTCCCCCGGCGCGGCCGCCGTGAAACGCTCTAAGCTAATAGCTGAGGGAGACCCGCACCCCATGGGCCATCACACCCTGGAGACGCTCGAGCGCACCCTGAAGCATCGCTTCCGCGATCGCGCATTGCTTGAGCAGGCGGTGACCCACAGCTCGCTCGCCTTCGAACAAGGAGCCCAGGCACAAGGCGCCCAGGCACAAGGCGTCCAGACCCAAGGCGTCCAGGCACAGGGAGTCCAGCAGGACAAGCCGGCAACTCTCGACAACGAGAAGCTCGAGTTTCTCGGGGATGCGGTGCTCGGCCTGCTGGTCGCGCAGTCCCTCTACGAATCCTTTCCCGATCTCGCGGAAGGCGATCTCACCCGGCTGCGCGCGGCGCTGGTCAGCCGCAGGCATCTCGGCAATGTTGCGGACTCGCTGCATCTGGGCGATCACCTGCGCCTGGGCCGCGGGGAGGAGCGCAATGGCGGCCGCCGCAAAACTGTACTGCTCGCCAACAGCTTCGAGGCGGTGCTCGCTGCGCTCTATCTCGATGCCGGGCTCGACAGCGCGCGCGCCTTCGTTCAACGCACAGTCATCGAGCCCACCGCGCAGCGGCTCTACCAGGGGCTGGAGCGCGGCGAGAGCATGGGCGACCACAAGTCCGCTCTGCAGGAGATGCTGCAGGCCAGGGGCGCGACGCCTCCGGAGTATGAGGTAAAGGCGGAGACAGGTCCGGACCACCGCAAGCGCTTCCTGGTCGAGGTCGTCATCCCCGCTTCGCCCCAGCTCCCGCCGGTGACGGCGCAGGGCACCGGGACCACCAAGAAGCGCGCCGAGCAGGAGGCCGCGCGCGCCGCTTTCCTGCAACTGCAGGAGCAGGCTGCGTCCTCCAACACCTCCAAAAGTGTGACTGCTTGAGGAGTGCTACCGTTTGAGCGTGCCAGCGCCAGCATCGTCCGTGGCTCCCGCATCCACAGGGCACCGTCATATCCATTTTGTGCTGCCGCAACTGCTCGAGATGGTGCGCTCCACTCTGATCGTCCTCATCGTCGCGCTCTTCATCATCACCTTTCTGCTGCAGCCCTTTCGCATACCCTCGGAGAGCATGGAGCGCACCTTGCTGGTGGGCGACTTTCTGCTGGTCGATAAGGTCGCCTTCGCGCCTGCTGGCATCTGGGGCTGGCTTCTGCCCTATCGCAAGGTGGCGCGAAAAGACATCGTCGTCTTCCACTTCCCTCTCGACTCCGAGGAGCATGTGGTCAAGCGCGTCATCGGCGTGCCCGGGGATGAAGTCGCTTTGCAGAACGGCGTTGCGGTGGTCAACGACACGCCGCGGCCTGAGCCCTACGATGTCTTCGAGCGCGCCGGCGGCGATGAGTATCGCGATCAATTTCCCCGTTACAGCACCGACGATCCCGGGGTCGATCCACACTGGCGGGAGCAGATGCGCGGCCTGGTGGACAGCGGTCACCTCCACGTCCCCGCAGATACCTACTTCGTGCTCGGCGACAACCGCAATCACAGCCGCGACAGCCGCTACTGGGGCTTCGTGCCGCACCAAAACATCGAGGGCACTCCTCTGCTCATCTACTTTTCCCTGCGTGAGCCCTCGGCCACCGATACCACGCCGCCGCCGGGTGGTAGACTCGGCAACAGCACTGAGGATCCACGGATCGACTTCGCGCGGTGAGACCGCATTCTGCGGGTCGTTCACTGAGCGGCTCCGATCGCAACCGAATCGCAGCAAAAACTGATGGCCGAAACGACAACGAATTCTCCCACCGTAACCGCGGACGCGCCGCCTGCGAAGGACTCCGCAGCGAGCGCTCCGAGGCATGACGAGACCCCGCTCGAGGCCCTGGCATCGTACTGTGCCGTGATCGTGGTGGGCCTCTTCATCCTCACCTTCATCTTTCAGAACTTCGTCATCCCCTCCGGCTCGATGGAGA
>DASQSP010000185.1:0-22434 GCA_035642355.1 Occallatibacter sp.
GCAAACGCCAGAAGTCGCGCTGCACCAGAGCGAGGCACGCGCCGTAGAGAATGCCGATGACGGCGAGTGCGATGAGCCAGGGAGCAATTTGCCGCGCCTGCACGGGGAAGAGGCCCACATGGAAGCGCAGCATGGAGTAGAGGCCGAGCTTGCCGGCTACCACCATGGCCATGGCGACCGGCGCTTCGCTGAAGGTGTCCGCCAGCCAGCCGTGCAGCGGGAAGATGGGCACCTTAACGGCGAAGGCGAAGAGAAATGCGAGCGCTACCCAGCAGAGCGCGCCTGACGGTACCACGCCATGAGCGATGCCGTATTGCAGCGTGGCGAAGTCGAAGGAGCCGAGCCTGGCATAGAGATACAGAATGGCGACCAGCAGCGGCGCCGATGGGATGAAGGTGAAGAGGAAGAATTTGGTGGCGGCCTTGGGTCCGTCCTTGCGGCCGTACATGGCGATGAGGATGGCCATGGGGACGAGCGAGAGCTCCCAGAAGCCGTAGTAGACCATGAGGTCAAGCGAGAGAAAGACGCCGAGCATCGCGGTCTGCTGCACCAGGAAGAGCAGGTAGAAGACCTTGCGGCGTTCCTTGATGGCGTTCCAACTGGCGACAACGCCAGCGGGTGCGAGCAGGCCGACGAGCACCACGAGCCAGAGGCTGAGGCCGTCGACGCCGAGGTGATAGTTGATGGGCGGCAGCTCGATCCAGGGGCGGTTGATCTCAAACTGAAAGCCCGCCTGGCCGCGCACGAAATGGGCGGGCAGATGGAGGGTGAGACCGAAGGTGAGGAGCGAGGTAAGCAGCGCGACCCACGCGGGCAGCTTGCCGCGATCGGGCAAGAGCGCAATGACGGCGGCGCCGGCAAGCGGGGCGAGCAGGATCAGCGTAAGAATTGATTCGTTCATTGAGCGCCCACCATGCCGAGATGAATGCCGTAGTTGGCCAGCACCGAGGTCCACGGCACCAGCACGAAGAGCAGCAGAGCGGCCGCGCCGAAGGCCAGCCATGCGGCATAGGAGCGGATGTTGCCCGATTGCCAGCGCTGCAGGATCGCGCCGCCGAGCTGTGCGACGCCGGCGAGCAGCCAGGCGAGGCCGCCGAGGATAGCGAAGTCGACGACCCACTCGAGGACGAACCGAGAGATCGCGAACAGCGGCTTGACGAAGACTGCGCTGTAGATTTCGTCAACGTAGTACTTGTTGGCGAGCACCTTGGCAAAGCCGGAGGGCACGGCATTGACATTGGTGATGGCCTTTGAGCCGGACTTGAAGAGGCGATGGGCGATGAACCAGCCGATGAATGCGACAGCGACGGCGAGAACGCTGAGGCCGAGTTCGAGGCTGGCGTTGCCGCCCGTGAGCGGATGCTCGCCGACCGCGGGCGCGAGGAAGGCGCTGAAGCGTTCGATGCCAATCCAGCCGCCGCCGATGGAGAGCGCGGCGAGAATTACGAGCGGGCCAAGCATCGACCACGGGCTCTCGTGCGGATGCGCGTGCGGGTCGCGCGGATCGCCCATGAAGGTGAGATACCAGAGGCGGAACATGTAGAAAGATGTGAGCAGCGCGGTGACGAGGCCGATGAACCAGAGAACCGTGCCCAGGCCGCCCTGCGCGAAGGCCGCGTAGAGGATTGCGTCTTTCGAGAAGAAGCCCGCAAAGGGAAAGAAGCCGGCGATGGCGAAGACTGCCGCGGTCATGGTCCAGAAGGTGACAGGCATGTGTTTGCGAAGGCCGCCCATCTTGCGCAGGTCCTGCTCGCCGCCCAGGCCGTGGATGACGGAGCCGGCGGCAAGGAAGAGCAGCGCCTTGAAGAAGGCATGGGTCATGAGATGGAAGACGGCGGCCGAGTAAGCCGCGACGCCGCAGCCCAGGAACATGTAGCCGAGCTGCGAGACGGTGGAGTAGGCGAGGACGCGCTTGATGTCGGTCTGCACCAGAGCGATGGTGGCGGCGAAGAGCGCGGTGGCCGCTCCGACGATGGCCACGACGGTGAGCGCGAGGGGCGAGCGGTCAAAGAGGAAGTGGGTGCGGGCAATCATGTAGACGCCCGCCGTGACCATGGTGGCGGCGTGGATGAGCGCGGAGACCGGCGTGGGGCCTTCCATCGCGTCGGGCAGCCAGACGTAGAGGGGAAGCTGCGCGCTCTTGCCGGTCGCGCCAATAAGTAGGCACAGCGCGGTGGCGGTGAGGATGCCGCCGGTGAGATTGGGATTGGCGGCGAGCTTGGCAGAGATGTCAGCGAAGGTGAGCGTGCCGAAGTTGCCGAGCAGCAGGAAGATGCCGATGAGGAAGCCGAAGTCGCCGATGCGGTTGACGACGAAGGCTTTTTTGCCGGCGTCGGCTGCGGACTGTTTCTGAAACCAGAAGCCGATGAGCAGGTAGGACGCGAGGCCCACGCCCTCCCAGCCGACGAACAGCAGCAGCGCGTTGCCGGCGAGGACCAGAACCGTCATGAAGAAGAGGAAGAGGTTGAGGTAGGCGAAGTAGCGCCAGTAGCCGTCCTCATGGGCCATGTAGCCGACCGAATAGATGTGGATGAGGAAGCCCACGCCGGTGATGATGAGCAGCATGACCAGCGAGAGATGATCGAGCACGAGGCTGAAGTCGATGTGCAGCGCGCCGGCGTTAATCCAGGAGCCGTAGGTCTCGACGTAGGGCATGCTGGCTGGCATAGGCATGTCGCCGAACATACCGAAGGTATTTCCGACTACGGCAATGAACGATCCCAGCGGCGCCAGCAGTCCGATTGTCGTGACGAGCGCTTTGGGCAGACGGCGGCCCACGGTTCCATTCAAGAGGAACCCGGCGAAGGGCAGCAGCGGAATCAGCCAGAGATGAAGAGAGCCGTTCATAGTTTCATCAAGTCGATTCGGTCAACGGCCAGCGTGGCGCGGGCGCGGAAGACGGCAATGATGATGGCGAGGCCCACGGCAGCTTCAGCCGCGGCGACCATCATGACGAAGAAGACGAAGATCTGGCCCTTCACCGCATGCCACTGATGCGCGAAGGCGACGAAGGAGAGGTTGACGGCGTTGAGCATCAACTCGATCGACATGAAGACGGTGATCAGGTTGCGCCTGATGAGAAAGCCGACCACGCCGAGCGAGAACAGGACCGCGCTGAGCAGCAGGTAAAGGTTGAGCGGGACTTCCTGCTGAAGAAGTGTATGAGTCACTTGCTCACCGTCCTTTTCGGTTCGTTGTGGCGCGCGAGTGCGACAGCGCCGAGGATGGCGATGAGAATGAGTACGGAAGTGACCTCAAAGGGCAGCAGCAGATCGGTAAAGAGGACGCGGCTGAGCTGTTCGAGATTGGTGCTGCCCGGCGTGCCGGAGAGATTGTCTCCGAAGGCCGCGCCGCTGAGGCCCTGAATGTGCAGCACGACCGTGGCGAGGACGGCGAGAAGAATCACGACGGCAGGAAAGCCGACGACGGCGTAGGCGCGGCTGCCGCGAGTGCGCTCTTCGCGGCCCGCGTTCAGCAGCATGACCACGAAGGTGAACAGCACCATAATGGCGCCGGCGTAGACGATGATCTGCGCGGCGGCGAGGAACTCCGCGCCCAGCAGCAGATAGAGGACCGCGAGTGAGACCATGACCACGATCAGCGAGAGAGCGCTGTTAATGGGATGGGTCTGGATGAGGAGATTGACGGCTCCCGCCAGACAGAACGCGGCAAATACGATGAAGAGGATCAGATGCATGGTTTGATCACAGGTATGCGAGCCACAGGCTGGTGGCAACAATGTTGAGGATGGCCAGCGGCATGAGATAGCGCCATCCGAAGTTCATGAGTTGGTCGTAGCGGAAGCGAGGCAGCGTGCCGCGCACCCATACAAAGAGAAACAGGAAACTGAAAACCTTGAGCACAAACCAGAAGAGCGGCAGGATCGATTGCAGGACGATGTTCGTGGGCTGCGGAATCAGGTTGCCGAAGGGGCTGGTCCAGCCGCCGAGAAACAGGAGCGTGGCGACGCAGCCGACGGTGATCATATTGCCATACTCGGCCATGAAAAACGTGGCGAACTTCATGGCGGAGTACTCGGTGTGATAGCCGGCGGCGAGTTCGCTCTCCGCCTCGGGCAGATCGAAGGGCGAGCGGTTGGTCTCGGCGTAGGCGGACATCAGATAAATGAAGAAGGCGACGAACTGGAAGCCGCCGAAGAGGTTCCAGGAGAGAAGGCCGTGCGCGGACTGGCTCTCGACGATGACGCGCAGATTGAGCGATTGCGCGCGAAGCACGACGCCGACCAGCGAGAGGCCGAGAGCGAGTTCGTAGCTGACGAGTTGCGCTGAGGCCCGCAGCGAGCCGAGCAGGGAGTACTTGTTGTTCGACGACCAGCCGGCGAGGGCGATGCCGTAAACGCCGACGGACGTGATGCCGAGAATGACGAGGAGGCCGATGTTGATGTCGGCGATCTCAAAGAAGTGGAAGCCGCCGGGCCCGGTGACAGCGGGTGAGCCGAAGGGCACGACAGCGATGGAGATGAGCGCGCAACTGAGCGCGATGATGGGCGCGAGCAGAAAGAGCGGACGGTTGACTGCGGTGGGAATGATGTCTTCCTTGAGGAAAAGCTTGGCGCCATCGACGAGCGGCTGCAGCAGGCCGAAGGGGCCGACGCGGCTGGGCCCCCAGCGGTTCTGGATGCGGCCGACGAGCTTGCGCTCAAGCAGCACGGTGTAGGCGACTGCCGTAAGGAACACCACCGTGACCACGATGACCTTGAGCAAGCTCCAGAGAAAAAACGGCAGAATCGTCACGGGTCTTTAGCCTTTCAAATCCACAACGAAATCGATCTGCATGGCGGCGGCAGGAACGGAGGAATGTTGATGCTCATCGAGAGCGCGCAGCGCGGGACTGTATTGACCGAGTGTGCCGGAAGTGAACAGGCCGTCGTGCGCGGGCGCGATTGCGGCGGAACTGGCAAGCGCAGAGACG
The DNA here is from genome assembly GCA_035642355.1 of Occallatibacter sp. Taxonomy (GTDB): domain Bacteria; phylum Acidobacteriota; class Terriglobia; order Terriglobales; family Acidobacteriaceae; genus Telmatobacter. Next base: position 4,933 of record DASQSP010000185.1, read on the forward strand.
GGCACAAGGCCGGTCACGAAACCGGGCTCAGTAGCCACATCGTTGCCGCCGAGCAGGTTGAGGCGATCGAGCTTGTAGCTGGGAACGAGGCGCTCGATCTCGTCGAGCACGGCGAGCGGATCGAAGGGACTGAGGCGCGGCTCAAGGCCGTTGGCGGTGAGCCACACGGCGTGACGGTCGGCCTCGCCGGAATGGGCGCCGCGGGACTGGCCGAGATCGGCGGTGACTCCGCCCTTGCCGAAGGGAACCAGTTGCTTGATGTTGGCACCCATGGCTTCGGCGAGGCGCACGAGAATCTCGAAGTCGGGCTTGACGCTGGCACAGTCGGCGGCTTTCTTCGCGAGTTGCAGGTCGCCGTAGGTGTTGGTGATGGTGCCGGTCTTCTCGTAGAGGCTGGCGGTGGGGAAGACGACATCGGCGAGCGCGGCAGTTTCCGTGAGGAAAATATCCTGGACAATGAGGAACGTGTTGCGCAGTGCGGCAGGATCGAGCTGGTGCTGCGCGATGGGATTGGCGCCAACGACGAGCAAAGCATCGAGCTGGCCGGTGAGCATCTCGTGCAGAGACTTGCCGGGCGTGGTGGGGAGATTGGAATATTCGCCAGCGAATGCGCCGGGTGCGGTGACCGGGATGTAGCCGGGAAGCAGATCGGGGGTGAGGCCCATGTCGGCTGCGCCGCGGGAGTTGGCGTGGTCGCCGAGAAGCGCGAAGCGGACATTTGCACGACCGAGGCCCCACTGGATCAGCGATTCAAGAGCGGAGCCGGTCAGCTCGGGACCGATGACCACGACGAGCGATTCCTCGGCGAGAAGGGCATCGCGGAAAACCGCGCCGTTGATCGTCGAGTTAGCGCCAGAAAGATACGCCGCAAACTGCGCGTAGCCGTCGGCAGAAAGGCTGAGCACCGCCTTGGCCTGGCGCTCGAGCTTGATGCTCGCCGTGTTGGCGACGTAGAGGCGCGCGTGGTTGAGGCGGACGCCGGTGCGCAGCTCCCATGCGAGAAGGGGATGCTCTTCCGTAGGATTGCTGCCTACCAGAAGAATTGCGGGCGCAGCGGCGATGGCGCGTAGGCCGGCGCTGCGATGCTCGTGGCCGGCCAGGGCGCGGGCGAAGGTCGCATAGTCCGCGGTGTGCACATGATCGATGTTGTTGGTTCCGAGAATGGTGCGCGCGAATTTTTGGAGCAGATAATTCTCTTCGTTGGTCGTAGTGCTGGAGCCAATGACGCCGATGGCTGCGCCAGTCCTGCTGTCGCGCACTTCTCTCAGCTTGCCTGCGGCAAAGCGTATGGCGTGCTCCCATGTGGCGGGCTCGAGCTTGCCTTGAATGTTGCGGACCAACGGTTTGGTGAGGCGGTCCGAGCTCTCGACGAAGTCGAAGCCGAAGCGGCCCTTGGCGCAGAGAAAGTCGTTGTTGATGCCGCTCTTGTCGCGGTTGTCGGCGCGGATGATCTCGGAGCCGTCGTTCGACTGGCGCACGCCCAGCGTCACCTTGCAACCGTCAGCGCAGTGGGTGCAAACGGTGGAGACGTGGTTCATCTCCCACGGGCGGGTCTTGTAGCGATAGGAGCCTGAGGTGAGCGCGCCGACGGGACATACATCGATGCACATGCCGCACTGCTCGCAGTCAAGCTGGTTGCCATCGTTGGGTGCGATGACCGAGCTTGCGCCGCGGTTCTGCACGCCGAGAGCCCACACGTCCATGCCTTCGCCGCACATGCGCACGCAGCGATAGCAGAGGATGCAGCGGGGGCGGTCATAGAAGACGGCGGGGGACCACTGCTGTTCGTCGCGATGGTGCTTGGCCTCGGTGTAGAGGCTTTCACCCGCGCCGTACTTGAAGGTCATGTCCTGCAGTTCGCACTCGCCGCCGGCATCGCAGACGGGGCAGTCGAGGGGATGATTGCCGAGCAGCAGTTCGATGGTGGCCTTGCGGGCCTGCGCGATCTCCGCCGACTCGGTGATGAAGACCTGGCCCTCGGCGACGGTGGTGGTGCAGGCGGTCTGCAGCTTGGGCACCTTCTCCTGGCGCACCACGCACATGCGGCAGGCGGCCTGCAGGCTCAGCCCTGGATAGTAGCAGAACGCAGGAATCTCGATGCCGGCCTTGCGGCAGGCGTCGATGAGCAGCATCCCCGCGGGAGCCGTCAGCTTCTTTCCATCGACTGTGAAGGTTACGTCAGCCATTCGTCTCCGGCGCTACACAACGGCCAAGTCTGCGTGCTTGGCATACGGGCAGGGCTTGCCGTTGAGATGATCTTCAAACTCTTTGCGGAATTTTTTGACGAAGCCGAGAGTGGGCATGGCCGCGGCATCGCCCAGCGGGCAGAAGGTGCGGCCCATCATGTTCTCGGCCAGGTATTGAATGTTGTCGATGTCTTTGGCTTCGCCGAAGCCGGCGTGGAAGCGGGTGAGCGACTTCTTGAGCCAGTCGGTGCCTTCGCGGCAGGGAATGCACCAGCCGCAGGACTCGTGCTGATAGAAGCTGATGGTGCGCAGGGCGAACTCGACGATGCAGGTCTGGTCGTCGAGCACGACGACGCCGCCGGAGCCGAGCATCGATCCGGCTTTGCCCACCTGGTCGAAGTCCATGCCTAACTCTTCGATCTCATGGGGCAGGAGGACGGGCGTTGACGAACCACCGGGCACTACTGCCTTGAGGCTTCGCCCACCGCGCACGCCGCCGCCCACCTCGTAGATCATTTTTTTGAGGTTATAGCCCATGGGCAGCTCGTAGACGCCGGGGCGTGCGATGTGGCCGCTGAGTCCGAAAAGACGTGTGCCGCCGTTGCGCGGCGTGCCGATGGCCGCGAAGGCCTCGCCGCCCATCGCGATGACGTGCGGAACCGTGGCGATGGTCTCGGCGTTGTTGATGACCGTGGGGCCGCCGTAGAGGCCCACCACGGCGGGAAATGGGGGCTTGATGCGCGGCACGCCGCGCTTGCCTTCGAGCGACTCCATGAGTGCCGACTCTTCGCCGACTTCATAGGCGCCTGCGCCGGATTGCGTGATGATCTGAAATTCGGTGTCGGAGCCGAAGATGCCTTTGCCGAGAAAGCCCTTGGCGTAGGCGTCGGAGACGGCCTTCTCCATGATCTCGAGCAGGTAGCGATATTCGCCGCGCAGATAGATGAAGCCGACTTTGGAACCGATGGCGAGGCCGGCGATGATGGTGCCTTCAATGACCGCGTGGGGATCGTGGAGGAAGATGAGGTGATCCTTGCAGGTGCCGGGCTCGCTCTCGTCGCCGTTGACGAGAACGTATTTGGGTTTGGCGCTCTGCTTGGGCACGAACGACCACTTCATGCCGGTGGGGAAGCCGGCGCCGCCGCGTCCGCGGAGGTTCGAGGCCTTCATCTCGTTGATGATCCAGTCGGGGCCGTTGGCGAGGCATTTCTTCGCCGATTCGTAGCCACCAAGTTCGATGTACTTCTCGATGTTGGCCGCGCCCTGGCCGAAGCGTTTGGAGACGACCTTGACCTCATCGGGATGGGAGACGAGCTTAGGCATTGGTCGCTCCCTGTGCGGCTTTGGCGCGGTAGTCGGCGAGGATGCCGGGGACCTGATCGGGGGTGAGGTCGTCGTGGAAGTCGTAGTTGACCTGGATGGCCGGGGCCCAGCAGCAGGCGCCGATGCACTCAACTTCTTCGAGCGAGAAGAAGCCGTCTTGAGTGACGCCCTTGTGGCCTACGCCTAACTCGTCCTGGAATTTGTCGAAGAGCTCGTAGGCGCCGCGCAGCATGCAACTGATGTTGGTGCAGACCTGCACGTTGAATTTTCCGGCGGGCTTGAAACGCAGCATGGAGTAGTAGGTGGCCACGTTGCGCACATCGAGCTCGGTGATGCCGATGCGCTCGGCCACTTCGGCGATGACCGCGTCGGAGAGATAGCCGATCTCGTCCTGCGCGTAGAGCAGCATGGGCACCAGGGCGGAGCGGCGCACGGGATACTTCTCCGTGAGCGCGTCGAAGCGGGCGGCGAGTTGGGGAGAAAAGACGCTCATGGTTTCGTTCGCCATTTCCGGACGCACTTCATGACTCATTGCATCAGCTCCCGCGCCCAGGCTTCGGCGGCCATGTCCATCTCGTGTTCCTCGCTGCCCGCGCGCAGGGTTCCGGCTTCGGTCAACTCACGCTCTCCGTTGCTTCCGTCTTCGCGACGCCAGCGCACTGCGGGGCCGCTGCGTTCGAGGTTCAGCCATCGATCGGCGTAGCGCACCGTGATGAGTGCCTCGCCTAATTCCACTGTAGCCTGCCGGTCGCCGTTGAGGCCGTGCGCGGCGGTGTAACTGCGTAAAAGAGAGGCCAGCGAGACCCAGAGTTCCACGTACAGCCGGTCAAATGTTTCTTGCAATTTCCACTCCGAGATGAAGCCAGACCTCAGGGGCTAAAGCCCAGATTCATTTTGCGGCCTTTGCGGCACGACTGAAGTCGTGCCCTGTTACAAAGCCTTCTGTTACAAAGCCTTCTGTTACAAAGCCTGCTGCTACAAAGCCTTCTGTTACAAAGCCTGCTGGTGCAGAGCGTTGGACAACGACGATTTGTGTGCGACACAGCACTAGCGGTCAATCTCCCCCAGCACGATGTCAATCGAGCCGATGACTGCGACCACATCGGCCAGCAGGCGACCCTGGCACATGGTCTCAAGCGCCTGCAAGGTTGCGAACGAGGGGTTGCGCATGTGCACGCGATAGGGTTTGGCGGTGCCGTCGGACACCACATAGTAGCCCATCTGCCCGCGCGGGCTTTCGATGGATTGATAGACCTCGCCGGCGGGGACGTTGAAGCCCTCGGTGACGATTTTGAAGTGATGGATGAGCGCTTCCATCTGCGTCTTCATTTTTTCGCGGTCGGGCAGCACGATCTTGGGCGCATCGGCCTTGATGGGTCCCTCGGGCATACCGTCGAGAGCCTGCTGAATGATCTTGACGCTCTCGCGCATCTCTTCGAGACGGACGAGGTAACGGGCCCAGGTATCGCCGACCGTGGAGGTGGGCACCTTGAACTGGAACTTCTCGTAGCTGGAGTAGGGCCGGTCGCGACGCAGGTCGAAATCAACCCCGGAAGCGCGCAGCGGCGGGCCGGTGACGCCGAGGGCAATGGCATCGGTAGCAGAGAGATAGCCCACACCCCTCAAGCGATTGATGAAGATTGGATTGCCGGTGAGCAGGTTCGAGTACTCGTCGATCTTCTCCGGGAAGGTCTTGATGAAGGCCTGAATGCGGTCGAACAGATCGAGCGGCGGCTCCATGGCTAGACCGCCCACGCGGAAGTAGCTGGTCATCATGCGCTGGCCGGATACGGCCTCAAAGATGCGCAGGATGTCTTCGCGTTCGCGGAAGGTGTAGAGGAAGACGGTGAGCGCGCCAATGTCCATGGCGTGGGTGCCGAGCCAGACCAGGTGCGAGTTGAGGCGGGTGAGCTCGGTGAGCATGACGCGAATCCATTGCGCTTTCTCGGGAATTTCGAGGGCGAGCAGCTTCTCGACGGCCAGGCAGTAGCAGAGATTGTTGGCCATGGGGCTGAGGTAGTCGAGCCGGTCGGTGAGCGGGACGACTTGTTGGTAGAACTTGGCCTCGCAGGTTTTTTCAACGCCGGTGTGCAGGTAGCCGATCTCGGGATAGAGGCGGACGATGATCTCGCCGTCAATCTCGAGCACCAGGCGCAGAACGCCGTGGGTGGACGGGTGCTGGGGGCCCATGTTGAGGACCATGTGCTGGTCTTTGGCGCCTTCGGCGAGGGGAGCTTCAAGGATAGGAGTGCCGATGGTCTCGGTCATTAGCGGTAGCCCTCTACCGGGTAGTCCTTGCGCAGGGGATGGCCGACCCACTCGTCGGGCATGAGGATGCGGCGCAGGTTGGGGTGGCCCTCGAAGCGGATGCCGAAGAGGTCGAAGACTTCGCGCTCGTAGTAGTTGGCCCCGGGCCAGACGGAGGTGATGGAGGCGAGCGTGGCCTCGTCGCCGGAGAGCATGACGCGCAGGCGGATGTAGTCCTTCATCGCGTGCGACAGGATGTGGTAGCTGACCTGAAAGCGCGGCTCGGAGGGCAGCCAATCGACGGCGGTCAGATCTTCAAGGAAGTTGAAACCGGCGGCCTGGACGGCTGCGGCGGCTTCGCGAATGCGCTCGGGGGCCACGGTGAGGGTAAGCTCGCCGCGATCGAAGCGGGCGTCCAGGAGCGCGTGATTCAGGAGCGCGTGATTTGCGAGCGCGTCATGGGGCAAAGCGAGAAGCGCCTGGAGGGCCGGATGCTCGGGCATGGCCTCAAGCACGGCCGCTTTGTCGATGAGCGTGGTATCGACTGCCACTAAAGGTCCGCCTTGTCGAGGCTCCAGTCGAGGATGCCTTTGCGCACAATGTAAAACAGGCCGACGCAGACGAAACCGAGATAGACCACCATCTCCCAGAAGCCGAAGAAGCGGCTGCCGGTGATGGCGGGCAGTTTGCGGTAGATGACCGCCCAGGGCATCATGAAGACCGCTTCCACGTCGAAGAGGATGAAGAGCATGGCGACCATGTAGAAGCGCACGCTGAAGCGGCCGCGAGCGTCGCCCACGGTTTCGATGCCGCACTCGTAGGTTTCGAGCTTGGTCCGGGTGTTGCGGTGCCGGCCCACGAACCAGGAGCCCGTGACCATCATGACCGCAAGCCCCACGGCAAAAGCGATTTGCATGAGAAGCGGAAGATATTGCCAGTGGTAGGGAATGGTCATTCGCGCCTCAGTGAAGAAAAGTCGTACAGCTTTGGCGAGTCCGCTTTGGCGAGTCCGCCGGGAACCCCATCCCCGCTGCGATAACCCGCTGGTTTGAGATTAGGTTTTCAGCCTGCTCCCGTCAAGGCAACGGCGCGTACCCGCGCGCAGGCGCGGCTCCGGGCGGTGCGCAGGCAGCGGAGCGGGAAGGATTTTCTTCATGCGCAGCTTCCGGCGCGCAATGTCCTAAAATGGGATTCCCGCCGAGTTGATTCCAAAATGAAACAAGTTCGAAGAGCACGCGCCAGTGTGAGTAACGGCTTGCGGGGCTTTCGTGTGTGAAATGGGGTATGCCCACCTTTGCTGCTCCGCTGCGCGTGCCGTGTATCGACGAGGAAGCTCGGCTCCGGGAAATTTCCACGAGCCGTCCGCGCCGTATTGATCGCGAGGCCGGGCGCGCGCTGGAGATCCTGGGGCACGCGATTGAGTACCTGGCCGATGAGTACGCGCATGCCGGCGGACCGGGAACGGCGGACGATCCGCAAGTCAGGGCGATGCAGATTTTGATGGCGCGCAACCGGGAGATTTACTTGGCCTGCCCGGTGGCGCCGACTCTGGCTAAGCGGCTTCTCGGCTGGCTCCAGACGCGGACTGTCGATCCGGCGAGCGAATAGTGTTTTGCGCCCCACCATCGCCTGCGGCGGGATTTTGGGCGAATACAAGAGGAACGATAGGGGGCTCATCGCCTATAGCATCTTCGGTTTTCAGCGGAACCTTCCCTTCTACAGCGATTTTAGCGAATATTGGATGAGGATTGGCCCGGTGCGTCGCAATAGCGGGCTGCCAGCAACCTGTGGTGAATGTCGAAATCTCAGGAAAAGCATCAGGGGCTAAATGTAGCCCTTGAGGAAAGAAAAATGCGGCGCTATTCCCCCGCCGCATTCTGCGCATTCGTCGTCGGGTTGGCCCTGGTCAGCGCGCCCTTCAGATACCACGCTGTCACGATCCACGGCACGCACAGCGCGTACACCGCCCGCGCCGCCAGCGTCTTCGGATTCGCCGCGTGGAGAAACAGCCAGTCGAGCTGAAACGCAAAATAAAACTCGAGCAGCGCCGCCACCGCCAGCGGAATCCAGCTCCAGTGCAGTGTCACCAGCGCGGCAACCTCCAGCACGCAGCGCGCCGCGTTGCGCATCAGCCGGTTGCGCCGTACACCCAGAATGCCATCCCCCAATGCGTAGCGCCCAAGCTGCCGGCACGCCGAGCGGAACGTATTGCGGGGGTGATACATCGCGCGCGCCCGCGGAAATTTGACCGCCGTCACCTTACGCGCCTCAATGTCAAACAGCGTGTCCTCGCTCAGCAGCACCGTCTCCGGAAAGCCGCCAATCCGCCGCCACAAATCTTTCGTGAACGCCATCGACCGCGCCGTGCATGACTTGTTCGGCGCTTCAATATTCGTCCGTACACCGAGAAACGGCGCCGAGGCCCAATCCCACACCGTCGCATCGGCAAGCGCCAGGCACGACCCGCCCAGCGTGTACTCCGTCTCGCCCCGCGCAATCGGCGCCGTCAGCCGCTCCAGCCAGTCCGGCGCATAGGTGCAGCCCGCGTCCACGCAGGCAATCGTCTCCGTGGCCGCGGCGGCAATCGCCACGTTGCGGCCCTTTGACACCGGACCGGGCGTGTACTTCAGGCTGCATGTCTCGTCGCGAATCGCGCGCAGCATGGGGTTCTTCGCGCCGGCATCGCGCAGCCACTCCCACGTTCCATCAGAGGAGCCGCCGTCCACGATGACGATCTCGGCCGCAGGCGGGTCCAGCCGCAGCAGGCTCTCCACCAGCCGCGGAATATCCTCAGCCTCGTTCAGCACCGTGGAGACAATGCTCACACCCGGCATAGCGGCGGTTCTCCCCGGAAAAACTCAGGGCAGCCGGCTCCGCCACGGCTCGCGCGCCAGCGTCTCCGGCTGCCCGTTGTGCTTAAAACCTGTACGCTATGCCGATGGTGGCATGCGCATTGAAGTGCCGGTGCGGCGAATCGCCCGACTGATACGGCTGAATGGTGAACGACGACCCAATATCGTCGCCCTGTAGCCGCACGCTCAGCCGCTGGCTCAGCCTGTATTCACCGCCAATGCCGAAGCCCCCGGCAAAGGATACTGGCGGCTGAATGGGCACGCCTCCGGTATGCGCCACGCCCAGCAATCCATGCACAAACAGGCTCGTCCGGCCATACAGGTTCGCATGGACCTCCGGCCCGCCCAGGTAGTACTCCACCGTTGGGTTGCCGGCATTGGCGCGCGTCACCGAATACGCATAATAGCCGCCCTGTCCTGTCAGCCCGAAGTACCTGCCCCAGTTCCGCGTCCCCGCATACGTCACGCCCTGCAGGCCGCTCTCGGAAAGGGTCACCTGGTTGATGCTGGTGTAGCCCCAGCCGACGTAGGCCGTGTACTTGAATGCAGGCTGGCTGGTCGCGTCGGGTTCCTTTTCCTTCTCCAGTTGGCCTTGCGCGCCCAGCGGCGCCAGCATTGCCGCAACCACGGCGCAAACTGAAAGCAACATCTTTCTCGTCAAAGTGAAACTCTCCTGAAATCCCTGCCGGGACCTTCCCGCCGCGCGCGGCGCCTGGCCTTACGCGCCGGCCCATGGTTCCGATGGTTCGATAGCGGTACAGCCATAGACTATCGTCTAACCCCCTGTTCCCTGAAGTGCGCCGGCCGTGGCGCCGCCATACCCGGCCGGGTCCGGTTCCGCCGCCGGGGCAGGGAAGTCCGTGACTGTTTCCAATCGTATCTATTCGGACGCGCCTCATGCCGGGAGGAAAGCGCCGCCCCCAAATCCCGCGCTAGTCCCGCTCCAGATACCAGGGAATATTGATCACAATGATTCGCCGGTTGCCGCGCAGCAGCAGAATCACCTTCAGCAGGTCGGCGCGGCGGTTGTGCAGCAGGTTCTCCCACCAGTTCCGCACCACCAGCTCCGGTACCAGCACGCACACCTTCCGCGTGCCGGGCTCCTGCTCCACCTTCAGCACAAAGTCGACCACCGGCTGCAGCACATACCGAAACGGCGAATTGAGCACCTCCAGCCGCGGCGCGCATTTGCCCGCCGCGCGCAGCGGCTCGGCAACATCCTGCTCCCAAATCCGGCAAATCTTGTCCGGCTCATCGCCCACCTGCACATGCACACAGCGAATGTCGTTGGACATCGAAAGCGCGAACGAGAGCGCCTTCTCGGTGAGCCGGTTCCACTGGTCCACCGGCAGCACCACGATGGGCTCGCTGATCTCGGCCGCCACAATCGGCCGGTCCAGCGCCGTCTCCCTGGCCACGCGCGCGTAGTGGCGGTTCACCGTGCGCATCACCATAATCATCGCCGCCACCAGCAGCGCCGTAATCCACGCGCCTTCCGCGAACTTGGCCACCAGCACCACGGCCGTCGTAATGCCCGTCGCCAGCGCGCCCAGCGCGTTCACCGCCATCCGCCCCGGCGAGCCGCCTTTGCGCTGCCAGTGCACCACCATGCCCGCCTGCGACAACGTGAAGGCCAGAAACGCCCCAATCGCATACAGCGGAATCAGCCGGTCTGTCACCCCGCCAAACAGGACCAGCAGCAGCGCCGTCAGCGCCACCAGCACATAGATGCCCCACGAGTAGAGAAGCCGCCGCCCGCGCAGCAGAAACACATGAGGCAGATAGTTGTTGCCCGCAATCGCCCTCGTGAGCCGCGGAAAATCCGCAAACGCCGTATTCGCCGACAGCGCCAGCACCAGCAGCACCGAGCCGATGGTGACGTAGTAAAACCACCCATGCCCCATCACCGCGCGCGTCAGCATGGAGAGCACGCTCTCGTAGTGCGCTCCATTGGGGTCCGTCGCGCCCACCCCATACGCCCGGCACAGCAGCGCAATGCCCAGCAGCAGAATCGTCAGCAGCACGATAATGATCGTCAGCGTGGTCTTCGCGTTCTTCCGCGTGTCATCGCGAAAGGCCATCACCCCGTTGCTCACCGCCTCCACGCCGGTCATCGCCGTGCAGCCGGATGAAAATACTTTGAGCATCAGCCACAGGCTCACCGCCGCTGTCGCCGGAGGCAGCACCGGCAGCGGCGTCACCGCGTGCGCCGTGCCCGTCAGCGCATGAAACGCGCCCACGCCGATCACGATCAGCAGCGTCCCCGCGAACAGATACGTGGGAATCATGAACACCACGCCCGTGTCATGCACCCCGCGCATGTTGATCAGGGTCAGCAGCGCCAGCACCCCCAGGCACAACCCCAGCGTGTGCGGCTGCAGGCTCGGCACCGCCGAAATCAGCGCCCCCACGCCCGCCGAAATCCCCACCGCCGCGGTCAAAATGTAGTCGATCATCAGCGCAGCCGCGGCCAGCAGCCCCGCATTCGCCCCCAGGTTCTCCGTCGCCACCGTGTACGAGCCGCCGCCCTTGGGATACGCTTCGATTGTCTGCCGGTAGCTGAAGTAGACAATCGCCAGGAGCACCACAATCGCCGCACTCACCGGGACGATGTAGCGCACGCCCACGAGGCCCAGCGGAATCAGCAGCGTCAGCGCGGCTTCCGGACCATAGGCCGCCGAGCTCAGCGCATCCAGGCCAAAGATGGGAATGCCCGCGATGGGGCCAATATGCTCGGCGCGTTCCTCGCTGGTGGCCAGCGGCCGTCCGAAAAGCAGATTGAAAAATTGATCGGGAAGAGGCATGGAGACCGGTCAACGGCGTGTATTTGAGGGAAGGCCGTCGAGTGCATTGTCGCACGGCCCTTCGCGCAGCAGTATGAATGCGCATCCCCCGCGCCGCATCGCTTTCGTCTTGAGGTCAGCCACCAATCAGTGCGCGGGCCCCGGCAGCTTGCAGCAATCGCCCGCATCCACCGGCTCATTCGCGCCCGCGTCCAGCGCCACCTTCCAGCTTCCGTCCGGCTCCCTGCGCCAAATCGTCATGTAGCGCCCGCTGGTGGTCACCGGATTGCCGTTCGCGTCCTTGCTGTGCCCCTCGTAGTGCCCCCATGTGTAGCCCATGTCGCCCGACGGGCCCATCACGGCGTCGGTCGGCGTCCACGTCAGTTGATACGTCTTCGGCGACCAGTTCGCCGACTTCACAATCGCCGCGAGTCCCACCACCGGCGGCGCGCCGTTGCTCAACGACACGCCGTCCTGGGCAAACCAGTCTGCAAACGCCGCCCCGCCCCGCTCGGACACATCCCTGGCAAACTTCGCCTCCAGATCAAAGAGAACGATTTTCCCCGGCTTCACTGTCGAGTCCACCAGAGGGTTGGGCAGCGGGTTGGGCGCCTCCGCCGACGCAGAGCCGGGCGCCGGCAGTTGCGCCGCGGCGGCCGGCAGCATTGTCATCAGCACGGGCAGAATCAAACGTCCCAGCAAATGTGCAGGCAAGCGTCCCGGAAAGCGCAGTGCGGGCATCGCGCGAACCCCCTTGATGGCGATCAAGTCGCCAACTGCCCAGCTTACAACCTCGGACTGGGCAGGGAACTGTGCGGTAATGGGTCGGTTTGAATCTACGGTTCCGAATAGTCCAGACCACTTAGCGCCCTAGTTGATAACAATTTGTGCAGTGACATCGGGTATCAACACGAGCATGTCATAACCGAAGATAAGCCGCTCCAGATCGCGATCAACGCGGCCAAAGTTCGCAAAGTTGTTACGCAGTGGACGAAGATCGAAGATCGTCCACCCCTTCGGGTACGCTTCAGCGTAGAGCGGCGCGAGAGATCCCGGAGCTACGTCCTTTGCGACAGCTCGATCCGGCTGGCCGGGTCCAAACTCCGCCTCATCTTCTCCTCGAATTCCGAGGACCTCAATATGCAGGGAGCTGCTTCCCAATCCATCTGCAAACTCAGTGACAAAGTTGCCGAGGTCGCTCAGGTTGGTTTCGTCGAAGCCCTTGAAGAGATGATTCGCGCCAAACTTGAGAAGAACGCGTGGTGCCCTTCCGCTTGTCTTCAATAGCTGCTGATAGTATGCGAGGAAGTTGTGCTTCAGCAACAATGCGCGCTCACGGTTGGCCTCATAGCGGTGTCCGTTTTCGTGCAAGCTATAGATGTGCTGCGTTTTGATGAGTGCGGCCGTGAGTTCCTGCGCGCGTAGGTTCTCTGTGCGCTGCGCCGCAGATTGCAGGTTTGCGAGATCGATCGGCGAGAGCCGAAGCATGCAGGCGTCCTTCCAGCTTCCGCTTGCAATACTTTTCTGCGTGTCCGCGGAGCACTGTGCCTGAATTTTCCGCGCAATGGTCTCGGCTTGCGGTCCGGGCTGCGTTTCCAAAATCTGTTGCAGAATGAACGTCGGTGAGCCTAGAAATTCCTGATCGAGACCCCAGAGGTCAAGGATACCGGGAGCAGTTGCTTGCTGGCAGTGCGACAGAAGATCAAACTCCTGTCTCCAGTTGAAAAAAGCGATGGAGTCAGGATATTGCTTCTCGAAGGCTGCGAGACTGGTGTCGCCGCTCTTTCTAGCCGTCCACTGCTGGAGTCGCGCCGTCACCAGTGGGCCGGATTCGATGGCCATGGCGTCGAGGCCGTCCTTTGCCATCGCCCGGCATGTTGCCCAGACGAACTGTGGGACTTCGCGCGTTCCATGTTCTTCGCCAATGGCGACGAACTGAGCTTCAGAGAGTGCTTTCCTGAGAAATGGGGCACCTGTTCCACTCATCTCCCCATCCTGTACCGTGAGTTGATAGCGGTTCGCTTGCAAGATCTCGATCAGCGCTGTTTGCTGAGCGTCAGCGGGTCGATGAGAGCTAAGAGCTGCGCAACAGAAAAACCAGGACAGTCGTAAGAACTTCCGCATCGTCATTGCTCGTCATAATCGCTCATTGAGCACAGAGTGAACAAGCTGTAATCGCTCTTCCTTTTCAAGCATGGAAGTGTCCTTTATCTATAGTGCGTTCGCAGTAAGCGACGTTCTGTGGATTCAAACTGACCCACTACTCGACAGCCGGCTCCGGTTCAACGGTTGGTATACTGGCGGTTAACACATTGTGGCGGAAGAAGGCTGGCTCCATGGAATGCCCCTTCGCCGCGGGTTTGAGTGCCCGGAGTTTCCCGGGGGAAGGATGTTCATGGGAGCGTTGCTGGAGTCTATTCACTCCGCCGCGGACATCAAGCGGCTCAAGCCCGCCCAACTCGAAGCCCTCGCCGAAGAGATTCGCGCCTTCCTCATCCAGACCCTCTCCAAAACCGGCGGCCACCTCGGCCCCAATCTCGGCGTCGTCGAGCTCACCCTCGCCCTGCACGCCGTCTTCGACACTCCCACCGACAAGTTCGTCTTCGACGTCAGCCATCAGTCCTACATCCACAAGATCCTCACCGGCCGCCGCCAGCAGTTCGACACCATCCGCCAGCCCGGCGGACTCAACGGCTTCATGCTCCGCACCGAGAGCGACCACGACTCCTACGGCGCGGGCCACGCCGGCACGGCGCTCTCCGCCGCCCTCGGCATGGCCGTGGCCCGCGACCTCGCCGGCGGACACGAGCACGTCGTCGCCGTCGCCGGAGACGCCGCCTTCACCAACGGCATCTCCTTCGAGGCCCTCAACAACATCGGCGAGCAGACCAAGCGCCTCATCGTCGTGCTCAACGACAACGAGTGGTCCATCGACCGCAACGTCGGCGCCATCGCCCGCTACTTTCACCGCATCGTCACCAACGACCGCTACCGCAACTTCCACGAGTCGGCCGCCAAACTCGTCGAGCGCTTCGGCGGCAAGACCGCCATCACCGTCGTTCGCCGCGCCGAGGAAGCCGCCAAAAGCATGCTCTGGCCCTCCATCCTCTTCGAGGAGTTCGGCCTCCAGTACTTCGGCCCCATCGACGGCCACAATCTCCCGCTGCTCATCGAGACCTTCGAGTTCCTCAAGAAGGAAGACCGCCCCGTCCTGCTCCACATCCTCACCGAGAAAGGCCGCGGCTTCCAGCCCGCCCTCGACGGCCAGAAGAAGTTTCATGGCCTCGGCCCCTACGACCCCGAAACAGGCCGCACCGCCGCCGGCCAGGTCACTTACTCCGAGGTCTTCGCCAACACCCTCGTCCAGCTCGCCAACGAGGACCCGCGCGTGGTCGCCATCACCGCCGCCATGCCCAACGGTACCGGCCTCGATCACTTCCGCCCCCATCACCCCCGCCGCTACTTCGACGTAGGCATCGCCGAGGAACATGCCGTCATCTTCGCCGCCGGCATGGCCACCCGGGGCTACCGCCCCGTCTGCGCCATCTACTCCACCTTCCTGCAGCGCGCCTTCGATCCCATCGTCCACGACGTCGCCCTGCAAAAGCTCCCCGTGCTCTTTTGCATGGATCGCGCCGGCCTCTCCGGCGACGACGGCCCCACCCATCACGGCCTCTTCGACATCGCCTATCTGCGCGGCATCCCCGAGATGACCCTCATGGCGCCCAAAGACGAAGACGAGCTGGCCGACATGATGAAGACCGCGCTCACCCTCCCCGGTCCAAGTGCGATTCGCTATCCCCGCGGCGCCGTCGCCGGCGTCGCGCGCAAAGCCGCGCCCGCCGTCCTCCCCATCGGCAAGGCCGAAGTGATCTCCGACGGCTCCGACGTCGCCATCCTCGGCCTCGGTCCCATGCTCACCCTCGCCCAGGAACTCGCCGCACGTCTCGAGCGCGACGGCCACTCCGCCGCCGTCATCAATCCCCGCTTCGTCAAGCCACTCGACCGCGAGATGATCGCCGCCTATGCGCGGCGAGTCGCCGCCTTCGTCACTTTCGAGGATCACGTCCGCATGGGCGGCTTCGGCTCCGCAGTCGTTGAGGCTCTCGAAGACCTCGGTCTCGCCGTCCCCGTCGTCCGCATCGGCTGGCCCGACCAGTTCATCGAGCACGGCAAGGTCGACGCCCTCCGCGCCAGGCATGGCGTCTCCGTCGACGAAGCCCACAAGCAGCTCCAACCCCTGCTTGCCCGCCGCCAGCGCCCTACGCTCGTCGCCAGCTAAGAAAATTTGCTCTTGATGATGGCTATCGATCCGGCGAGTGGATCGTGCTGTGCTCTCCCGCCCTGGCCACGGGATTTCATTGCCGGAAATATAGGGGGGTGGGGGGTACCTTCAGACTCGTAACGCCTTTGATTTCAACGACGCTTTGTCTTTGTTGGCGGTTTTAGAGAAGGTTTGGCGAAGATTCATGCCGCGAGTCAAAGGAACAGGGCTGCGGAGGGTGCACTCTCTTGAGGATACGGGATTCGAGGAAATAACGCGCAAAGGGATGTGGCCTGGATTGAGGGAGTTGGGAGGGTTGGGGGTTGACAGGGCATTGCGCCGCGGACCGTGCCCTTTCAAGGCGGTTGCTCCTCGACGAATTTCTCCGGTGAGGGAAGTTCAGCAGGGGCTAAAGCCCGCCGTTCGATGTACGGCATTTGCGGCACGAGTAAACTCGTGCCCTGTTACAAAACAGCCCTGCGACGGAGTCTTTCCACAGCCTGTGAAGCCGTGCCCTTTCAAGGCGGTTGCTTCCATCCCCGGTCCCTCCGCTGCGGCGGACGAGGGACCGGGGGCACCCGGCATCTTCATGGCTTTATTTCCTCCTCCTGGAATTGGTTCTGGATTTGGTTCTGGATTTGGTTGCGGTTGTGGCCGCGGGCTTTCCGAGCGGCGTTTTGAACGGAGGCAGAATGGGCGTGGGATCGCGCTCGGCCCAGCGGCGATGGGTTTCGGCCAGCACGGCGGCGCGGCTCTGCTCCATCTGCTCCACAAAGCCGCAGGGCGCGGCGGTCTGCTCCTAGCGCGCGGCCCACAGCAGCAGCTCGAGCAGGGCAGGAGCGAGGGCGATGCCTTTTTCCGTGAGCCGGTAGTGGATGCTGCGGGCGTCGGCCTCGTCGCGCTCGGCGGAGATGATCTGGGCGGCCTGCAGGCTGCGCAGGCGGCTGGAGAGGATGTTGGTGGAGATGCCTTCGCCGGCGTTGAGGAACTCGCCGAAGGTGCGGTAGCCGCGCACCATCATGTCGCGGATGAGCAGAAGCGACCAGCGGTCGCCGAACTGCTCGAGCGAGACGCAGACCGGGCAGCCGGAGCGGGGCATGGGTGCTTTGAGCGGTTTTCTGGCCACAGGGCAACGCTACAAAAAGTGACTTGCGATTTGCAAGCAATATGTGTTCGGGCGGGATGCCTGCGCGAAAGCGGCTATTCGCCGGATGCGGGCACGGCGCCTGCGAGCAGAATTGGCGCGGTCGGCGTAGAGGAGCCCGGGGCGCGCTCGGTGGTGACTCCGAAGGCCTTGGCGGGCACGCCTCGCGGCAGTTCCGGCAGAATCACGCTGGCGTTGCCGGCGGCGTCGGGACGAAAGAGACCGGCGGGAATGGGCGCCTTGCCATCGGCTGGAATAATCCACAGCTCGTAAGTTTTGCCGGCGGGTAGCGGGGCGAGATTGCTGCCCTGGAAGATGAGGCTGCCGCTGGAGGCGAGATAGACGGCGCGGCCGCTGGGCTCGGGGTGCGCGGCGGCAGCGGTGAGCACCACATGCTGCGCGGATTTTGCGGTGAGCGCATCGAGCACGCGCTGTGCGCGGGCGGCGGACGCGGCCTGCTCAGCCGATTGGCGAGCCGGCTGATTTATCTCCTGCTTCAGTGAGCCGATCCTGAGCAGCAGCGCGAAGCAAACGATGAGCATGGCCCCCACGGCGGACCACTGGACTGAGGAATACACCTTGCTCGGGGCAGGCGGCGCGTCGGGCAACGGTTCTGGGAGCGGTTCTGGGAGCGGTTCTGGGAGCGCAGCTTCCGGCATGGGCTGAGCGGTCTCGGGAGTGGGAGTGGTGTCGTTCATGCGGG
>DASQSP010000186.1:0-10076 GCA_035642355.1 Occallatibacter sp.
CAGACCGCTACCACCGCCGGGACCCAGGCCCAGCAGGCCAGCACCACGGCGCAGGGCGCCTCCGGACACGTCGACCAGCTCAACACCACCGTCAACGGTCTCGATCAGTACCACCAGATCAGCGATCTCGATGTGCCGTTCCACGGCGGCGCGCAGCTCTCCAAGGCCGCGCGCGGTCAGTTGGACGACATGGCGGCCAACCTCGCCGGCCACCAGGGTTACATCATCGAGATCGAAGCCCACGCCCCCGGCGCCGGCTCCGCCGGTATCCAGAGCTCGCAAAGACTGGCTGAGTCAGTCGAGCGCTACATGGTTACCGAACATCAGATTCCCGTCTACCGCATGCACTTCGTCGCTCTCGGCAACGCGCCTATCACGACCCCGGACGGCGACACGCCCGCCCGAGTTCGCCACAGCAGCGTACACATTCGGTTGATGGAAAACAGTTTGGCGGCCCAGGACTCCACATCCCCCCATGGTGTGGCATCCAACGAGGGAACGGAGCGGCCTTAACCAGCCGCGCAGCCACCCCCCTGAGGCTCATTCCGACCCACGGCTCCCCGGCCGTAGGCCGCCAAAAAACCTCTCGCAACACGAGAGAACCAAGGCAACTTGGCCCCCGCCGAAAACGGGGGCCGTTTTTTGTCTGCTCGCATCATTCCGCGCGATACGATCCCGCCTCGACTGCGATACTCTTGCACCATCCCATTCACTATAGATCCGGCAATCAAGTACTGTGATTTGGGTGCCCCATCCTTGCCGCGTTTTTTTAGGGCTAGGGTGGGAGAGCACGGCACTATTTACTTGCCGGATCAATAAGGCAAGAGGCCACATCCATGATCCTCAAGCAGTACTATCTCGGCTGCCTGGCCCACGCCTCGTACCTCATCGGCGACGAGGCCAGCGCGACCGCCGTCATCGTCGATCCCCAGCGCGACATCCAGCAGTACCTCGCCGACGCGGAGCAGTTCGGCCTCACCATCCGCCACGTCTTTCTCACTCACTTTCATGCAGACTTCGTCGCCGGCCACCTCGAGCTGCGCGACCGCTGCGGCGCCGCCATCCATCTCGGCAGCCGTGCCCAGGCCGAATACAAATTCATCCCCATGACCGACGGCGCCACGCTCGAGTTTCCCGGCCTGCGCCTGCAAGTTCTCGAAACCCCCGGCCACACCATCGAATCCATCTCCATCCTCGTCTTCGCTCTCGACAAAGATGCAGACCACCCGCACGCCGTCCTCACCGGAGACACTCTCTTCATCGGCGACGTTGGTCGGCCCGACCTGCGCGCTTCACTCGGCTGGACCGCCAACGATCTCGGCGCACATCTCTATGACTCGCTGCACAACAAGCTGCTGCCGCTGCCCGACGAAACCCTCGTCTACCCCGCGCACGGCGCAGGCTCGCTCTGCGGCAAGCAGCTCTCCTCCGACACGGTCTCCTCGCTCGGCGATCAGCGCCGCATGAACTACGCGCTGCAGCCCATGACCAAAGAGGAGTTCATCCGCCTCGTCACCGCCGACCAGCCCGACGCGCCGGCCTACTTCACCTACGACGCCATCCTCAACACCCGCGAGCGCGCCACGCTCGACAGCAATCTCGAAAAGGTTCTGCAGCCTGTCACGCTCGCCGAAGTGATCCGCCTCGGCGACGCCGGTGCGCAAGTCCTCGACGTGCGCGACGCCGCGGAGTATGCCAAGGGCCATATCGCCGGCAGCCTCAACATCGGCCTCGGCGGCCAATATGCAACGTGGGCCGGAACCCTGCTCGATCGCGCCCGCCCCATCGTCATCATCGCCGAGCCGGGCAGGGAACAGGAGGCCGCATTGCGCCTCGGCCGCATCGGCTTCGATCATGTGCGCGGCTTTCTCGATGGCGGCATGGCCGCGCTCGCTGAGCGGCCGGATCTGGTCTGGCCCACCGAGCGCGTCACCGCCGCCATGGTTGCCGAGGAGCTCGCCGCCTCCGATCCGCCGCTGGTGCTCGACATCCGCAATCCCCGCGAGTGGCAGACCGCCCACATCCCCGGCAGTGTCAACATTCCCCTCAACCACCTGCAGGAGCGCATCGCCGAAGTCCCTCGCACCCGCCGCATCGCCGTCCACTGCGCCGGCGGCTACCGCTCCTCCATCGCCGCCAGCATCCTGCATCAGTACGGCATCACCAACCTTATCGAAATGGCCGGCGGCCTCGCCGCATGGAGCGCCGCCAAACTTCCCGTCGTCGCAAACCCGTAGCGCCTTGCTTCCCTATAGATCCGGCAATCAAGTACTCTGACTTGGGTGCCCCATCCATCGCGCGTTCTATGCGCGATGGGTGGGAAAGCTCAACACTATTTACGTTCCGGATCCCCAACGCCGTTTAACGCATATCATCTAAGGTATCTCTGATCAGGTCGAGGTTTTGAAAGGGCACGGCTTTAGCCGTGCCGTAAGCAGCACAAATTTAACTGGGCTTTAGCCCCCGAGGGAATGCGCCTGGACTTAATCAGACCTTCCCTAAATGAGGAAACAATGCCTGAAAGCTCCTTGCGCACGCTGATCGCAAAAAACAATCACCAGGGAACCTTCGCCGGGCACTCCGTGAACGGCATCCAATACGAGCTGCCTGATGGCCAATGCGGCTGGCACATCACCACCTGGCCAGGCCGCGACCCGGTCAACGTTTATTGGGTCGCCAACGGCAGGTTTTTCGCCGTCAAAATCCATCTCATCACCGAGCCCGACAGCGCCATCAAGCTCGAAGTCTTCGACGAAATCTTCTACATCGTCCCCGACGAGCGAGCCGCCATCCTCGCCGCCATCGCAGCCTGGGAAGCGTAGAGAGAAGGCTGTCAAGCCCCACGCCCGCACATCCCCCGCCAACCCATTGATTTTGCTCACCAAAATCTCCACTTTGCTTTGCGCAGAATTACGCCACAAAAGCGCACACTAGGACAATGACAGCAACCGGAAACAGGCAGCGGGCAACGCAGAACTGGCGTCTGAAGGAACCGTACCCGGCAGGGATACCCCCACCCCCCCTCGATACACCGTTTCTTCGCTCCGAAGCATCGACTCGCAATGCGTCTAGATGTTGAAAACAAACAGTGAAATGAGCTTCATGCCACGTTCGCTGAATCTTACGCGAACTATCGCATCGAGCCGCGATCCCTATCGAGGGTTGCCTCGACAACCGAAGCTGACTCTTGCTGACCAAGCGATGTGTGGGTAAGGGTCCAAAACCTTCGGGATGATTCCGCGTCCCATATTCCGAACGGGATCGAGCATAAAGATTTACTCTTGACAGAGGCCAATAAAGAGGACAAGCGGGAATTTCGCGTGGTATCGTTCCGACAAACGTGTCAAGGTTCCGAAACACGCGCCGAAGAATAGCCCAGTACTAAATCCGATGGTTGGAGCGAAACATGAGTGAATTGATACATCTCCATCCGCTCGTGTTCACATTGCAGGATGTAGTCACAGGATGCGGGTTCCTCGCAGGCATCGTTGTGACGGGCAAAGCTGTCGTGGAACAGGAAGACGGAAAATGGTGGATGTATGGCGTGTGCCCAGGTGCTGTAGCCGGCTCTGGCGATACACCCAATGAAGCATTCGTCGATTTCCGAAACAGATACAAAGAAGCGCTGTTTGATTTAGCGGAGGAGTGCAAGGGATTCCTCGCATTCAGAAAAGCTGTGCAGGAGTTCTTCGAGGAAGATGCTCAAGAGAGTTCTCGTTGGGATGCGGCATTGAAAAGCCTGCGCGAGAACGAAGATTCGATCACAGAGCCGTTCAAGAAACTGCCCCGAAAGCACCCAAGTGACTACCAATTGGGAATAAGAATCGACCGTCTTGAGAAACAGAAAAAGTCGGATCTCAAACCGGCAAACAACATCCAGGATTCGCTCGCGAAAGTTGCGTAATGTCCGCTTCGACGTTGCTATCAGCAGTTGAAAAAATGTTGAAAGAATGTGCACCCGGCTATACGATTCGACTCGCGAATCACAGCCGGGTGGTTCATTTTGGTGGCAAGGTATACCGAACATTTCCTAAAGCTGACCCGGTGGAAAATGGTCATATTCGTAAACTCGTTCGCTTCTTGGGTATCAAGACCGCCTGTGCAGCAAGACATCTCCCAGGCGTCATCAAGGCCGAACAAGTAGTAGAAGAACCGCTCGCTCCTCGGCATAGAGCTAGCACTCCGCGGAGTTCTCAAGTGAAAGCCGCAAAGAAACGGTGACACTGGCGCGGAAGTGCCTAAATATCCGCAGCATGCTTCGTCAACTCGCCCTCCGCGCGCAGCCCGCTAAAATCGTCTCAGCATGGAGATCCTCGATCCATCCTCCGCCGCGCCGGAGAGCCTTCTGGCCGGCAGCCGCTTCCTCCGCGCCTGCCTGCGCAAGCCCGTCGATCGCACCCCCGTCTGGTTCCTGCGCCAGGCCGGCCGCTACATGCAGGAGTACCGCGACATCCGCCAGCACCACACGCTGGTCGAAATCTGCAAGCAGCCCGAGATCGCCGCCGAGGTCACCATCACCGCCGCGGAAAAGCTCGGCGTGGACGCGGCCATCATCTTTGCCGATCTGCTGCTGCCCCTCGAGCCCATGGGACTGCCCTTCGAGTTCCAGGCCGGCGAGGGGCCGGTCGTGCATCACCCGGTTAGAACCGCCGAGCACGTTCGCGCCCTGCGCACCGACCGCGCCAACGATCTCAGTTACGTCGCCCGCGCCATCGAGAAGGTCGCCGCGCACTTCCGCGACCGCCTCGGCATCATCGGCTTCTGCGGCGCGCCCTTCACCCTCGCCAGCTACATGATCGAGGGCGGCGGCTCGCGCAATTACATCCACACCAAGCAGATGATGTACACCGACACCACTGCGTGGCGCAGTCTCTTGGATAAGCTTGTCGTCGTCCTGACGGAGTACTGCCGGCTGCAGGTGCAGGCCGGCGCGGATGTCATCCAAATTTTCGATTCCTGGGTCGGCGCGCTCGCCCTCGACGATTACCACGACTACGCCTTCGAGGCCTCCAAGCGCCTGGTCCGCGCCGTGCAGGCCCTCGGCGTGCCGGTCATCTACTTCGGCGTTGAAACCGCCGGCCTGCTCAGCGCCATGGCCGCCACAGGCGCGGACGTGATCGGCCTCGACTGGCGGCAGCCCCTCGACGAAGGCTGGCGCGCCGTCGGCCCCAGCCACGCCGTGCAGGGCAACCTCGATCCAATAACGCTTTTCGCGCCTCTGGAAATCCTGGAGCAGCGCGTCAAAGCCATCCTGCGCGCCGCCAACGGCCGTCCCGGCCACATCTTCAACCTCGGCCACGGCATCGTTCCAGGCACGCCGGTCGAGAACGTGCAAGCCGTCGTCAAAATGGTCCGCGAGTTCCGTCTGGAGGAGGCGCATGCCTAAGCAGGCCGTCCTCCTCCTCGCCCACGGCACACCCGAAACCATCGATCAGATCCCCGACTACCTCCGCAACGTCGTCAGCGGCAGGCCCATGCCGCGGCACGTCATCGAAGAAATTCAGCACCGCTACGCGCTCATCGGCCGTAGCCCGCTCACGGACCTGACGATGGAGCACGCGCAGCTAGTCGAAACCGAGCTCGCCGCATCCGGCCAGCCTGTCAAGGTCTACGCCGGCATGCGCAACTGGCGTCCCTACATTCCCGACGTGGTTGGGCAGATGCGCGCCGACGGCGTGGAAGAAGCCGCCGTCCTCTGCCTTGCCCCGCAGAACTCGCGCACCAGCGTCGGCCTCTATGAGCGCGCGGTGCGCGCCGAGGCCGGCCCCATCCGCATTGACTTCACCCGCGGCTGGGCCGGCCATCCGCTTCTCGCCGACGCGTTTGCCGAGCGCCTGCGCGCGGCGCAACAAAAGGTCTCAGCCGAAACCGGCGCGCCCGTGCCCGTGCTCTTTACCGCGCACAGCGTGCCCACCCGCACCGTGGAGCCGCCTGCCGTGCCGGACGACGGTCCGCGCCTTTGGCCCGGCGAGGGCGCAGACCCTTACGCTGAAGACGCGCGCCGCACTGCCACCCTCGTCGCCGAGCGCGTGCCTGAAGTTCCCCGCTGGGATTTCGCTTTTCAGAGCCAGGGCGCGAGCGGCGGCCCACCGATCAAATGGACCGGACCCACCGTCGAAGAGACCCTGGACAGGATGGCGGCCGAAGGCGTAACGACCGTGCTCCTGCAGCCCATCGGCTTCCTCTGCGACCACGTCGAGATACTGTACGACATCGACATTGCCTTCAAGCAGTATGCCGCGAGGATCGGCATCCGGCTCGAGCGGCCGGAGTCGCTCAATAACTCGCCCACGCTGGCCCGCGCCGTGGCCGACCTTGCCCGCCGCGGCCTCGCCCGGCTCCAGGGTTAGCGAACGCAGTCCCTCCCGTCGCGGAGGGGTTCCCTCCCGGGAGTGAGAGCACTAATATGGTGTAAGCCTCAGTTCGGCATGAGGTCGAATTTGCTGCTTTCGGAGAGAGTCGCACTTGTCTGATATGACAGCTCCACCGCCTGCTAACGGCGCCTCTGAGTTCGCCTGCCCCGCATGCGGGTCGCGCCACCTGCGGCGTCTGCCTCGCCAGGGCTTTATGCAGATGCGGGTCTACCCCTTCTTCGGCTACTTCCCGTGGGAGTGTCCCATCTGCCGCGAAACCAAACTGTTTCGCAAGCGCGGCAAGCGCACCAGTCGCGAGGCCCGGATCGCGTCGGAGCAGAAATAGCCCAGCCGCATCGCAAAAAGCCAGGCCCTCCGCGGAGGGCCTGGCTTTTGTTTGAGCTAGAAGCTAGTAGCCAGAGGCTAGAAGCTTCGTCTCACTTCACCCGCACCTTCGGCTCCACGCTCAAGCCGGGCCGCAAGTTGTGATCCGGGTCTTCGTTCTTCAGATCCGTCAAGTCGATGCGCACCGGCAGCCGCTGCACCACCTTCACATAGTTGCCGGTCGCGTTCTCCGGCGGAAACAGTGACAGCACCGAGCCCGTGGCGCCGCCGATCTGCGTTACCTTGCCAGAATAGTTCTTGCCCGTCGCATCCACATGAATCTCCACCGGCTGCCCGGCGCGCATGTGCTCCAGTTGCGTCTCCTTGAAGTTCGCAGTGATCCAGATATCTTCGAGCGAGACCAGCGTCATCAGGTTCTGCCCCACGGACACGTTCTGGTTGATCTCCACGCTCTTGCTGGTCACGATTCCGGCCACCGGCGCCACAATTTTGGTATAGCCCAGATTCAGCCGGGCCTGGTCCAGTTGCGCCTGGGCCTGCTCGACCTGAGCCTGCGCCTGGCGGGCACGCGCGCTCTGCGCCGCCACCTGCTGCGGACCTGTCTCGGCGTACTTCATCAGCGCCTGAGCCTGAGCCTCGCGGTCGTGCGCCACGCGCACCCCGTCGGCCGCCGCCTTCTGGCTGGCCTCGGCATCGGCGACTGAGGCCGCCGCCGCATCGGCCGCCGCCACCGCCGCGTCATACTGCTGCTTGCTGATCACGTCCTTGGCGACCAGCGGCTTGTAGCGCACCAGATCGGACTGCGCCTTTACGTTGTTGGCATTCGCCTGCGCCACGCGGGCCACCGACGCTTGCAGTTGCTGCTCGGCCTGGCTCACCGACGCATGCGCGCCGCTCACATCCGCGCCTGCCGAACCCAGATTCGATGTGGTGTTGATCGATGTGAGCGGCACGTTCACCTGCGCCGCGGCGGCATTGGCCTGCGCGCTGGCCAGGGCCGCCTGCGCATTCTCCACCGCCACCTGATAATCCCGCGGGTCGAGCTCGGCAATCGGGTCGCCGGCCTTCACAAACTGGTTTTCGTCCACGTCTACCTTGATTACCTGACCGCTAATGCGCGAGCTGATCTGGATCAGGTGTCCGTTCACCTGCGCGTCGTCCGTGTCCTCGGTAAAGGTGGAGCGCCACCACAGGCACACACCGGCCAGCAGCACCACCACCAGCACTACGACGACGATGCCTCTGCGGCTGGACTTCGGCTTTACCGGCTCTGTGCTTTCGTCGGTCTCGGGCCGCGCCATTGTTGGGGTAGATTCCGCCACGGTTACTTTCCTCCCAGATAGTTCCTGTAGTTCTGCGCCGCACCCACGGCACGCGCCAGGCTGAGCTTGGCCACATTGTGCCGGTAGAGGCTGGCGACATACTGGTCGTTGGCCTGGGCCAGCGACTGTTCGGCCTGGCTCACGGCAAGATTGTCGCTCACGCCATTGGCGTAGCGCTGCTGCGCCTCGCTCAGCGCCTCGCTGGCCAGGTCCACGCTGGAGCGCGAAACCTCCACCTGCTTCTGCGCCGAGGCAATATCCAGCAGCGCCTCGCGCACATCGGCGTCCACCTGCGCCTGCTTGTCGCTCAGTTGCGCGCGCGCCGCGTCCAGTTGCGACTGCGCCACCTCGGCATCGCCGCGCAGCCCGAATTCCTTGAACAACGGCGCATTCAGCGTGCCCTGCGCGGTGCCCGTGCCATGCGAGCTGGCCACGTTGACGCCAATGTCGCCGTAGTCGCCGGAGAACTTCACGTTCGGCAACCGCTCCGCCGTCGCCGCCTTGCGCTGCTCGCCAACCGCTTCACCCTGTTCCACCAGCGCCGCCAGATCCTTGCGGTTGGCCTTGGCATCGCGGATCGCCGCGTCCACATCGATCTGGTCGAAGGCCGCGTAGGGCGCCGTATCGGTCAGCGTAAACTTCTGCGCCAGCGGCAACCCGATCACCCGGGCCAGCCCCAGCTTGTCCTTTTCGAGATTATTCTGCGCCACAATCAGTTGCTGCTCCAGCGATTGATAATCCACCCGCGCCCGCAGCTCGTCCAGCAGCGGAGCAGTGCCTGCCTCGTGGTTGGCCACCGCCTGATCCAGCGAAATTTTGGCCGTCGCCACCTGCGACTGCACGCTCGCCACCTGCGACTCGTCAGCCAGCACCAGCAGGTAGGCATTGCCTACCGTCAGCACCACCATCTCGCGCGCGTCCTCGGCGCTCAACTGCGCCGCGCGAAACTGGTGCCGGGCCGCCAGATAATCGCGCAGCGAAGGCACGTCCACCAGCGACCAGGTCAGCGTCGCCCGCAGATCGGTATAGCCAAACGGCCCGATGAGCTGCGGAACCCCCGGCACACGGAAGCCCTCGGCCGACAGATCGATCTGGCTCACGCTCTCCACCGCCTTGAAGTCCACCTCCGGCAGCAGCGCCTGCAACTGGCTCAGCCGCTCGCCCCGCGCCTGCGCCGTCTGCGTGTTGCTCAGCAGCGCGCCCAGGTTGTTCTTGAGGCCCCGCTGCATCGCGTCGTCCAGCGACAGCCCCAGCGGCTCCGCCGACACCTCGCCCGCGGCCACGCTGCCCTGAAAGCTCTGCGCCGTCGGCGCCGTGGAAACACCCGTCGGCGGCACGGTTTGCGCCGCCAACTGAGATCCGTGCCCTGCCAGCACCGGCGCAAGCAGCGCCGCCAGCGCGAGAGTCCCGCACGCCTGGACGGGAGTTCGGCCCGAAATGCGGGAGCAAAAAAATTCCCGATTCAATCTTGAGTAGTCAAGGGGCATGGATCGTCTTCGAATCACCGCGGAGGTTATTCCGCTCGCACCGTAAAGTGGCATGCTCAGTTATGGATGCCGGACAGCATTGAACGGTTCTTAATCTGGGAGCGGTTCAGGTTGCTGGCTCCAGTGTATCGAAGAAAGGAATGAGCCGTCCGCAGGCCATCTCCGGGCCACATTTACAACGCTGGGCCGGCCATGCCTAGCGCGCGTTGGCCGCATGCAGCAGTTGCGAGGCCAGCGAGCACAGCGCCTGCCGAAACACCTCGCGCACCTGATCCGCGGTCCAGCCCGCCGCGCCCGCGCCGCCGTGGGCCGCCAGCAAGGCCGCCGTCTCACCGGCAGGAATCGCCGCCACCGCGCGCAGCACAAAAACCACCCGCTGCTCCAGCGGCAAACCTTCGAGCCAGGTCCGCACCCGCGCTCGATCCGGCCCCGCAATCATCCGTGCCAACTCGTCGCGCGACATGCCCGCCGCGTCCAGCTCGTCGTCCTCAATGCAGGTCGCAGGAAACTCCACGCCCTCGGGCGCCTTCAGACTTCCCGGCGCGCGCTTCGCCAGCAGCTCGATCGCA
>DASQSP010000187.1:0-2403 GCA_035642355.1 Occallatibacter sp.
GCAGGCGTAAAGGCCGGCGTATCGGCCGCTTCCGTGTGGCGCAGTTCAATCGATGTGCCCACGCCCGTATCCACCGGCCGCAGGTTTTGCGGCGTCAGATAGGGTGAGCGCACAATGTGCGGAACCAGCAGAAAGACGACCTCGTCGTCCGTTTTCTGGTGATCCTTCGAGCCGAACAGATACTTCAAAAACGGAATCGAACTCAGCCCCGGTATCCCGGTCCAGCTTTGGATATCCTGCTGTTCCAGAATGCCGCCCAGGATGGTGGCCTCGCCCTCATGCAGGCGGATGGTCTGGTCGGTCTTCTTCTGCGCGATGATGGGCTCGGTAACGCCTTCGATGGTGACGTTGTTGCTCTCCGAACTCACCTCGATCGCCAGTTTCATGGTCACGTCGTGGTTGTAGTGCACGGTCGGCGTCAGCTCGATGTTCACGCCAATGTCGATGTACTGGAACTGCGTCTCGGCCAGCGGCGACACCCCGGCAACCGCGCCCACGCCCGATTGGAATGAGCCTGTCGCGATGGGGATGCGCGAGCCGATCTTCAGGGTCGACTTCTGCCCGTCGGTGGAGCGGATGCGCGGATTCTGCAAAGTTTTCGTATTCGAGTCGGTCAGCAGCGCGTTGGCCGTGGCCGAGCCAATGTTCACCGCGAACTCCGTCGAGTTCAGGTGGGCCAGGTTATAGAGTGACGGGCTCGACGACGTGGTCGTGCCGGTCGTCGTGGTCGTCGTCGACGACGATGTGGTGCTGTTGGGTGGCTGCAGCGTCACGCCCGCGCTCGTCGGCAGCGCGATGCCCAGCGTCCGCTCCCAGTTCTTGCTCACTTCGAGCACCGCGATGTCCACCACCACCTCGGGCCGCGCCTTGTCCAGATCGTCGATGATCTTCTGCGCCAGCAGCAGCTCGTCCGGCGTGCCGCGCGCCACAATCGCATTCTGGCTGGCTACGCCATAGTCCTTGAAGCTGGGGCTGGTGAGCACGTTGCGCAGCGCCGTCTGCACGTCGTTCAGGTCGTTCTGCTGCCAGGCGTTGGTTAAATAGAAGGTCTCGACCGCCACATCTTCCAGTTCGCGGCGCTTGGGCGTCGTGTTGGCCGCCACAAAGATGGTGTTGCTGGTGATGGGCCGCCAGAACGTGTTGGATTCCGTGCCGATAATGCGCAACGCGTCGAGCAGGGACACCGCGTTCAGGTCCACCTGGATGTTCTTGCCCGTGTAATCCGGATCGAAGAGCACATTCACGCCGGCGGCCTTACCCACCGCCTGATAAACGACTTTGGAATCCGCGCCCATGTGCAGCGTCAGCGGCTCGTTGGTGATGGGCCTCAGCCGCACCGGCGCGGCAATCGTGTCCACATCCTCCGGATTGCCCGCCGGCGACGGAATCGCCGCATCCGCCGCCACCGGCTGCTCCTGGTGCAGCGAACGAATCCGGTTGATCTCCTCCTGCGCCGCCTCGTTGGTCGGGTCAATCTCGGTGGCGCGCAGCAGCTCGATCAGCGCGCCCTGCTCGTCGCCGGTCTCGAACAGCTTGCGCCCCTTCAGTTGGTGCCCGGCCGAGGCTTCCGTCCGCACCCGGAAGTAGGCTTCCTTATAGACGATATCCTTGGGCGAAATCTCGTATGCGTGCTGATAGCTTTGGAAGGCGGTGTCGTAGTCTTCGCGAGCCTCTGCCTTCTGCCCCTCTTTGTAGAACGACTTTGCCGACTGCGCGTGCTCCGCAAAGCCGGCGCCAACCCAGCCAGCCAGCACGGCAAGACAGAGGATGCGGCGAAAAAACCGGACTGCGACCGGCGCGGCGGGGCGGCACTTCATCAAGAAACTCTCCAGCGTCCTGTGCTGCCCCGCAAACGCGGGAAACCGCAGCGGGCGGCCCTGGCCGCTCCTGACGCAATCGCGTGTGTTGTGGAAACCCATCCGATGCAGCCTCATTCTAACAAAGCGCGGCCTGCGCCAAGGTTACAGACCAAAGTGGCGCGACTGCCAATTCCGTGGCTGGGAAGCGCCCGGGCAACTTCGTACCGATGCTACGATGAAGATTCGAGGTTTCTTCGCCATGCCGCGCCAGTCCAGCCACGTTATCGTCCCGCAGGAGCGCACCGGACCGCAAAAGCCCGCGCGTCCCCGCGACCCCGTGGCCAGCGGCGAGCGCGACGCCGCCCTGAACCGCTCCGCCAGCCACAACTACTTCCTCATCGAGAAGTTCGAGGCCGGCGTGGCCCTGCGCGGCACGGAGGTCAAGTCGATCCGCGAGGGCAAGGCCAATCTCCGCGACGCCTACGGCCTGGTCAAAGACGGCGAAGCCTTTCTGCTGAATGTACATATCGGTCCTTATTCGCACGGCAACGCCGCTAACCACGATGAAACCCGTACGCGCAAACTGCTGATGCATCGCGAAGAG
>DASQSP010000188.1:0-7206 GCA_035642355.1 Occallatibacter sp.
CACCAATCCTCCCAACCCCCTCAATCCAGGCCACATCCCTTTGCGGACTATTTCCCCGAATCCCGTATCCTCAAGAGAGTGAAACCTCAAACAGAGTGCACCCTCAGCAGTCCTGTTCTTACGACTCACGGCATGAATCTTCGCCAAACATTCGCTAAAATCGCCGACGAAGATAAGCCGCCGTTGAAACCAAAGGCGTTACAAGCAGAAGGCACCCCCCCCCACCCCCCTATATTTCCGGCCGGGTGCCGGGTGCCCCAGATCCGGGGTCCACGGCGACAGGTCTTCGTCGCTGGGGTGGGGTCTCGTCCCCCGCGGCGGAAGACCTGGGAAACTACGAATCTTCACGGTCACGGTACCAGAGAGCTATCGCGCACCGCCTGCTTCCTTCTCCCGCAGCGGAACCCAGAAGCGTATCGTCGTGCCCTGTCCCGGCGGGCTCATCGCCTCCATCCCGCCTCCATGCGCGGTCACTATGGCGCGCGCAATGGCCAGGCCCATGCCGGTTCCCTTGCCCTTCGCGCCGCTGTTCTTCCCGCGATAAAACTTCTCGAAGATCAGCGGCTGATCGGCCGCATCGATGCCGGGCCCGTCATCCTCCACCTCGAATTCCAGCCGGCCCTCCCGGCGCCGGCTGCGCAACACAATCCTGCCGCCCGCCGGCGCATAGCGCGCGGCGTTCTCCAGCACATGCCGCAGCACCCGGCCCAGCAGTTGCGGATCGAATAGCGCCACCGTGTCCGGCTCTTCGGCAGTCACCATGACCTGGTGCTTCGCCAGCGCGCTTTGTGACTTCGCCAGCGCCTGCCGCAGCAGCGTGCCCGGACGCACCGGCTCGGGATGCACCTGCACCACGTTGGCATCGATCTCCGCCATCTCCACGGCCTCGCCAATCAACGCATCAAGCCGCGCGCTCTCCTCGTCCACAATCGCCGCCAGATCCAGCCGCGCCGCGTCATCCAGCCCTTCGGCCTGCACCAGCGTGGTCGCGGCCGCGCGGATCGACGTGAGCGGCGTGCGCAGCTCATGCGTCAGCGAGTCCACCAGCGCCGTGCGCAGCCGTTCTCCTTCGCGTGTCGCTTCAATACGGGTCGAAGTTTCAATCGCGATGGCGCGGGCCAGCGCAATCGCCGCCTGCGCGGCAATCGCCGTGGCCACCTCGCGCGAAAGCGCATCCGGCTTCCAGCCCAGTGTGCCCACCTGGCGCATGCCCAGCATCAGCGGAAGCGCAGCAATCTCGCCGGGAACAATCTCCACGGTTCCCTGGCCCTGAACCTGAACTTGCCCCACCGCGCTCAAGCTGGCCTGCATGCTCGCCGGAAAGTCCGCCACCGATGCAAAAAAACGGCCGCCATCCCTCTCCTGCAGCGCCACTCCCTCCAACACAAAGATGCGGTGGATCATCCCCGGCAGTCGGCTCATCAGGCCCGCGGCATCGTCAATCAGCATCATCTCCTGGCTCAGCGTGTAGAGCCGCTCCACATCAGCGCGCCGCTGCTCCGCCTGCTGCGCCTGCCTTCTCGCACGCTCCGCCACGCGGCCCGCGGCCACCGAGCAGGCCACAAACGAGAATATCGCCACCCATTCCGCCGCTCCGGCCAGGGTAAACGTGCGCACCGGCGGCAGAAAAAAATAATCGAAACTCAGCGTGCAGAGGAACGCGCAGTAAAGCGAGAGAACCATGCCGGCCTGCGTCGCCGTCCACACCACGACCACCAGAAAGATCATGCCCGCGGTCGTCGCGCTGGCGCCCAGACCCGCCAGCACTGCGGTGGTCGCAAGCGCCGCGGCGGTGGTTCCCAGACCTTGTGCGGCTGCGCGGGCATGAGCGGGCATCGGCATAGGCGTCTCATCGGGAATAATACCGGCCACGGCCGAGGATGGTATCTTCATCGGGGACAAGTACGAAAATGGCCGAGCGCATTCTTGTAATCGACGACGAGTCGCAGATCACCCGCGTGCTCCGCGCCGCGCTCACCGCGCAGAGCTTCGACGTACGCATCGCCAACGATCCCGAAGAAGGCCTGCGTCTGTTCAACGAATGGCTGCCGGACCTGGTCATCACCGACCTGATGATGCCGGAGATGACCGGCGTCGAAGTGTGCCGCGCCATCCGTGCCTCTTCCTCCACGCCGGTCATTGTGCTCTCCGTACGCGATCACGAGCGCTCCAAGGTGGAAGCTCTCGACGCCGGCGCCGACGACTACGTCACCAAACCCTTTTCCATTCAGGAGCTGCTGGCCCGCGTGCGGGCGCATCTACGCCGCGCCCCGGAGCGGACCGCAACAGCCCTCGAAACCGGCGACTTTGTCATCGACGTGAGTGCCCATTCGATCACCGTGCAGAGCAAACCCATCCACTTGACCCCCAAGGAATTCGACCTGCTGCTGCATCTGGCGCGCAACGCCGGCAAAGTCATGACCCATCGCGCTCTGCTCACCGCCGTGTGGGGCGCGCAGTCTGCGCATCAGCCCGAGTATCTCCGCGTCTTCGTCGGCCAGTTGCGCAAGAAACTCGAAAACGAAACCGGACGCCAGTACATCCAGACCGAGCCCTGGGTCGGCTACCGCTTCGTGCCCGAAGGCTGGGTCGGCGACGCCCAGTAGCACCCATCGCCCCACGCATCGGTCTTTATTACTTCTTTAGCTTTCCCTTCTCCCCTCTCAATACTCCCCATTGCAAAATCAATCCTGTTGCATGAGGCCATGCCGGGGCCCGCCCGCCATGCCTGCTCACGGATTGAGGTTCTCACCATGCAAGATCTCACGATGCTGCTTTTCACGGTGCTCTTCTTCGGCCTGGCGTTTCTCTACGTCAAGGCATGCCAGAAGCTGAGGTAGCCCATGGACTGGATTACGATCGTCGCCCTCATCCTGGCCATTCTCTTGATGATTCACCTCACCGTCTCCCTGCTCTTCCCGGAGAAATTCTGACATGACTGCGAACGGCTGGCTGCAGTTTGCGCTGTACTGCGTTGTTCTTCTGCTCACGGTACGCCCCATGGGTATTTATCTCACCCGCGTGCTTGAGCGCGAGCGCACCTGGCTCGACCCCATTCTCCGCCCCATCGAGCGGCTCCTCTACAGGCTCTGCGCGATCAATGCCGATCAGGAGATGAACTGGCGTCAGTACGCCTATGCCATGCTGGGCTTCTCCGCCGTCAGCCTGGTGCTCACTTATGGCATCGAGCGCCTGCAGGCAGTCATCAAGCTCTGGAACCCGCAGTCTCTCGCCGCCGTCAGCCCCGACCTCGCCTGGAACACCGCCGCCAGCTTCACCACCAACACCAACTGGCAGTCCTACACGCCCGAATCCACCATGAGCTATCTCACCGAGATGGCCGGCCTCGCCACGCATAACTTTTTCTCCGCCGCCGTTGGCATAGTTGCCGCCGTCGCGTTGGTGCGCGGCATCAAGCGCACAAATTCAGCCACCATCGGCAACTTCTGGGTCGATACAACGCGGACGATTCTCTATATACTCCTCCCTGGCTCCATCCTCTATGCGCTTCTTCTAGTCGCGCAGGGCGTGCCGCAAAATCTCCACGCCTACACCGTCGCGCACACCCTCGAAGGCGCAACCCAGACCATCGCACAGGGCCCGGTTGCCTCGCAGGAAGCCATCAAGATGCTCGGCACCAACGGCGGCGGATTCTTCAACGCCAACAGCGCGCATCCGTTCGAGAATCCCACGCCGTTCTCCAACTTCCTCCAGATCATCTCCATCTTCATCATCCCCGCCGGCCTTACCTACATGCTGGGCAAAATGACCGGCTCCCGCGGCCACGGCTGGGCGGTCTTCGCCGCCATGTTCGTGCTCTTCGCCGTCGGCTTCACCACCGTCTACTGGGCTGAGTCGCACCCTCATCCCCTCATCCACGGCGCGCAACAAACCGCCACACTCACCGCGCCCGGCGGCAACATGGAAGGCAAGGAAGTCCGCAACGGCATCGCCGAGTCTTCCCTCTTCGCCACCATCACCACCGACGCAAGCTGCGGCGCCGTCAACAGCATGCACGACAGCTTCACTCCTCTCGGCGGCATGATTCCCCTGCTCAACATCATGCTCGGCGAAGTCATCTTCGGCGGCGTCGGCTCCGGTCTCTACGGCATGTTGATCTTCGTCGTGCTCGCGGTGTTCATCGCCGGCCTCATGGTCGGCCGCACACCGGAGTATCTCGGCAAAAAAATCGAGGCCTATGACGTCAAGATGTCCATGCTCTACGTGCTCATCTTCCCGCTCATCATCCTCAACCTCACCGCCGTATTCCTCCTGTCGCCGAAAATGGGCCTCTCCTCGCTCAACAACGCCGGGCCCCACGGCCTCACCGAAATTCTCTACGCCTTCACCTCCGGCGCGGGCAACAACGGCTCCGCCTTCGCCGGCCTCAACGCCAACACCTGGGGCTATAACGTCGCCCTCGGCTGGGACATGCTCATCGGCCGCTTCCTCATGATGATTCCCGTGCTCGCCCTCGCCGGCAACCTAGCGCAGAAAAAAAGCGCGCCGCCCTCGCCCGGCACCTTCCCCGTGCACACACCGCTGTTCACCGTGTTGCTCATCGGCGTGGTGCTCATCCTCGGCGCGCTCACCTTCTTCCCAGCGCTCAGCCTCGGCCCCATACTCGAACACCTGCTGCTCAAGTCCGGCCAGCTTTTCTAACCCGCTCTGTTCACGATCAAGCCCGCGTAGCGGAAGAACAAGAAAGAGACGAACTGTCATGGCTGAAAAGACAAGTCTTTGGAATTCAAAAATCATCGCCCAGGCGCTGCTGGACTCCGTCCGCAAGCTCGACCCGCGCTGGATGATGAAGAATCCCGTCATGTTTGTCGTCGAGGTCGGCAGCGTGCTCACCTCCGCGCTGCTCTGCGACAACCTCATCCACAACCGCCCCGGCTTCGGCTTCAATCTGCAGATCACCCTGTGGCTCTGGTTCACCGTGCTCTTCGCCAACTTCGCCGAGGCCATGGCCGAGGGCCGCGGCAAAGCGCAGGCCGACACGCTCCGCAAGGCCAAGGGCGAGACCATTGCCCAGCGCTACAAGGCCGACGGCACCTTTGAAGAAGTAGCCAGCGGTCTGCTCCGTGCCGGCGACATCATCTACGTCGCAGCCGGCCAGTACATCGCCGGCGACGGCGAAGTGATTGAAGGCGTGGCCTCCGTCGACGAGTCCGCCATCACCGGCGAGTCCGCGCCCGTCATCCGCGAGGCCGGCGGCGATCGCTCCGCCGTCACCGGCGGCACCAAAGTGCTCTCCGACTGGCTTCGCGTCAAGATCACTTCCAATCCAGGCGAAACCTTCCTCGACCGCATGATCGCGCTCGTCGAAGGCGCATCACGCCAGAAGACGCCCAACGAGATCGCGCTCAGCATTCTGCTCTCCGGCCTCACCATCGTCTTCCTGCTCGCGGTGGTCACGCTGCAACCCTTCGCCATCTACTCCAGGGCCCCGCAGACCATCTTCGTGCTTGTGTCGCTGCTGGTCTGCCTCATTCCCACCACCATCGGCGGTCTGCTCTCGGCCATCGGCATCGCCGGCATGGACCGCCTCGTCCAATACAACGTCCTCGCCATGAGCGGTCGCGCCGTCGAAGCCGCCGGCGACGTGAACACACTGCTGCTCGACAAGACCGGCACAATCACGTTGGGCAACCGGCAGGCGACGGAATTTATTCCCGCGCCGGATGTGAGCCAGGAGCGGCTGGCCAACGCCGCGCAACTGGCATCGCTTTCTGACGAGACGCCCGAAGGCCGCTCCATCGTCGTTCTCGCCAAGGAGCAGTACAACCTGCGCGGTCGCGACCTCAGCAACATTCACGCCGAGTTTGTTCCCTTCACCGCGCAAACCCGCATGAGCGGCGTCAACCTGCCTGGCATCCGCATCCGCAAGGGCTCCGTCGATGCCATCTCCCGCTTCCTCGAAGACCAGGGAAGTTCACTTCCGAAAAAAGTCCGCGAGCATGTCGAAGAGATCGCGCGCCTCGGCGGCACGCCCCTCGTCGTCGCTGAAAATGCAACCGCGCTCGGCGTCATCTACCTCAAGGACATCGTCAAGGGCGGCCTCAAAGACCGCCTCGCCCGCCTGCGCGCGATGGGCATCCGCACCATCATGATCACCGGCGATAACCCGCTCACCGCCGCCGTCATCGCTCGCGAGGCCGGTGTCGACGACTTCCTCGCCGAAGCCAAACCCAAAGACAAGATGGACCTCATCAAGCGCGAGCAGGCCAAAGGCAAGCTCGTCGCCATGACCGGCGACGGCACCAACGACGCCCCCGCACTGGCCCAGGCCGACGTAGGCGTGGCCATGAACTCCGGCACCCAGGCCGCCAAGGAAGCCGGCAACATGGTCGACCTCGATTCGAACCCCACCAAACTCATCGAGATCGTTGAAATCGGCAAACAGTTACTCATGACTCGCGGCGCGCTCACCACCTTCTCCATCGCCAACGACGTCGCCAAATACTTCGCCATCATTCCCGCCATGTTCGCGGTCGCCTTTCCGGTGCTCAACCAGCTCAACGTCATGCACCTCGCAACCCCGCAGTCCGCCATTCTCTCCGCGGTCATCTTCAACGCCATCATCATCGTCGCGCTCATTCCGCTCGCGCTCAAAGGCGTCAAATATCGGCCCAAAGCAGCCGAAGCGCTGCTCCGCCAGAACCTGCTCATCTACGGCGTAGGCGGCGTGCTGGTGCCCTTCGCCGGCATCAAAGCCATCGACATGCTGCTCGTCGCCCTGCACCTGGCCTGAAGATCGGGCAATCAAGTACTGGGATCTTGGGTGCCTCATCCATCGCGCGCTGTTTGCGCGATGGGTGGGAAAGCACAACACGAATTACTTGCCGGATCGGAAAAGAGGAGATACCCATGCACTCCACATTGGCTTCCACCGTCGCACCCAGCGCACCGGCACAGACCGAATCGGCAAAGCACCCGCTCTGGACCACGGCCATCCGCTTCACCATCATCACAACAGTGCTGCTCGGCCTCGGCTATCCCCTGCTCATCACCGGCCTCGCGCAGGCGCTCTTCACCCATCAGGCCAACGGAAGCCTCGTCGAGAAAAATGGCGTCGTCATCGGCTCTTCATTGCTGTCTCAGGGCTTCGCATCGGACCGCTACTTCCATCCCCGTCCCTCCGCCGCCGGCAACGGCTACGATGCAACCTCGTCAGGCGGCTCGAATCTCGCCCAGCCCAACGCC
>DASQSP010000189.1:0-4203 GCA_035642355.1 Occallatibacter sp.
CGGCCCGGCAAGCCGAAAACATAGACCTGAAACGGGAAATTGGGGATGGGCTCATGTGTTCCTGGCTCCCGTGGTCCGCTCTCCCTGTTTTCCCTAGCCCTGCCCCTGCCGAGAAAAACGCTATGAGCGACACACTCCTAGATAAGCGATCTCAAAGCATCATTGCTGAGAAACACGACGCGCAGATTAAGATGCAGGCACTCCAGGGTCAGAGGAATTTCGTCGCGGAGATTGATCGATTCATCAATAAGACCGATGTTTTTGAGAAACAGGCAGACATACATTTAGGGAAATTTCCAAATGTGGAAAGGGCTTATGTCGCGATCACCGACAAAATTGCCGCGTACGTCAATCGACAGCGGCAACTGAGCGGAAACGCGAATGCTGGTGTAGCTCGTAACCAATTAACTGTCGCTGCGAATCAGGCGTCCCTGCAAACGGACCAAATTCACAATAGTGTCGAACAATTCCAGTGGTCGTTTGATGCAGACACGAAAGCCCTGATTGGCGAATCTCTAAACGCCGGTCAACAATGTCGATCTGTTAGCCAACTGACGGTCTTCACCCCCAATGAGATCCAGAACATCAATGCCGCATGTAGCCGCTTTGAGGATGCCGACCCCAACTTCCGCAAAGAGGCTAAAGCATTAGCCGATGGGCTCTTCCATCTAGAGCAGGTCTACCAGAAAGAACGCAATGCGCAGCAAAGGCTACTAGAAGAATCGAATAAATTAGATTAGTGCGCCTTCGCAAAGCCGTGACGCAGTATCTATTAATCGTAGCGTTCGACGACGATTTGTTTGCGGTGCCAGCCGAAGGCTTTCAGGCGGTCGCGGACGGCAGTGATCATGTCGTTGAGGCCGCAGATGTAGGCGTTGATATCGAAGCGCAGGTCGTTGGGCGGCGTGGCGGGATCAACTGCGGGCGGCGAGCCCGAACGCGCGACGCGTTCTTCGACGATCTTTGCGACGTGATCCTGCACATAGCCGCGCAGGCCGGTCCAGTTGTCCGCCTCGCGACTGAGCGCGGGCAGGTAGTGGAAGTTGGCGTGGCGCGCGGCCAGAGCCTCGAACTCGGCGCGATAGTAGAGCTCGGTCTCGTGGCGCGTTCCGTAGACGAGCCAGATTTCTTTACCCTGGCTGCGATCTTCTCCCGCATGCGGGCCGTCTTGCGGAAACAGATATTGCAAAAATCCGCGCATGGGCGCGATGCCGGTGCCGGTGGCGACGAGCAGCGAGTCTGTCACAGGCTCGCGGAGAGTGAAGAAACCGTTGGGGCCGTAGACGCGGACGAGGCCGCCGACGGGAACGTCGGGCAAATCGGCGAGGCGATTGGAAAAGAAGCCGCCTTCCACGCGATTGAGGCAAAGGTCAAACCGATTGGCGCGCGGCGCGGAGGCCAGCGAGTAGGCGCGCGTCTGCTCGTGGCCGGTGCGGTCCTCAGCCACGGCGGAGATGAACTGGCCGGGGATGAAAGGGAAGGCTTCGAGGTCGTCGAGGACGAATTCGAAGTGGTAGGTCTGCGCGGGCTCTGAGATGCACTCCTTGTGGAGGAGCCGCGCGGTATGAAATTCACGCTCCAATATGGTCTCGCTGGGGAAGATGCGGCTGCGTGCGCAGCCTAAGGCGAGTATCGCGGGCGAGGCGCGGGAATGGCAAGCTGGACGCCGTGCATTCGCGCTTCCCCATCTCTGAAAATCCGGCGTCGATATACCTGAGTCACCGGGCAGGCCGAGGGGAACCGCGGTATACGGTATACAGTTGCAAAGTCCGGGCGATAGCATGGCGGGTGCGAAGCAGGACGCGATCAACCTGTTGAGGGGCGTGCGATGAAGTTTGCGGGGATGCGGATGGTTGCGATGACGATGCTGGCAGCGGCGTTGGCGGCGAGTGCGGCGGCGCAGGCGACGAGCGGGACGATGGTGCTGACGGGCGCGGATCGCAGGCCGGCGGCTTCGCTGAACGGCGAGTGGGCGTCGATCGCCGATCCGTATTTCGCGGGACTGTTCAGCTTTCATCATGAAGAGAAGAAGAACGGATGGTTTTTGAACTACAAGGCGAAGCCGGGCGATCCGTTTCCGACGGAATATGACTACGCCACAGCGCCGAAGCTGAAGGTGCCGGGGGACTGGAACACGCAGCGGGAGGCGCTGCTTTATTACGAAGGGCCGATGTGGTACGAGCGCGGCTTTACTTACACGCCGAAGCAGCACACGCGGGTGTTTCTGCATGTGGGCGCTGCGAACTATCAGTCGCTTTTCTGGGTGAACGGCAAGAAGGTATGCGAGCACGAGGGCGGTTTCACGGCGATCAACTGCGAGGTGACGGACGCGGTGCATGCGGGGGCGAACTTTGTGGTGGCCGCGGTGGACAACACACGCCACGAAGACAATGTGCCGGGGCTCGAGACCGACTGGTGGAACTATGGCGGGCTGACGCGCGAGGTTTCGCTGACTGAAGTGCCGGAGACGTTTATCGATCAGTACGACGTGCATCTCGAACGCGGCGAGGGCTCGACGATTGCCGGATGGATGCATGTGAAGGACGCGGCTGCGGGCGCGAAGGTCGAGATTGCAATTCCCGAGCTGAGCGCGAAGACCGCAGCGGCGACGGATGGCGATGGGCGCGCGGCGTTCACGTTGCAGGTGAAAGGATTGGAGCGGTGGTCGCCGGAGACGCCGAAGCTCTACAAAGTTGACCTGCGCGCGGGAGCGGATGCCGTGCATGAACTGATCGGATTTCGGACAATCGAGACGCGCGGCACCGAGATTCTGCTGAACGGGAAGCCGATTTTCCTGCGCGGCGTTTCGATCCATGCGGAGGCGCCGTATCGCACGGGGCGCGCGTGGAGCGGCCAGGATGCGGAGACGCTGCTGGGCTGGGCGAAGCAGCTGGGCTGCAACTATGTGCGGCTGGCGCACTATCCGCATGATGAGACGATGCTGCGCGCCGCGGACCGCATGGGCGTGCTGGTGTGGAGCGAGAATCCGGTGTACTGGGCGCTGGAGTTCGACAATCCGATTGTGCTGAAGAAGGCCGAGCAGCAATTGGACGAAGAGATCGGCACGTCGCGCAATCATGCGGCAATTATCTTGTGGTCGATGGCGAACGAAACGCCGAACACCGCGGCGCGCACGCAGTTTATCGAGACGCTGGCAGGGCGGGCGCGGGAGCTGGACCCGACGCGGCTGATTACGGCGGCGCTGCTGGTGCGCGCCAAGGGCGGCACGAAGATTGTGGACGATTCGCTGGGCAAGGCGCTGGACGTGATCGGCGTCAATGAGTACATCGGATGGTATGAGGGGCATCCGGAGAGCGCGGACACGACGGCGTGGCAGATCGATTATGAGAAGCCGCTGATTGTGAGTGAGTTTGGCGCGGGCGCGAAGGCGGGCCTGCATGGCGGCAGGGATGAGCGTTGGACGGAGGAGTATCAGGCGAATGTGTTCGAGCATCAACTGCCGATGCTGAACAAGATCGCGCAACTGCGCGGGATGAGTCCGTGGGTGCTGATGGATTTCCGCTCGCCGAACCGGCCGCTGGCGGGGATTCAGGATGAGTTCAACCGCAAGGGGCTTATCTCGGAGAAGGGCGAAAAGAAGAAGGCTTTCTTTGTGCTGCAGAAGGCGTATCGCGACGGGACGGTGGGGAAGGCCGAGTAAGTGCGGCGGATAAGTTGGCCGGAGTGAGTTATGCTGTTGAGATGAGCATTGAAACGATTCTCGCGGAAATTGATGCGGAGATTGCGCGGCTGACTCAGGTGCGCTCTCTGCTTGCTTCCACTGGCAAAGTTGGCGCGAAACTGGCGGCGGTGAAAGCGGCCAAGACGCCGAAGACGCGCAAGAAGCGGGTTCTGAGCCCGGAGGCGCGCAAGAGGATTGCCGACGGGCAGAAGAAGCGCTGGGCAGCGGTGCGGGCCACGGCGCGGAAGGGCGCGTAGAGTTCGCGCTTTGCCAGGTTCGGCGCGCATGTGCGCGCCCAGAGCGGTTTGACAGTCATGCACCGATTTTCTCCGGTTGCGGCCAGGCTTTCGGGGTACGGCAACTGTGAAGCCGCTCTAAAACAGGCTGAAACAAAACGCAAGATTCTGTCGAGTGCGCCTGGGGAATCATCCCTCAGGGGCCCGGTTCACTTTCCGCTGCTCTTGCGGCACGGCTGAAGCCGTGCCCTGTTACAAAGCCTGACGGCCCTGCTGCTCTAAGCC
>DASQSP010000190.1:0-12068 GCA_035642355.1 Occallatibacter sp.
TTCGACTTCCTGCAGGCTGTCTC
This sequence comes from Occallatibacter sp., assembly GCA_035642355.1. Classification (GTDB taxonomy): domain Bacteria; phylum Acidobacteriota; class Terriglobia; order Terriglobales; family Acidobacteriaceae; genus Telmatobacter. Next base: position 24 of record DASQSP010000190.1, read on the forward strand.
CGGGGCGCGCCATCCAGACATAAAGGGCGGGCATGAGGAAGACGCCGATGACCAGGTTGGCGATGAGTCCGCCTACGATGACGATGGCGAAGGGCCGCTGCGAGTCCGACCCGATGGCATGGGAGAGCGCGGCGGGCAGCAGGCCCAGCGTGGCCACCAGCATGGTCATCATCACCGGGCGGAGGCGCTGCACGGAGCCTTCGACGGCGGCTTCAATGATCTCCTCCTCGGATTCCAGTCCGGCAGCCTTGTCGCGCGCGCGCAACTGGTTGATGAACTCGATCATGATGACGCCGGTTTCAACCGACACGCCGAAAAGCGCAAGGAAGCCGACCGCCGAGGAGACCGAGAAGTTGGTGTGGGTGATGAAGAGCGCCAGCGGACCGCCGACCGAGGCCAGGATGACCGAGACCAGCACCAGCATGGACCACTTGTAGGAGCGGAACATGGTGTAGAGGATGAGGAAGATGGCGAGCACGGTGATGGGAATCACCAGCGCCATGCGCTTGTTGGCGCGCTTCTGGCTGGCATACTCGCCGGCCCACTCCAGGTGATAGCCGGTGGGCAGCTTGACGTTGTGCTCGACCTTGCTGATGGTCTCCTCGACGGTGGAGCCGAGGTCGCGGCCTTCCACGGAAAACTTGATGGCGATGTAGCGCTGGCCGCCTTCGCGATTGATGGCCTCGGCGCCGTCGTTGGTGGAGACCTTGGTCAACTGGAGCAGGGATACGCGCTCGCCGGAGGGCGCGAGCAGGCGTACGTTCTCGATGGCTTCGCGGGTGCTGCGGTAGGGCTGCTGGTAGCGCAGGGTTACGTCGTAGCGGGCCTCGCCCTGCTGGATCTGGGTGAGAGCGCTGGCGCCGACGGCGGTCTGGATTGCATCCTGAATGTCGGCGACGTTGATGCCCCAGCGGGCGGCCGCGGCGCGGTCCACGGTGAAGTTGAGGTTCGGCTGGCCGACGATGCGGAAGATGCCGAGATCGGCGACTCCCTTGACGCTGGCCATCTGCGCCTGAATTTTGTTGGCGACGCTTTCGAGGGTGCGCAGGTTATCTCCGTAGAGCTTGACGGCGAGCTCGCCCTTGACGCCGGAGACGGCCTCTTCCATGTTGTCGCTGATGGGCTGGGAGAAGTTCCAGATCACGCCGGGAAACTTCTCCAGCTCGTGGTCCATGGCGCTGATAAGGGCGTCCTTGTTCTGGTGGAAGAGGGGACGCCACTGCTCCTTGGGCTTGAGGTCGACGAAGTATTCGGTGTTGAAGAAGCCGGCGGTATCGGTGCCGTCGTCGGGGCGGCCGGTCTGGCTGACGACCTGCGTCACCTCAGGGAATGAGGCCATGACGACCCTCGCCTTGTTGGTGAAGTCGATGGCGGCCGCGGGGCCCTCGCTGGGGGGCAGGGTGCCGCGCACCCAGAGCGAACCCTCGTCGAGATGGGGCAGGAACTCCGAGCCGATGGGACCGCCGAAGGTGAGATAGACGGCGAAGAGAAACAGCGCAATGGAAACGCCGAGGGTGACGTTGCGATGCACGATGGCCTTGCGCACGGCCACACGATAGTGGGCGGTGAGCCAGCGCAGCAATGGGTTCTCCCACTCCTTGGCGCCCTTGCGGAAGAGAAGGTCGGCCATGACGGGGGCGGCGAGGATGGCGAAGACGAGCGCGCCCACCAGAGCGAAGCAGACCGTCCAGGCCATGGGCTTGAACAGCCGACCCTCGACCGCCTGCAGGGTGAAGATGGGCAAGTAAGAGGTGATGATGATGCCGCGCGCGAAGAAGACGGGGCGCAGCACCTCATGCGCGGCGTCGCGAATCCTCTGCACCGGAGGACGGGGATCGCCCTGTTCGGCGAGATGGCGGACGATGTTTTCAATCATCACCACGCTGCCATCGACCACCATGCCGAAGTCCAGCGCGCCCAGCGAGAGTAAATTGGCGGGGATGTGCGCGATGTCAAGACAGATGGCGGCAAACAGCAGTGAGAAGGGAATGGTGAGCGCGACGATGATGGCGCCGCGCACGTTGCCCAGGAAGGCCAGCAGGACGACCGCGACAAGCAGCACGCCGGCGGTGAGGTTGTCCTCCACGGTTTTGACCGTGAACTTGACCAGATCCGAGCGATCGAGGAAGGGCACCACTTTGACGCCGGGGGGCAGAATGCCGTGGTTCAGCTTGTCCGCCTCGTCGTGGATACCCTGCAGCACCGGATCGGAGTCGGCGCCCTTTTGCAGCAGCACGATGCCCTCGACGGTGTCGGGATTGTCGATGACGGTACTGGTTCCGGCGGCGCCGGTGACGTGGGTGGCGCGGCCGATCTGGCCGAGGCGGATTTTGGGCCCCTGCATCACGGTGGCGATGTCGCGGATGCGCACGGGCGCGCCGTTCTGGGCCTTCACGACGGTGTTCTCGATGTCCTGCACGCTGGTGTAGAGGCCCAGCGACTGAACATTGATCTGCTGCGCGCCTTCTTCGATAAAGCTGCCGCCGCCGTTGGTGTTGTTGTTGGCCAACTGCTGCTCGACCTGGCCGATGGAGAGGCCGTAGGCGATGAGCTTATCGGGGTCGAGGCGGACCTGGTACTCCTTGGTGGGCCCGCCGAAGCTGGAGACATCGACGACGCCGGGGACGCTCTTGAAGGATTTCTCGAGGACCCAGTCTTCGAGGGACTTCTTCTCCATCACGTCGTAGGCGGGGTTGGTGCTTTCGAGGGTGTACCAGTAGATCTGGCCGACGGGGCTCCAGTCGGTGCCCATTTGAGGCACGAGGCCGTTGGGCAGCGTGACCTGGCTGAGGCGCTCCAGCACATGCTCGCGATTGATGTCGCTGGTGGAGTCATCGTCGAAGACCAGCGTGAGGCTGGAGAGGCCGGCCAGCGTGGTGGAACGCAGATGGGTGAGATGCGGGATGCCGGCCATCTGGATTTCGACGGGCACGGTGACCTGGCGTTCGATCTCCTCAGCGCTGCGGCCCGGCCACTGGGTGATGATCTGCACGTAGTTGTTGGCGACGTCGGGGTAGGCCTCGATGGGCAGACGGCGAAAGGAGATGACGCCCCAGGCAGTGAGCACGAAGACGGCACCGAGGACCATCCAGCGGTTTTTGAGCGAGAAATCGACGAGGTTGCGCAGCATCTACTGGTTCCCCGCGGTTTCAAGCAGCAGCGCGTGCGTGACTACCTGCTGACCGGGCTCGATGCCGGAGAGAATCTGCTGGCGATTGCCGTCGAGTATCTGCCCGACACGGACTTCAACGCGCCGGAACTGGTTCTGGCTCGCGGGAACGTAGACCCAATCGCGATCGTGCAGGTGGAGCACGGCGTCGGCGGGAACCACGGCCAGCGTGGTTTTGGCGAGGCTTGAAAATGTGGCGGAGGCGAACATGCCGAGGCGGAGGATGCCGGGATTGGCCACTTCAATGCGCACCTTGGCGGTGCGGATGTTGGGATCGAGGACCGGACCGATGTCGCTGACGCGGCCGGTGAGCACGCGATCGGGGTAGGCGTCGAGCCTGATGCGCGCCTGCTGGCCCAACTGCAGGCGGGGCAGGTCGTTCTCGAAGACGTCGCAGAGGATCCAGACGTTGCTGAGGTCGGCGACGGTGAAGGCGGTGGCGGAGCCGGAGAGCGCGACGCCGGCGGCGGCGGCGTTGGTGATGTTTTGCGCGACGATGACGCCGGAGACGGGGGCGTAGACGGGAACGACGCTGCTGGGGTGAGTCTTGTCGACGCCGAGAATCTTCAACTGCTCGTCGGCGGCGTCGAGATCGGCCCTGGCGTCCTTCTCGGTGTCTTCGGCCTGTTCGAGGGCCGCATGCGCAATGGCGCCGTGGGCGAACAGATCCTGCGCGCGGGCGTAGGCTCCGCTGGCCAGGTGCTCATCGTTGACGGCCTTGAGATAAGCGTCGAAGGCGTTGGTGACATCGGGGCTTTGCACGCTGAAGAGCAACTGGCCCTTCTTCACGTTGTCGTCGAGGCGGGCGCGGATATCGACCACGCGGCCGTTAGCCAGCGAGATGACGGGGACTTCGCGGGAGATGTCGGGGGTGACGGAGCCGGTTGCGGTGAGCTCCGACACGGCCTGCATCTGGCCGGCCTCGACGATGGGGAAGTGGGAGGCGTCACGGCCGGGGATGTCGATCAGGTTCATGTCCTCGACCTGAACCACCTTGGCCGGCGGCGGCGCGGGATCGCCGTGGTCTTTGCTATTGCATCCGGCCAGCGCGGGGAGAAGGATGCAGGCGGCCAGTATCGTCCGGGAAGATGCCGTATGAAGAGTCTTGGTCATGGAATTACCTCGCGCCCCACGGAGAGATTGAGCTGGGCGGCTGCGGTCAAATAAGAACCGATGAGTTGCAGGTAGGCCAGTTGCACAGTGCGGTAGTCGCTCTGCGCGTTCAGAAAGTCGATGAGCGAGGCGCCGCCATGCTCGTAGGAATAAGTGATGGAGTCGCGCACCCGGGTGGCCTGGTCCTTGTACTGGTCGCGGTAGGGCTTGAGGAGCGCGAGGCTGCTCTCGACCTGCGCGTAGGAGGAGTCCACATCGCCGAAGACCTGCGCGCGCACCGCCTCGCTGGCGGCCTGGCTGCGGCCGATGTCGATGAGGGTGCGCTGCTTTTCGCCCTGATTACGGTCGAAGATGCGCAACGGTATGTTGACGCTGGCGCCGAGGGTCTGGGTGGCGTTGAGGTTGTTGTTGGACGAGTTGTAGGTGTACCAGCCGCTGAAGGTGGGGTCGGTGGAGCCGTTGGCGATGGCCAGCTTGTGGCTGGTCTGCGCCTGCTGGATGGTCTGCATCGCGGCCTGCAGATCGGGTCGGGTGTCGAGCGCCATCTGGCGGACGGCGTCGAGAGTCTGCAACCGATCGGAGAACTCGAAGGGGCCGGTGACGTCGAACTGCTCGACAGGCGTGCGGTCGTCGAGGAGCTGCTGGAGTTGGATTTTGGCGGTGCGCAGGTTGACCGTGGCGGTTTGAATCTCGACCTCGTATTGCACGCGCAGCAGCTCGATGCGGTCGAGGTCGATCTGGGCGATGTCGCCGGCCTTGAAGCGATCGCGGCTGATGGCGATGATGTGGTCGTAGTCCGCGATGTCGGTTTTGGCCAGTTCGAGCACGGCCTTGGCCTGAAGGGTGTTGACGAAGGCCTGGCGCAGGGTGAACTCGAGGTTGCGGGTGAGGTCGGCGTGGCCGGCCTCGGCGATGCGCGTGGCCTCCTGCGCGTCCTTGAGGCGCAGCTCGCGCTTGTGGTCGCGCTCATGGAGGTAACTGAGGGTGGGCACCACGTAGGTGCCTGCGAACGGCTGCCAGACCCCGTTATTGGGAGCGATCTGGTTGCCGTCGGCGGTCACGGTAAACTGCGGATTGGGGCGCAGATACGCGGTGATCTCTTCGGCGCGGGTCTCGTCCACGCTGAGGGCATCAGCCCGCAGGGCGGGGTTGCCGGCCTCGAACCTGGTCTTTACCTGTTGCCATGTAAGCGGCTGCTGCGCGGCAGCAGAGGCTGCGGCCAGCAGGAGCAGCAGGCCTGCTCCCGGAGCGAACCGGGAGTGCGGTCGATGCTTCATACCATTCCTTTGCGCCCTGCGCAGGGCACGGCAGATTGGAGAACTGATTCAACACACTGAATGGGATGGAAGGCGGATTCAGGCCGCTGGAGGAGGGCGGTTCTGCGGAATGTTGAATGCGGGAGGGCCGGCCGGCAGCGAGGCTTGAAGTGTGGATTCGAGGGAGCGCTCGCGGCGGAGCTCGAGACCTGCGAATGCGGCCGCAGGGACGGCGACCGCGGGAAACAACGCATGCACAGCGGCCACGCTGTGGTCGCGGCGGAGCGCGGCGTCAACCTCCGCGGGGTTCTGCTGGTACCAGAGATCGTCGCTTACGGAGACGGCGGGAAACAGAATGAGCAGCAGCATGGCCAGGGCGATCAACGGCCGATAGCGCTCGCTCCGATGGCGGTCGCCAAAACGCAGCCATAGACCGATGCCAAGCAGCGAAAACAGAGCCCAGGCTATGTTGAGGGACAATTCCATGCTTACCACAGATTGTATACCGCAGGTTGCCTGGCGGAATGGGGAGCGCCGAGGCGGATTGTCAAAGTCCGCTCGTTGCAAACCGGGCAGCCGGCGAGGCCATCAGTCCCCGGCGGGTACGGGGTCCGCGCTCCTCACGATCCTCTTCCCGGCCCAAAACACTTGATTGCGGCCGGCGGCCTTTGCGAGGTACATCTGCGCGTCGGCGTCGGCCAGAATATGCTCGGCGGTTCTTCCCGGAGCATGACGGCTGCCGGCGACGCCCAAACTGGCCGTGACATGTCGCATGGCATCGGATCGGTCGCAACGGATGGTGAGTTTGGCGATGTAGCGCCGCATCCTCTGCGCAAGAGCAATCGCCGCCTCCAGAGCAGTCAGCGGCAGCAGGATGGCAAATTCCTCGCCGCCATAACGCGCCACAAGATCGGTTGAACGAACCGTAACTTCCTTGATAGCTCGCGCTACTCTCTTCAGGCAGACATCGCCGCAGGCGTGCCCAAAGTTGTCGTTGAACGTCTTGAAGTGGTCGATGTCCAGCATGATGACGGAAAACTCCGTGCCGGAGCGGACGTGCTGCGCGAATTCATAGTGAAGGACGCGATCGAACTGACGGCGATTGGCAACGCCCGTGAGCGCATCGGTGGTTGCCTGCCGGGCGAGCTCGTCCTGAGCTGCCTTCAGAGCGAGATGGTTATCGATTCTGGCGCGGACCAGAGCAGGGGGCGCGGACTTCTTGATGTAGTCGCTGGCGCCGTATTGAAGCCCCTTGATCTCAGTTTCGGAACTTTCAAGAGAGGTCATGAAGATGACGGGGATTGTGCTGGTGGACCGATCGGCTTTCAAGTGGTTCAGGACCTCGAACCCGTTCATGCCGGGCATCATCGCATCGAGGAGAATGACGTCGGGCATGCGAGTTGAAGCCACATCGAGAGCTGCCTTGCCGTCGCTCGCGAAGATCAGGTGATAGGTTTCGGGCAGCATATCCTTCAGCAGTTCAAAATTGACCTTCTCGTCGTCGACGACGAGAATGCAGGCCTTTGATTGGGTCAGCGGTGGAGATTGCCGGCCGCTCGCCGCCCCCAGCCTCACGGGGAACTCGATGGCGTGATCCGGTCTCGTCTGGTTTCGATACACGGGTCCGGCAGAGCTCGCAGCCGCGATGGCGTCTATCCCCATGTGCTCCCCGTATGCCGTCGCGGCGGGATTTGCCGGCCGGGCAACCGCAGCGGAGAGCGCGAGCCGAGAAGGTCGAAGTTCAGCGGCCGGGGAATGCCTCGGAGTCATGGTGGACCGTACCTCGCTGTCCCGTATATCGACCAAATCGCGGCGACCGTTATGTTGCGCTAGAGGCTGACCCCGGAGTGGTAGCCGAGGCAGATCGGATTTGATAGCCGCCGCGCATTCGATGGGTGGTTCGGTTGTCGTGGCTCGATGCTACTACCTCTTCTTCTTAACCTTTGCGGTTTATTAGCGCATCCTTGATGCGAGGTGGATCGAATTAAGGAATGGCGATTTAATGTTCCTGAAATGGAAGCAATGCAGGCATGACGCATCGCAATCGTCGCCTGCGGCAGATTTTCTGTATTACGTTGGGGACCATCGAGACGCGTCTTTATGTCGTCGCTGGGCAGAGAAATGGCGGAACAGGAGGCAGGCAGGCGGCGCATCCCGCTCTGGGTGCCTGCGCTGCTGTGCCTTCTCGTTTTGATGCTGGATATTGGCACGCCGCGGGGCGTTGCGGGCGGAATCGCCTATGTTCCGCTGGTCTTTTGCGGTCTTTGGCTGGCGCGCCCGCAATCCGCATTTGTGCTCGCGGCGGTTGCCACGCTGCTGACCGTGCTTGCGTTCTATGCCAAGGCCCCCAGCGCGGTGGCGGCGTGGATGGTGGCGACCGATCGCGTTCTATCGGTGCTGGCGGTCTGGTTCACGGCCACGCTGGTGTTCCTGAGGAGGAGAACCGAGCAGGCCCTCAGGGAAAGCGAGGTCAACAAGAGCGCCGCGCGCACGGAAGCCCGGGAAAAGACGGCGCTGCTGGCCTCTCTGGTGGAGTCCTCTAAAGATGCCATCATCAGCAGAGATCTGCACGGCGTCGTCACCAGTTGGAATCGTGGCGCGGAGCTCATCTTCGGCTACAGCGCGGCGGAGATGATCGGCAAGGAGGTTAGCCGCTTCATCCCCGAGGATGGGCTCCACGACGAGGACGCGATCCTGGCCGCGATCCAACGCGGCGACCGGGCCGTTCATCTGGAAACGCGCCGCCTCCACAAGGATGGATCCACGGTCGATATCTCCGTCAGTGTTTCGCCGATCTTCGGGAGCGAGGGAAAACTGATCGGCGCATCCGGGATTGTGCGCGACATCACCATGCGCAAACGGGCCGAGGCGGGCTTGCTTCGCAAGACGGAAGAATTGCAGCGCTCCAACCGGGATCTGGAGCAGTTTGCCTACGTGGCTTCGCACGACCTGCAGGAGCCGCTCAGGGCCGTATCGGGCTGCGTGCAACTGCTGCAGAAGCGGTATGGGGACAAACTGGATGAGCGCGCCGACGAGTTGATCGGCTATGCGGTCGACGGCACATCGAGAATGCAGGCGCTCATCGAGGCTCTGCTGACCTATTCGCGGGTAAGCAGGATGGAAAATCCGCTGCAGCCTATCGATTGCGCGGCCGCGCTTGACCTGGCGCTCAAGAATCTGTCCGCGGCGATCCAGGAGACCGGGAGCGAAGTGAGCCGGGACCCGCTGCCCACGGTCATGGGCATCCCTGCCAACCTCGCACTCCTGTTTCAGAACCTGATCGGCAATGCCATCAAGTTCCGCAAGAAGGGGGAGCCGGCAAAGGTGCGGGTGCGCGCGGAGCGCCGCGATGGGGAGTGGCTGATTTCGGTGGCCGACGAGGGCATCGGCATCGAACCCCAATACTTCGAGCGCATCTTCACCATCTTCCAGCGCCTGCACACGCGGCAGGAATATCCAGGCACGGGAATCGGCCTTGCACTGTGCAAGCGGATTGTCGAACACCACGGAGGGTGCATCGAGGTGGAGTCGGAACCGGGGAAGGGTTCGAAGTTCAGCTTCAACCTGCGGGCGGTGTAACCGCCCCGCATGATGAGTACGGCGAGACGAATGACACCGATTGGAGAATTTCCGATGACGGCAAATGGACACAGCGATCCGCTCGACATCCTGCTGGTCGAGGACAGCCCGACAGACGTGATGATGACGCGCGAGGCGCTCGAGTACAACAAGGTGCTGAACCCGCTGCATGTGGTGCCGGATGGGGTGGAGGCGATGCGCTACCTCCGCAACGAAGGCCCCTATGCCGATGCGCATCGGCCCAGCATGATCGTGCTCGACCTGAACTTGCCCAGGAAGAGCGGGCGGGAAGTGCTGGCGGAGATCAAGAACGACCCGCATCTCAGGAAGATTCCGGTCGTCATTCTTACCACCTCGCAATCGGAAGAAGATGTGGCGAAGTCCTACGGTCTGCATGCCAACTGCTACATCTCCAAGCCGGTGGATTTCACCCGGTTCGTCGAAGTGGTGCGGAGCATCAACGAGTTCTGGTTTTGCGTTGTGGTTCTGCCGCAGGATAAGCCATGAGCGCATTGCGGCGCAGGCCGCCCGCAGCCTTTATTGATTGTGTGTCCGGTCGAAGCGAGACACATGCGTGGGATGCGCAGACTCGTTGGCGGAGGACGCAGTGCGCTACTGCGCTCACGGAGTCGCTTTAGTTACGGTCCCGCCGCATTCGCCGAATCCGATTCTCGGCAGCCCATCCTTGCAGGCGTAGGCGCGCAGCGTCACGCGGTCTCCATCTTCGAGGTAACCGCGTGTCTCGCCGGTGGGAAGGCGAATGGGTTCCGGGTTGTGCTTCTTCTCGAGAAGACAGCCTTCCGATCCCGCATTGGGGCCGGAGATGGTGCCGGTGGCAAGCAGGTCGCCGGGCCGCAGATTGCATCCGTTGCTGGTGTGGTGCGCCACGAGCTGCGCGATGGTCCAGTAGAGGTCGCGCAGATTGCTCCTGGCGAGCAGCGCGGGAGCAATGCCGGCCTGGCGCATTTGAACGGACTCTAGATGAACCTCCAGCATGAGATCGAAGCCGGCTGATGGGGCAGCGAGATAGTCGAGCGGCGCGGGGTCGCCGGTGGGCCGCTCCGGCGCAGCGACGCGATAGGGTGCCAGCGCCTCGAGCGGAACAATCCACGGAGAGATGCTGGTGGCGAAGCTCTTGGCCAGGAATGGGCCGAGCGGTTGGTACTCCCACGATTGGATGTCGCGCGCGGACCAGTCGTTCACAAGGCAAAGTCCAAAGATATGCTGCTCGGCATCGGCGATGGCGATGCGCTGACCGAGGGGATTGCCCGTGCCGGCAAAGATGCCGACCTCCAGCTCGTAGTCGAGCGCGTGCGTGGGGCCGAAGACGGGCTCTGCCTCAAGAGATTTTGTTTGTCCGCATGGTCTGCGAATCTCGGTTTCGCCTATCACGATGGAAGAGGCGCGGCCGTGATAGCCGATGGGGATGTATTTGTAGTTGGGCAGCAGCGGAGCGTCGGGGCGGAACAGCTTGCCCACCCGCGTGGCGTGATGGATGGAGGCGTAAAAGTCGGTGTAGTCGCCGATGCGCGCGGGAAGCTGCATGGCGACGTCGCTCATGGGAATCAGCAGGGGAGTGATTCGAGACTGCGCCTCCCTATCGGCCGAGTCCGCATCGAGCAGCGTCGTGATCCTTTGGCGCAACGCCAACCATGAAGCGGGCCCAAGAGACATGAGCAGATTGAGTGCATCGGCTCTGCAGGCGTCGATCAGGTCTTCGGAAAGACCGGCAAGAAATCCATGGACGGCGCAGGCTTGGACATCGAGAATCTCGCGGCCGATGGCGATGCCGATGCGCGCCCTGCCGCGATGACGGAAGACGCCATAGGGCAGGTTTTCGAGAGGAAATTCGCACGCAGGATCGTTGGCGGAGGCCACCCAACTTTTCAACGCCATGCGCTTGCTCCCGGATTTCTGATCGCGCCGCTCATCCCTTGAAGTGCTTCTTCAGGCCCTGCCAGCATTCAAAGTACTCGTGCTGCAGAATGCGCGATTTCATGGCGAAGTCGGTGGGCCGCACGACTAACTGAGTCTCGAACATGAAGGCCAGTGTATCCGCGAGAAAGTGCGGTTTGAGTTCCGCGTTGGTGGCGCGCTCAAAGGTCTCGGCGTCCGGTCCGTGGCCCGCCATGCAGTTGTGCAGGCTGGCACCGCCGGGCAAAAAGCCCTCTGCTTTGGCATCGTAGACGCCGAAGATGAGTCCCATGAACTCGTTCATCAGGTTGCGGTGGAACCAGGGCGGACGGAAGGTGTGTTCGGCCACCAGCCAGCGCGGCGGAAAGATGGCGAAGTCGCAGTTGGCCGTGCCGGGAATTGTTGAAGGCGCGCTCAACACGGTGAAGATGGATGGGTCGGGGTGATCGAACGAGACGGTGTTGATGCAATTGAAGAGCGCGAGATCGTACTTATAGGGCGCGTAGTTGCCGTGCCAGGCAACCACGTCGAGAGGCGAGTGATCGATGGCGGCGGACCAGAGCCGCCCGAGGAACTTGTTGACGATGCGGAAGTCGCCGTCGCGATCTTCGTACGCGGCCGTCGGCGCTTTGAAGTCGCGGGGATTCGCCAGTCCATTGGCGCCGATGGCTCCCAGTTCCGGCAGGCGGAAGGGCAAGCCATAGTTCTCGCAGATATAGCCGCGAGCCTGCTTCTCTAGCAGCACCACGCGGAACTTGATGCCGCGGGGAATGATGCAGACTTCGCCGGGAGCTGCTTCGAGGATTCCCAGTTCGGTGTGAAGCCTGAGAGCGCCCAACTGCGGCAGGATGAGCAACTCGCCGTCGGCATTCGAAAAGAAGCGATCCTGCATGGAGGCATTGGCGGCGTAGAGGTGAATGGCCACGCCGGTCTGCATGGCCGGGTCGCCGCTGCCGCCGAAGGTGACAATGCCGTCCACAAAATCCGTGGGCTGCTCGGGCATGGGCAGCGGAT
>DASQSP010000191.1:0-5219 GCA_035642355.1 Occallatibacter sp.
CCGGTGGGTCACCGAGGGGCGAATGCGATAGGTCCAGGTGCGGCGGTTTGCGGCGCGTGGCGCGGTGAAGGCGGTGCCGCTCAACTGCTCGGTGTAAAGGCCGAGGGCATGCTTTTGCGGCGCGTTCTGGCCCCGCGGCAAGCCGCCGGCGACGGCCTCGGTTGCAAACTCGTTGCCGAAGCCGGACTGATACTGAATCTCAACGGACATGCCTGACCTCACTTACAGTTGGCCGCATTGGGCGCGCCGTTCAGCCTCGTGCATGGCCTCAAAAATCTGATCGAAGCTGCTCACGGCAAAGAGCAGCTTGTGCAGCTCATCCACTTTTACCGGAGTGGCCAGCACTTCATCCAGCGAGAAATCGTGAATCGCGCAATTTCCGTCCATCACATTCTTGCATTCGCCGTGGGAACTGATCAGTCCGCTGCCGTAAACCTTGATCTCTCCATTCTGGCGAATAACGCCAAACTCGACGGTGTACCAGAAGATGCGTCCAAGTTTCTCCAGTACATCGGGGTTCGACGTGGCGGCGCAGACGCGGCCGTAATACTGCAAGAAGTCGGCAAACACGGGGTGAGCGTGCATGGGCACATGCCCGAAGACATCGTGAAAGATGTCGGGCTCGGGCGTGTATTCGAGCGATTCGCGGCTGCGCAGCCAGGTGGTGGTGGGGAAGCGCCGCGTGGCCAGCATCTCAAAGAACGCCGGCGCGGGAAGGAAACCGCTGACCGGGGTGGAGTTCCAGCCGGTTCGGGGCTCGAGCCGCGTGCTGACCGAAGCCAGGTGAGGGAGACAGTCTTCCTGGAGGCCGATAATCTCGAATCCCTCCAGATACTCCCTGGCGGCGTGCTTCTCCAGCTCGGGCAGAACGCGGCTCACAAGTTCGGCCCATACGGCGTGTTGCTCCGGCGTGTAGGCGGCGTAGTCCTGACGGATGAGATAGGCTTCTGCGGTTGAAGACGTTTCGGTGGTCATCGTGTACCTCGTGTGATGTCAGAGATTGCCGCGCGCCTGCTGTTCGCGCTCAATCGCTTCGAATAGGGCCTTGAAGTTGCCCTTGCCGAAACTGCGGCTGCCTTTGCGCTGGATGATCTCGAAGAACAGGGTGGGGCGATCCTCAACCGGACGGGTGAAGATCTGCAGCATGTAGCCCTCGTCATCGCGATCGACCAGAATGCCCAGCTCCTCGAGCTCGTCGAGGGGCTCGTCGATTTTGCCCACGCGCCCTTGCAGTTCGGTGTAGTAGGTATGCGGCACCTGGAGGAACTCGATGCCCTGATGGCGCAGCTTGTTGACCGTTTCCAGGATGTTGCTGGTGGCGAGCGCGATGTGTTGCACGCCGGGACCGGGATAAAACTCCAGATACTCTTCGACCTGCGATTTCCTTTTGCCTTCGGCCGGCTCGTTGATGGGGAATTTGACGTAGCCGTTGCCGTTGGCCATCACCTTCGACATCAGGGCTGAATATTCGGTGGAGATGTCCTTGTCGTCAAAGTGCTGGTAGAGCGAGAAGCCCATGATGCGGGCATAAAAATTGACCCATGTGTCCATCTCGTTCCAGCCGACGTTGCCGACCATGTGATCGACATGCAGGAGGCCGACCGGCCGGGCCACGGGGTCGCTCGCAATGGCGCGGAAGCCGGGAAGGAATGGTCCTGAGTAAGCGCCGCGCTCGACAAAGGTGTGAATGGTATCGCCGTAGGCGCGGATGCTGGACAGCACTGCCTGCCCGTGCTCGTCCGACAGGACATAGGGCTCGGCCGCGCTGACCGCGCCGCGGCTTGTGGTCTCCTCCCACGCGCGGCGCGCATCGTCGACCCACAGGGCCACGGCGCGCACGCCATCGCCGTGGCGATGGACATGGTCGGCGATGGGATTGCCGCTGCGCAGCGGGGTGGTGAGCACGAAGCGGACCTTTCCCTGCTGGACGACGTAGGACGCGCGATCGCGCTGCCCGGTCTCGGGCCCGGCGTAGGCCACCAGCGACATGCCAAACGCGGTCCGGTAAAAATACGCAGCCTGGCGGGCATTCCCGACGTAGAACTCGACGTGATCGGTCCCTTTGAGGGGCAGGAAATCCGCTGTGCCGGCGGCGTGCGCGGCGGCGGGTTGTGAAGATTGCCGGGTTGAATCGACACCTGTAGAAGTGGTCATGCCAGTACCTCCTTTTGCCGGATACGCCTGCGGGAAGGGTAAGCAGCGGCTTTCCCGGCTACTCGATTGGCAACGGTGAGAGGATAGGCCGCCAGCGTCGCATAGAGAAGGTTGGTTCGAAGAAAAAGCTGTCCCGCCGCCTAACGAAATTAGGCATAATAGGTCTACGACCTAAGGATCGCTTGCCGGGAATGCACAAGACGACGCCCATCGAGTTAGACGCGATTGCCTGGAAGATTATTGAGATTCTGCAGCGGAATGCCCGGCTCTCGTTTGCGGAGCTGGGCAGAAAAGTGGGCCTGTCGACGCCGGCCGCGGCCGAACGCGTGCGCCGCCTGGAAGACGCGGGCGTGATCACCGGCTACCATGCGGCGGTTGACCCCGCCAAACTGGGCGTTCCCATTCATGTGCTGGTGCATCTGACCATCCCTGGGGGCGATCTTCAGATTCGCCGCACGGTGGCGGCGATCAAGGAGCTTTTCGAGATCAGGCGCTGCCATCGGATCACCGGCGCCGAATCGTTTGTGATGGAGGCGAATGTGGTTTCCATCCGCCACCTGGAAACGCTCATTGACCGTCTGTCCGCGCTGGGAGCGACGGCTACTTCGACGGTTCTGTCTTCGCCGGTCGGACGGCGGGAGTTCAGCGCAAAACAGATCGAAGCCTTCAATAGGTACACCGACCTCTGATGCGGTTGCACAAAGGCGCAGCGAGGCGTTGCGTTGAAGTTGATCTGGCGAGACTCGCCACAATCGAAGCGCCGGCGCCGCGGCTTGCGCGTGATCGGCCCGGACAGGTAGAACGAAACAATCGATGACGCTTGAAACCACCGCCGCAACGCCGCGCAAGCGGAGCCGGATATCAGCGGGTCTGATGCTCGCGGCGGCGGCGTTGTGGCTGGCCGGTGTGGCTGCCGGCGTTGCGGGCATGCAGCATGCGGGCATTGCGCTGCGGGTGACGGGCCTGGTGCTGTGCGCCGGCGCTTCGCTGCGCCGCTCATCGCTGCTGTTCTGGACGCTGTTCGCGATGCCGGCGGGAGTCGAGCTCGGCCTGGATGCGCCGCACCTGGCCATGCAGACGCGCCTGCTCGGCGATTTGTTTCTGCGGCTGATTCGCATGATCGTCGCGCCGCTTTTGTTCGCGACGATCACGACGGGCATCGCCGGGCATGGCCAACTGCGCAGCATTGGGCGCGTGGCGCTGAAGGCGCTTATCTACTTCGAAGTGGTGACGACGCTGGGGCTGATGATTGGCGCGGCGGCGATGTATATGTCCGGTGCGGGTTGGGGCGTTGTGCTGCCGGCGGCCACGGCCGCGGCGCCGGCAGCGCAGCATGTGCAGGGCTGGCAGCAGGTTCTGCTGAACATGTTTCCGGAGAACATTGCGCAGGCGGTTGCGCAGAATCAGATTCTCCAGGTCGCGGTGTTTTCGGTGCTGTTTGCCACCGCGCTGGCCATGCTGCCGGAGAGCAAGCGGAGCCCGCTTCTCACGCTGCTGCAGTCGCTGGCCGATGTGATGTTTCAACTGACGCGGATTGTCATGCTGCTGGCTCCGCTGGCCGCTGGCGCGGCGCTGGCCTACACGGTGAGCGGCGCAGGGCTGGCCACGCTGCTTCCGCTGGTGAAGTTTGGAGTCACGTTTTATCTGGCGCTGATCGCGTTCACCGTGCTGGTGCAGATTCCGACGCTGCTTCTCTTCCGCATTCCGCTGCGCGGCTTTATCGATGCGGTCGCGGAGCCGGCCTCCATCGGCTTTGCCACCACCACCTCGGAGGCCGCGCTGCCGCTGGCCATGGAGCGCATGGAAGAGTTTGGCGTGCCGCGTTGGATTGTCTCGTTTGTGATTCCAACCGGCTACAGCTTCAACCTGACCGGATCGAGTGTCTACCTCTCGATGGCCGCGGTGTTTTGCACGCAGGCGGCCGGCATTCATCTCTCGCTGGGGCAATTGGTGAGCATGCTGGCCATTCTGATGCTGGCGAGCAAGGGCGTGGCCGGCGTGCCGCGCGCGGTGCTGGTGGTGCTGCTGGCCACGGCGAGCGCCATCCAGATTCCGACCACGCCGATTCTGCTCATCCTCGGCATCGACACGGTGCTAGACATGGGCCGCACGCTGATGAACGTCGTCGGCAATTGCATGGCGTCGGCGGTGATTGCGCGATCCGAGAATGCCTTGGGCGATCTTTGATGGATTGCCGGCGATCCTGTCAGAGGCGGAATCATCGATCGCCATCCGGTGTCCTACCGCGTCTTCCCGCTACGCTTCGTCGTTAGAAGCCGCTCTTGAGCCTTCTATCCAGCCTCGGACAGCCGTCGCCCATCACCGCGCCGACCTCGATCAATATAGCCTGTTGGGACTTCACAACCAGTCGCTACCGGAGAACGTAGGCAAATCCGATGACGCCATCTATACCACGGATGCCCTGCATGCCACAGCAGTTGGAGAAGTACCTTTTCAGGAATAAGTGACTGGCAATCGTTTCGCACACACAAGTTTGCGTATTCTGTGCAAGGCTGCTTGAGCCACCGCGGCGGAATTCCTGAAGTGAGTTGAAATTGCCTTGCCGCCTGCTTGCACATTGTGAAAAACGCCCAGCCGGAATGCACGGGCATCTGCCGGATTGTGGAGGGGCTGGCGCGGCATGTAGAGAAATACGGATACCGGGTTGGGGTGTCGTCCCTTGGCGATGAGCCACTGGTTGAGGAGATGCGGGCGGCCGGGATTGAGACGGCGGCAGTGCCATGGTCCGGCAGGCCGGCAGGCCGGCGGGCGCGCGGCGGGTGCGGCAATGGTTGCTGTGCGCGGCATCCGGCGGAGATTGCCCACCGGCACCACGGGGAGGCGCTGGCGTGGAGGCTGTCGCCGGCGGCTGGATCGCGCGCGGGATTTTCAGATGGTTTGATGCGCGCCGGATGGTGAGCTTGGATGACCGGCTTCTGCACAGGGGGTGCGTAGCGAGCAAGCTGCGCCAATGATGACCAGGGTTACCAAGGCGATATTGGCAGTAGAATAACCTGGCCGGGGAAGACCGTGAGCAGCAGGAACGACGGGGTTGCGATCACGAA
>DASQSP010000192.1:0-3909 GCA_035642355.1 Occallatibacter sp.
TGCGGTTGGCCTCGGCATCCGCCAGCAGATTGCGCCGCTCCAGCTCCGCCTTCGAGTCAATCACCTTGGCCTGCGCATCGGCCTCCGCGTTCTCGATTGTCGCTTCCTTGCGCGCCTCGGCTTCCAGCTTGCTTTGCTCAATCTGCTTCTGCTTGAGCGGCAGCGTGTACTGGATCGCGTCCGCTTCTCCCTTGGCCTCCACCACCTTCGACTGCGCATCGCCCTCGGCAGCCTTCACCTTCTGCACCGCTTCGGCTTCAGCCTGGAGCTCGGCAATCTTCACCTGCTTCTGCTGGATTTCCGTGTCCACGTTCATCTGGTCGTCCTGCTGCTCCTTCAGCAGCAAGCCTTCGAGGCCCTTGGCATACTCCTCGGGTAGCTTGATCTCCGACAGCATCACCTCGTCCACCACAATGCCGTCCGCGCCCAGCTTGCGCGTGATGATGGCCGCCGCCCTGGCCCGCACCTCTTCGCGCTTGCTCGAGAAGATCTCGCGCACCGTATACTGTGGCGCCAGCTCACGCCATGCGCTGGCCACCACCGGCGGCACAAGCTGCTTGTCCGCCGACTGCGGCAAGTGCGCCTGCACCGCCGCCAGCTTGTTGGGGTCCAGCCGGTAGCGCACCGTCACGCCCAGGCCAATCGTCAGCCCTTCGCGCGACTGCACCTCGAGCCCGCTGGCCAGAATTCCTGGCTTGGCGCCGTCCACCGGCATGCCCGCCGTAAACATGCGGTCGCGCAGGTCGAACATCTGCACGCTGTCCACCAGCGGCGTGATGAAATGCACCCCCGGATAGAGCGTGCCCGGCTCCGTGCCGCCCACCTGGCTCACGCGCACGCCGCCCATTCCACTGGGCACCACCACGATGCTTGCCGCGACCAGCAGCGGCAGGCACGCAACGATTCCCAGCGCCAACGGCCCGCGCCACGCAATCTCCGTCGGCTCCTCTGTGAGTTTCGTTTCCACGGTTCCGTCTTCGTTCGTCTTGCGCCGCAACAGTGCGATGCGCTTCCACAACCCAAACGCCGGAATCCCCAACGCGGCAGCCAGCAACAGCACTCCCGCAACCGTCAGCAACAGCTTCAATGCGAGCATCTCCCGCCTCCTTTATTCGTATGCTTGTTGGTGTGCCCCTTCGGTTTCCTTGCGTCCGGCCGCGGGGCAAGCAGCAGCCGGACCAGTCCTCCCAACGTCAGCTCTTCGAGAAGCAGCCCCGCCGCCACCGGCAGCAGCACTCCGCCCAAACCACCCATTGCCTCGGCCAGCAGATTCATCGCACTCCTCCTCACTGCATCGCCGGAACTTGATTCGCTGCCGCATTTGTCTCCGTCTCCGTCGCGTTCTGCGCGGTCAACGCCGGTTGCGCAGCTTCGGTCTGCGCCGGCGGCTCGCCAAACACCTGCGCCGTCTGCGCATTGCGCTCGCCGATCAGCTCCACCGTGTCGCCCACCCGCACCAGCGGATACAGTTCCTCAAGGTCGGCCTTCGCCATGCGAATGCAGCCGTGCGACGCGGCCTTGCCGATCGACTTCGGCTCATTGGTGCCGTGAATGCCGTAGCCCTTGATGCTGAGCCCCATCCAGCGCGTGCCCACCGGGTTGCGCGGTCCCGCCGGCGCCACTTTGCCGTTGTGCGAGTAAGTCGGATTCATCACCCGGCGCGCGATGGCAAACGTCCCTTCCGGACTGGGCGTCGTGGGCTTGCCCACCGCCACCGTGTAAACCTTCTTCACCTGGCCGTCTTCCACCAGCGCCAGCTTCCGGTCTGCAAGGCTCACCACGATCTCCCGTTTGGCCGGAACCGGCTCCTCGCCGGTAACCACCTGCGCCTGCTGCGCCCCTGCCTGCGCCATCCCCGCCGCTACTACCGCCGCCGTCGCCATCCTGCTCATCCAGCTCTTCATCGCATCCCCCATTCGCCCCGCGCCCGGACAAAGTGCAAGCTCACGGCCAGAGTCCATGCGCTGAAAACAAATAGGTTGTTGGAGATGAAGCCCGCCTGGGCCGTGGCACTCCAGCCACACTGTGGGCGTGGAGCCACAGGCAGGCCGGCTGGGGATGCGGAGGACTCTGCGCATGCCGCCCAGCGAACAAAACTTTGGTAATGGAGTCAGACAATTTAACGATAAAGTGTCATTGCGGTTAAATTCGCATTGCCTTAATGTCAGTCCTGTCATTCCAGTTCGTCAGGCGCAACTGCAATCCATCGCCAAGTTGCACCGATGTCTGGCCGGAGATCGCTCCATGATCGTTACCGTGCTCCAAATCGCGGCAGTTGCTCTTATCGCTCTCTATCTGGGAGCATGGAGGCTCGGTGCATACCGCCGCAGCCACGAGAGCTGGGAGTCGATGCTCGCGAAGCTGCACAAGGGCTGGAATATCCAGGAACTCAGCCAGCATTTCCCTTATAAGGAAGGCCTCGGCGCCACACCCGACCGCACCTGGAATGAGATTGGCGGCGCGCGCGGCCTCTGGGCCATGTATAAGAACGCACGCATCATGGTGGAGATGGCCGACTTTGCCGCCCGCCACGCCGGCGTCGATCACATCCTCATCGAGAGCCTGCGCTCCGATGCTGCCTACATCCGTATGAGCGCCCTCGGCGCGCTCGCGCGGTATGCCTTCCACCATGCCAACGAGAACGTGCGGCTCCGCGCGTTTCATGTGGCCTCCATGTACACCGGCATGACCGCGCGGATGACCGAGTTCCTTCAGGATCACGCCGAGGTCGCCCTCCCCAGCTTCGTAGCCGCGATGTAATCGCGGCTACGGCTGCTCCGCTGCACCCTTCGCTTAGAGCGTTTTTTGTTTAAGTGTTTACGGTCGAGGCGGGCATTTGTGGTCTCCCATCCAGAGTCTTGTCGATACTTGAATCGAAGACGCTATAGTCAGGCCCCGCGCGCGGTCCCGCGGTCACCGTCCTCTACGCTGGGTGCCCCAGGTCTCGTCCGCCGCGGCGGAAGACCTGGGAAACCACGAATCTTCACGATCACGGTACTAGCCGTGCGCGCATCCACAAGCCCTGCGCGCTCGGAACCTGACGCCGCAAAAAAATTCTCCAGGAAGCGGTTTCTCTCTTCCCGGCAAATCTGCTATGGTCGCACGCAAACGCACCGCGCGAGATCGACTCGCCGGTTTCCAGTGAGGCCAGCAATGCCGTGCGATCCCGATGAGCTGAGACACGTTCCTCTTTTTGAGCTGCTCGATGACGACGAGGCACAAATTCTCGCCGCGCAGATTGAGACCCGGCGCTTCGCCCCGCGCCAGCGCATCTTCAAAGCCGGCGAACCCTCAACCCACGCCTACATCGTGATCTCCGGCACAGTGCAGGTCGCCATGCTCGACGAAGACCAGCAGGAGGTGCTCATCGACGAGCCCACCCACGGCGATTTCTTCGGATTCGCCTCCATGCTGCAGCAGACCGGCCACCAGACCACCGCCACCGCCAGTGAAGAAGTGACCTGCCTCGAGATCGGTCGCGACGACATCGAGAAGCTGCTCGCGCATCGCCCCATGGCCGGCATGGACATGCTCACCACTCAGGCCCGGCAGTTTCATGCCTCGCAGAGGCTGGTCCGCGGCCGCGCCATGCGCAACCCCAACGAGTTGATCGAGGCGGAGTCCACCTTCGGCGAGCGCATCGCGGACGCGGTCGCGCGCTTTGGCGGCTCCTGGTCCTTCATCATCATCTTCGCCGTCATCCTGGTGGTCTATTCCGGCATCAACATCGTGCTCCAGGGCCGCGCCTGGGATCCGTATCCCTTCATCCTTCTCAATCTCTTCCTCTCCATGCTGGCCGCCATTCAGGCGCCGGTCATCATGATGAGCCAGAACCGCCAGGACACCAAGGATCGTCTCCGCAGCGAGCTCGACTTCGATGTCAACCGCCGCGCCGAGTCCGAGATTCAG
>DASQSP010000193.1:0-11257 GCA_035642355.1 Occallatibacter sp.
CTCATTTGCCGCTTTGGTCGCTCCATCAATACCGACGTGACCGGCATCGTCGAGAAGAATCATGCTGCGGGGGTCTAAGGAACCTCCGATCTACGCGGAGTTATGAGCGGCTAGGTTCGAAGTTTTGGGCATTGGGCGGAGATTGGTGTTGATGTGGGCTTTTCGTTGGTGTTTTTGCCCTCTGGAGGCCCCCTGCGGGTAAAACAACAACGGAGCCTTGCAAGAACGCCGATTTCCAACCTATTCGGTGACGCTTCGGTTACCGGCACTCATAACTCGGCGTAGATCGGATGTTCCCTTGAGAAAGGGAGACACTCAGGAGAAACATGAAGTTACTTCGTTATGGCCCAGTGGGCCGGGAAAAGCCCGGCATCTTCGCCGCGGACGGTTCGATTCGCGATGTCTCCGCGCACCTTTCGGATATTTCAGGAAGTGCGATCGCGGTAGGCGCACTGCTCGCTTTGCAGGACGTCGATCCCATCACGCTGCCTGTAGTCGAAGGCGAGCCGCGTATTGGAGCCTGCATCTCCGGCGTTGGCAAATTCATCTGCATCGGCCTCAACTACTCCGATCATGCAGCCGAGTCCGGCATGAGCTTGCCTGCCGAGCCGCTCGTCTTCATGAAAGCCACCTCCGCCATCATGGGCGCCAACGACAATGTCGTGATTCCCCGCGGCTCCGTGAAGACCGATTGGGAAGTCGAGCTGGGCGTCGTGATCGGCAAGCATGCCAAGTATGTCGCCGAAGCAGATGCGCTGGCCCATGTGGCCGGATACTGCGTGGTCAACGACCTCTCGGAGCGCGCCTTCCAACTCGAGGGCACCGGCCAGTGGGTCAAGGGCAAGAGCGCGGACACCTTCGGGCCCATCGGTCCGTGGCTGGTCACGCCCGACGAAGTTCCCAATCCGCAGAATCTCAACCTCTGGCTCGACGTCGACGGCCGCCGCTACCAGAATGGCTCCACGCGCACCATGGTCTTCGGCGTGGCTCACCTCATCAGCTATCTCAGCCGGTTCATGAGCCTGCATCCCGGCGACATCATCTCCACCGGCACCCCGCCAGGCGTGGGCCTCGGCCTCAAGCCGCCGCGCTATCTCGAGCCCGGCAACGTGATGCGCCTCGGCATCGATGGCCTCGGAGTCCAGACCCAGCGAGTAGTAGCGGAAAGTCTGTAGCGCCACTCTCCTGCGCAAACAATGAGGAAATCACCGATGAATCTCCGCACACGCACCCCACGCTGGATCGTTTCACTCCTGTTGTCCTTCGCAACTCTCGCCGCCGTCTCCCAACAACCCGACGGCGCACAGCAGTTCGCCAACCTCGGCCGCTGTACGCTTGAGAGCGGAGTGGTGCTCGAGCCCTGCCGCATCGGTTACCGCACCTTCGGCCATCTCAACGCCGCGCGCGGCAACGCCGTCCTCATGCCCACGTGGCTCTTCGGCGCCAGCGCCGACCTCGTCGGCTTCTTCGGCGACGGCAGCTCATCCATGCACCTGGTCGACACCGCGCACTTCTTCGGCATCGCGATTGACTCGCTCGCCAACGGCGTCTCCAGCTCGCCTTCCAACACGCCGGCC
The DNA here is from genome assembly GCA_035642355.1 of Occallatibacter sp. Classification (GTDB taxonomy): domain Bacteria; phylum Acidobacteriota; class Terriglobia; order Terriglobales; family Acidobacteriaceae; genus Telmatobacter. The sequence goes on from DASQSP010000193.1 coordinate 1,578, forward strand.
CCTCAGCATGGCCCCGACTTTCCAGCCTTCACCATCCGCGACATGGTCAACACGCAGCATCGCGTCGTCACGGAAATTCTCGGCATCAGGCATCTCCACGCCGTCATCGGCCTCTCCATGGGCGGCGAACAGACCTTCGTCTGGGCAGCGGCCTATCCCGGCTTCTTCGATCTCGCCGTGCCCATCCTCGGCACGCCGCGCCTCACCGTCTTCGATCTGCAGACCAAACAAATTCAGCTCGACGCCGTCTTCGCCGACCCCGCATTCCACGACGGCCACTACACCGTGGAGCCGCCCCTCAAGCTCGCCAACCTCTTCGGCGCGCTCACCGTCACCTCGCCCCAGTACCGCAACGCGAACACACCGCGCGCGCAGTTTGCTGAGTTCCTCCAATCCGCCGAGGCTCCGCAATCCATCGACGCCAACGACCGCGTCGCCCAGCTCCGCGCCATCATCCGCCACGACGTCATCGGCAGTCGCACCATCGCCGAAGCCGCGCACGCCGCCACCGCGCACTTCCTCGTCATCGTCAACGCCAACGATCACCTCGTCAATCCGCAGCCCGCGCTCGATTGGGCCGCCGCCATCGGCGCGCCCACTTACATCTCGCACGGCGACTGCGCCCACATCATCATGAGCTGCGATGCCGCCGCCGTCTCCGCGCGCGTGCGTTCGTTCCTCGCCACCGGCGCGCTGCAATAACGCGCTGCGCTCGTCAAAACTGCCGCGTCCATCCGCTATCCTGCTATGAGACCCGCACACCCATGCGGGTTCTCTTCTCCGGTGGTGACTCAATGCGACGTCTTGCTCTTCTTCTTGCCTTGGCCTTCAGTTGTGCAAGCCTCTACGCCAGGCCCGTGGCGCTTTTTTACCTCACAGACAGCCCGGACTCCATCCGCTCCTTCTTCGCGCACTCTTCAAAGATCGGCCTGCTCGTGCCCACCTGGTACGCAGTCGACGAGAATGGTCTGGTCACCGGCGGCCCGGAGAACGAAGTCCTCGCCACGTCCAAGATGAAGGGCATCCCCGTCATGCCCATCGTCGCGCTCTTCAACAAGAAAAAATTTCACGGCCTCGCCATCAGCGTCGAGGCTCAGCGGCAGATGAACGACGCCATGCAGCGCGAGGCCAGGCTCCACGGCTACACCGGCTTTCAATTCGATCTTGAAAATGTGGACTACCTCGACCGCGACAACCTCTCCGCTCTCGTCGCGCGCTCGGCTGAGGCGCTGCATAAAGCCGGGCTGCAGCTCACCATCGCCACCGTGCCCAACGCGCCCGGCTATCCCGGCAAGGGCGGCTTCGCCAAGTGGATCTACACCGACTGGCGCGGCGCATACGACCTCGCGGCCCTCGCTAAATCCGTCGACCTCATCTGCCTGCTGACCTACGACCAGAACACCCGCTGGACCATGCCCGGCCCCGTCGCCGGATGGCAGTGGACCGTCGAGAACCTCGACTACGCATTGCAATTCGTGCCCAAAGAGAAGCTCTCGCTCGGCATCCCGCTCTACGGCTACCACTGGTACACCAACGCACCCATCGTCGATAAAGCCACCGGCGAAGAGCGCCCGAATGTGACCGCGGACTACATCAGCACGCCCGACACTCTGCAACTCGCCGCCGCCAACAACGGCAAGCCGCAGTGGGACGAGTACGACCACACCGCATTTCTCTGGTTCTATCGCGACCAGATGCGCGAGTGGATCTTCTACACCGATCGGCGCACTTTCAAGGATCGCTACCAGCTCATCACCGATCGCGGCCTTCAGGGTTTCTGCTCCTGGGTACTGGGCTCTGAAGACCCCACCATCTGGGAACTTCTGCCCGACATTCACTAAAGCGATTTCACCATTGCTATACCCATCTTGGGTGCCCCCGGTCCCTCGCCTTTGGGGACCGGGGATGGAAGCTGGGTACACCTACACTGAAACTGCTTTAGCTGGGTGCCCCAGGTCTCGCTTTTGAGACCTGGGAAACTACGAATCTTCACGGTCACGGTACTAGATCAGTGTGAAATCAGGAGTAGTCCATGTCGTATTTTCTAGTGGTGGATTCCGGTGGCACCAAAGCTGCGTTTCTTCTCGCCGAAGGCGAGCGGGAACTGGCGCGCGCCACCTGCGGCACCATCAAGCGTGTGAATGCCGACGAATCCGTCGCTGCCGCGAACCTCGTTGCCGCCCTTGCGGAGCTCGAGCGCGCCACCGGCATCAGCATGAGCCAGGTCACGCGCACCTGCATCGGCACCTCCGGCAACACCGTGCCGCTGGTCACGGACTGGCTTCAGGCCAGCTTCGCGAAGCATGTAGGCGGCGAGCTCCTCATCGTCGGCGATGTTGACATCGCACTCGACGCCGTCTTTCGCGGAGGCCGCGGCGTGCTCGTGCTCTCCGGCACCGGCTCCAACGTAGCCGCGCGCGTCGCCGGCGGCGCCATCATCACCGCCGGCGGCTGGGGCCCCATGCTCGCCGATCAGGGCGCCGGCCACTGGATCGGCATGGAAGGCCTGCGCCGCGGCTTTCTCGCGCGCGATGAGCAGCGCCCCACGCGCCTGCTCGAAGCCGCGCGCGCGCTGTGGAATCTGCCAACTGAAGATGCGCTGATCGAGTTCGCCAACGCCCAGCCCGCCGCGCGCTACGGTGCGGAATTCGCGCGCGCCGTGGTGCAATGCGCTGAGCAAGGCGACGCTGTCGCCCTCGAGATCCTTGAAAGAGGCGGCCGCGATCTCGCCTATCTCGCCACGCTGTTGATTGAGAGAATGCGCGCCGCGGAGACCGGCGAATTCCTCATCCCGGACGTCGCCATCGCCGGCAGCATCCTCATCCACGTCGCTCTCGTGCGCAACGCCATGCAGGCCGCGCTGCGCGAGCGCTATCCCGGCATCCGCTTCATCGAGGAGCCCGCCGATCCCGTCCGCGGCGCACTCTGGCGCGCCCTGCGGGGCACCTAGACCACCAGCACCTTCACGCCCTTCGCCGCGAAGGCATCCAGCACCTCGTCCGAGATGCCGTCGTCGGTAATCAGCAGGCTTACGTCGCTCGGCGCGCAAATCACCGCCGGGCTCACCAGGCCGATCTTGCTGGAGTCGGCCACCACCACCACCTGCCGCGCCTGCCGCGTCATCGCGCGAAACACTGCCGCTTCCTCCGGCTCAATCATGGTCGCGCCGCGCTCCGGGTCCATACCCGTCACGCTCAAAAAGAGCCGGTCCATCACAAACATGTTCAGCGACTCAATCGCCGCCGGGCCCACCAGAGAGAACGCGCCCACCCACAGCATCGCGCCGCCGGTGAGGGTCGTCTTCAGTCCGGTGCTCGAACTCAGCTCCATGCCGATATTCACCGCGTTCGTGATGATGTGAATCTCGCGCCGGTGTTGCAGTTGCCGCGCCACCAGCGTCGTTGTGGTTCCCGCCGAGAGCCCGATCGTCTCATGCTCCTGCACCAGCGCCGAGGCCGCGTGCGCAATGCGCTGCTTCTCCGCCGCAAAGCGATCTTCGCGCACCTGGAACGACGCATCGAAGCGGAACGGCTCGTAGACCGCCTTGCCGGTCAGCATCGCGCCGCCGTGCGTGCGATGCACCAGCCCCTGCTCTTCAAGCCGCGCCAGATCGCGCCGAATGCTGGCCGGCGAGGCCGTGAGCTCGGCTGTCAAATCCTCGACAGAAGTCTTGCCCTGCCTGAGCAGCAGGCGCAGAATTTCCTTGGCGCGTTTATCGGTCTTCGAGGACATGGCTTTGGCTCACCAATGGCTATGCGCAAAGAAGAGTGCAAGTCATAGTACAAGAGTGCGTCCCACGCCGGATTCGATCCCGTTCAGCGTTTCGCGCAGGCTGTGTACATCGCTTTCGCGCACCGTGTAGCGCGCCGGATCCTCCGGATGCGAGCCCAGCATCACCTGCGGATTCCAGAACCGCATCGGGCTCGGCACCCGCGCGCGCAGCGAGGAATGCACTTCCTGCACGCCCGTCGCCGCCACAAGTTCGCGCACATTGCTGCGCCGCACGCCGCCGCCGGCCATCACCGCCACGCGGCCGCGCGCGGCTTGCATCAACCGCGCAATGGTTGCCGCGCCGTGCACAATGTCGCGTTCGCCGCCTGAAGTCAAAATCCGGTCCGCGCCGCTCGCGATCACATCCTCGAGCGCCTGATCCAGGTCGCGCGTCAGGTCAAAGGCGCGATGAAACGTAACCTGCATGGGCCGGGCCGCCGCCACCAGCTCGGCCGTGCGGTGCACGTCCACGGCGCCGTCCGGCGTCAGCAGGCCCAGCACCACGCCATCCGCGCCGAGCGCGCGCGCCTCGCGCACATCGCTCAGCATCACGCTCATCTCGGCTGGCGTGTAGCAAAAGTCGCCGCCCCGCGGCCGGATCATCGCAAACACGCCGATCGGCACCGCCGCCCGCACCGCGCGCAGCAGGCCCCCGCTCGGGGTAATGCCGCCCTCGCGCAGGGCCGAGCAAAGCTCGATGCGCTCCGCGCCGCCGCCGTGAGCCGCCAGCGCGGATTCCACTGAGTCCACACAAACTTCAAGAACCATAGATACCTGAACCCGTTCCTTCAATCGAACTCCGCGCCGTGAAGAAGAAAAACCGGCGCGGAGTCCGCAAGAGTCGAGCATTGCAATTGGGAGAGGGCTACCCTATTAGAACGAGTACTTCAGCGAGAACTGCAGGCGCCGCTCCACTGAACGAACACCTGCATTGGAAACATTGCCAAAGTTGCCGTCGGTGATTCCCGTGTCCGGGTTTCCATAGCTCACGATATTGAATACATTGAACGCGTCAAATCGGAAGCCCACAGTGTTCTCGTGGTAGGTGTGAAAGTCCTTGAAGGCCGAGAGGTCGGCGTTGAAGTATCCGGGGCCGCGCGTGTTGCCGACACCCGCCGTACCGAAAGCGTCGGGCGCTGGCACTCCGAAGGCGCAAGTGCCATTGTCGACACCCGGCGTTGTGCAGGGCGTTGCCGATGGGTCGGTACCGTAGTAGTTGTTCAGGCTCCGATGGACAATCTTCAGCGGTCGGTACTGGTTTGGACGGGCGTTGCCATAGCTATTCGAGTTGTTTCCCGGTCCCTCCTCAATCGTTTCCGGGAAGCCCGTGTACCCTACGCCGACCACGGAGAGTTTCCAGCCTCCAAGGGCCTCGTCCTCCAAGCGGTTAGCGCCGGCAAGATACTGCTGCCCGTGTCCGACCGGAAGCGCATAGACCGACGTCCAGCTAAGGTCGTGCCGTACGTCGTATCCCGCCGGACCGAAATCCGCCGCGCTGTTGTAGTAATTCTGAAATGCGCCTTGTCCGTAGTTGTTGGCGCCGGACACATTCAATGGATAGTTGCCCGCGCTGTTGGTGAGCGCTTTGGCGTAGGAGTAGTTCACCGTGAATTCCAGCCCGTGGCTCACACGCTCGCGCAGCACTGCCTGCAGCGCCTGGTAATTCGAGGCCGCGCGTGACTCAGTGATTTCGAGTGGATTGGAGCCGACGCTGCCGACAGGCGCATTGACCCCAATGTACTGATTGTTATAGAACCGCGCGGACGTAGGATCGCCATTCACCAGATATTGATTGACATTGCCGTAGTCTTCAATGTGCTGGCCCTGCTCGCCCAGATAGCCGACCTGCAGCGACAGGCTGTGGCTTAACGCATATTCCACGGTCAGGTTCCATTCCTGGACATAGGCTGGCTTAATGTCCTTGGGGTACACCTGGTAGGTTCCGCCAAGGCTCAGGGAGCCGTTGTTAGCGTTCGCGCCGGTAAAGCCCTGCTCGGCCGTCCGTGGAGTCCCCGGATTTCCCGGCGTTGGAGTCACTGCGTTGATGTTTACTGCCTGAATGAACGGCGTGATAGAGGTGAGACGCTGGTTGGAAGAGTTGCCCTCATAGAAGCTGGTGGCGCCGTAACCGCCACGAACCACAAAGCGGTCGGACGCCTGATAGGCAAAGCCCACCCGCGGCACAAATTCATTCTGCGCGTTGTAGCAGCCCCTGCTGGCGCACACTCCTGAGCCGGCGGGGGCGCCCACCGGCACGCTATGTGCGTAGAGTACCTGTCCGGTGGTGAGATCGATGTTGCCGGTCTTATTGTTTACCTCCAGCCAGGGCTCGTCGAATTCATAGCGAATGGCGAAGTTCAGGGTGAGTTTCGGCAGGAGCTTGTAGTCATCGGCGGCATAGCCGGCCACGCGCCACTGGCGCTGCCCGACGTTAACGCTGCCCAGTGTCGCGGCAGCCGAACTCACGCGGTCCAGCAAAAAGTCCGCGCCCCCGTATCCCCCCGCATTGGGGGCGGACGGGTTACTGGAGAAGGCGCCGCTGTATCCCAGTGTTCCCAGAAAGCCGTTGCCGTTGCTGGTCGGATAATTGTTCTGGTAGCGCAGGGCCTGTATCCCCAAATTGATCGTGTGCTTGCCGCGCTGCCAGGTCAGGTCGTCGATATAGCTGTACGTGTTGTCGATAAGACTGTTGTTATCTTGCGCGGGAGTGCCGACACCGCTCAGGCCGCTGATGTTCTGGAAGCTAAAGCCCTGATACGCCTGATTCGGGAAGGTGATACCGACTGTAGAATCTCCCGAGGTTCCAAACAGGCCGGTCGAATCCTGACCGAAGCCCTCGATGAACTGCGTCCGCGTAAATCCAATCCGCGCCGAGTTGACGATGGACGGCGAAAAGATATGCACCCAGTTCGCGCCGCCAACTTTGGTGGGGAAGATATTCGCGGTGGGAAACGTGATGGCCAGAACCGAAGTGCTGCCGTCGAAAGCCGTCGAGATCGAAAAGAATCCGGTGATCTTGTCCGCCTGGCGTGGATCGTATTCGATCTTGATGTCGCCCTGGTTGTTGGCGGTGAACTGGCGCTGGAGTCCTTGCAGGTTGTTGGTTACCACCGTGCCGGGTTCCGGGGCCGCATTCGGCAGCGGATAGATCTCGGGATGCGCAAAGAGATACTTGGCCACAGGATTCACGACGGGGATGCCCTGGTCATTGACAAAGGGCGCGAAGTTATTTTCCGAATCGTAAAGCTGGGTCGGCTGGTTTAAGTTCGGCCCGAGAAGTGACGAGAAATCGCCGTTGCGGTTAGCCTGGCTAAAGACAGAAGCCTGGCCAGTACCGCCTACGTGGTTACGTGATCCCAGATAATCCGCGAAAAAGAACAGCTTGTTGCGTTTAATCGGACCGCCGATGCTGCCGCCGAACTGATCCTGGGAAAACGGGTTGATGGGAATGATTTGGGACCGTTGGGATTGATGCTTGTTGGAATACGAGTTGGCGTCGAGCCGGTAATCTTCCACATAGCCGAATGCCGAGCCATGAAACTGGTTTGTACCGCTCTTGAGAATGGCGACCACGCCCGCGCCGTTCACATTCCCGTAATCCGCCGGGGAATTGGCTGTCACCACTTTCAATTCCTGGAGTGACTCCGGCGCCGGGTTATACGAGATCAGGTTGTTGAAGGTCTCGTTGAGGTCGATGCCATCCAGGGTGTAGTTGTTCGCCTGAGCGCGGTTTCCATTCAGGTTTACGGTGTCGGTGTAGTAGGTGCTACGCTCGATGCCCGTGGTGCCCCCTGTGCCCGCCGTCGACACCGCGCCGGGGACATACAACGTCAGGGCCGAGAAGTTGAGCCCGTTCAGCGGAAAATTCTGGATGGTATTCGCCGTAAAGGTGCTGCTCAGCGTCGAGTTTTCGGTATTCAGAATGGCGGAAGCCTCCGACACCGTCACCGTTGTGGTGCTGCTGCCCACCTTCAACTTCAGGTCCAGGTTCACGGTCTGCAGTGCTTCCAGTTGGAAAGCCGGCGCCGTCCCGGTATCGAACCCCTTGGATTCGACCTCAACCTGGTAGCGACCGATCGGCAGATTCTGGATGTGATAGACTCCGGCCCCATTGGCAGTTGAGGAAGAGTCCACGCCTGTGTCCACATTGTGCGCCGTCACGGTCGCGCCCGGAATCACAGCGCCGGTGGAATCGGTCACTTCGCCGGAGATGGAGCCGGTCACGGTCTGGCTCAGTGCCGTCGAAACACCCAGCGTCAGCATCACGGCACATCCCAGCATCAGCCGCAGCAGATTGGTCTTCATGGAAATCCTCTCTTCGTTCCTTGCAGCCTGTCGCTGCATTTCTGGCACGAGCGCCTGCACATATCTCCGGCTCAACGGCTTATAAATATCCGCTTTCGCCTGGCATGATGCAGCCTCGGCCGTCTGGCCTCGGTTCAAATAGATCGCGCCGCACAGCCTCGGGGCATAACCCGACAGCCGGACAGCGGTGCGATCAGCAGCCGCCGGAATCCAGGCAGACAAAGACCTGCATGAACCTAGCGTGAAAAAACATTAGTTGTTAAATGATTACTTTGTCCAGAAAAATGATCGTATCGATCATAATTGTTCGCGTTCTATTCTCTCTCGCGTCATCGCATGAACGTATTAAGTTTCTATTTATCAAATAGATGACAAAAATTTTAGACGGTATTAGGCTGCGGGACTGCGTCGTTCTCGCATAAGTTCTCCGGTGGGGACGCGCAGTGGGAGCGCCGCCCCCAGTGTGCAGCCCACGGTGTGCAGGCCGGTCCGCCACGGCATGGTGAATGCCTGAGCTCCGTGTCTATTCTTGCCGGCCAGCAGCCGGGTCAACCGGGGAGAAGGGGAGGTGGCAGGAGCGAACTATGCGGGGCCGCACTCGCCGTTTACATGCACCCGACCTTCGCAAGAGATCTCTGGACGCAGCGATGGCCGCGCACGGCAGAAAACTTCGATTCCAGGCAGGTGAACAGCCTTCATCAAAGCACAGGCGCACCGCACCGCGAATTTCGATTCCGCCCGTGAATCACGCAAAAGTAATGTGAACCCTGTCAGGAAGGCTGCCGCGCAGTGTCCCGCACAGTTTAGGTGACCCGGCTGAGCCGCTCCCGGGTGTCTCCTATAGTCTGATGAATGACGCCGCGCCGCACCCGCAATGGCGCGCAGGAGTTTATCCGATGGCACCGCTGTCGCAATCCCAGATCGCCACTCTCATCTCCACCGTCCCCAACTGGCGCGCCGAGTCCGGCGAGCTCACCCGCTCCTTCGGCTTTCCCGGCTTCGTCGCCGCTCTCGCCTTCGTCAACCGCGTCGGCGAACTCGCCGAGCAGGCTGGCCACCATCCCGACATCGACATCCGCTACAACCGCGTCCGTCTCGCCCTCGTCACCCACGACGCCGGAGGCCTCACCGAAAAAGACTTCGCCCTCGCCACCGCCATCGACGCGCTGGACTGAGCAATGATCGGCACGACCCTTGGCGCCCCAGGTCCGTATGTCCGGACCCGGGAAAGCAAAAACCTCAACCAACAACTTGTCATCCTGGACTTGTCATCCTGGACTTGTCATCCCGGACTTGTCATCTGGCCCCGTCATCCTCGACCCGTGGCTTTTGGAAGAAATCGGAGAGAATGCTCAGTGTCAATATGTCTTCATGTCTTCGCGGCTTCGGCGCTGTCTTGACATGTCTGAAAATGATAATAGAACGGCAAGTCCGAATTATTGATAGATCGCGATTATTGATAGATCGCGCGCGGCCCCGGTTCCCTTGTCCCCTTCCGATCCGCAAATGAGGATGCTCCGCCGGTCCCTCGTCCGCCGCGGCAAAGGGACCGGGGAAACCACTGAACGCAGCCGCCCTCTTGATCCCTGTCAATCTCCCCGTCT
>DASQSP010000194.1:0-6318 GCA_035642355.1 Occallatibacter sp.
CTAGGTGATCTTGCAATCGCGCCGATGAATCTGGGTGCCCCAGGTCTCGCTTTTGAGACCTGGGAAACTACGAATCTTCACCGTCACGGCACTAGGGCGATTTCACAACTGATATACACACCTCTGGTGCCCCCGGTCCCTCGCCTTCGGGGACCGGGGATAGCCCAGGTGGCAATGGCTCCGTTTGAAATCGTCGTGAAAGGGCACGACTTCAGTCGTGCCAATAAAGCCAATCAAAGGGCGGGCTTCAGCCCCTGCTGAGCTTGCCCGATCTGAAATATATTTTTCCGCCGGGTGCCCCCGGTCCCTCGCCTTCGGGGACCGGGGATGAAAGCGAAGGGTACGGGCTTTAGCCCGTACATCAAGCGCTCCCAAAATCGTTGGGGCTTTAGCCCCCGGGGGCCTTTGATTGGCCAGCTCAGATGTTCACAACCTCGCGCGGATTCCGCCGCACCCGCCAGCACGCATTCATCCCGCCCTGCGGAAACAGCGACACCGAGCACGGCTCATCGAACGTGCCCTGATAGTCGTACTCGCTCTTGCCATTGTTCAGCGGCACCACCAGCATGCGGCTCACCTGCACGCTGGCTTGCGGCGAGCCGCGCAGCTCAAAGGCCGCCCAGTCGCCGGCATACAGCAGCACGGCAGCCACAGCCACCGCGGCCGCCGCGCGCAACATCCATCGCCTTATGCCTCGCAGCATCCCTCTAGCCTATCCGAAGTACAAACACCAAGGGCGAAGGATTCCATCGGAATCCCTCGCCCCGAAACACCTCAACCGCACGCGCTAAATCTTCACCGAAGCCGCCCGCGGCGAAACCCCGCTCAGCTCCGCGGCCCGCGCTTCCGCATAAGCAGCCGCGCCCAGCACCGCCGCGCGGCTCTCCAGAATCACCCGCACCGGCATGTTGATCAGCAGTTGGCTCAGCCGTCCCTTGTCCGTGAAGGCCTTCATGAACGTGCCGTCCTTCAGCTTCTCCAGGATGCGCGGCGCAATGCCGCCGCCCAGATACAGCCCGCCGACGGAGAGCACCTTCAGCGCCAGATTGCCCGCCTCGGCGCCATACGCGGAGACATACATGTCTAATGTCTTTTCGCACAGCTCGCTCTTCGCCGTCAGCCCCATCTCCGTAATCACCGAGTTCGGGTCGCCCACCGACGCGATCTTCTCCGCCAGCCATTTCGGCTCTTCCACGCCGCGCACGTCGCGCAAAAACTCGTAGATGCTGGTCATGCCCATGCCAGCCACCACGCGCTCGAAGCTGACCCGCCCGTTGTACTTCTGCTTCAGGTAGCGCAGCAGATCGATCTCGTCCTCGTTGCGCGGCGCGTAGTCCGCGTGCCCGCCCTCGCTCGGATACGGCACATGAATCCGCCCATTCCAGGTCAGCAGCCCCTGGCCCAGCCCCGTGCCCGCGGCAATCAGCGCGCGGTTGCCAATCTGGCTCGCATCGCCCTCGCTCAGCGTAAAAATCTGGTCCGCGCTCAGCTCGGCAATGCCGTAGCCGTTGGCCTCGATGTCGTTGATCAGAAACACATGCTCAATGCCGAGATTCGCCGACAGATCCTGGCTGTCCAGCGTCCACGGCAGGTTGGTCAGCCGCAGCCGCCCGTTGCGCACCGGACCCGGCACGCCAAAGCAGGCCGAGCTCACCTTGTCCGCGCCCAAAAACGGCTTCACAATCTCTTCGAGGCCGCTAAAATCCTTCGCCGCGAACTTTTCGTCGCGCGTGTGCGTCAGCTTGCCATCCTTAAAGTCGTAGAGCGCCAGGTGAACCTTGGTACCACCAACATCGCCAGCCAGAATCATCGTTCCCTCTCCAAAAATCCGCTGCCTTCCCCGTCTATCGCGGGCAAAAGCGCGGCAGCGGCCTGATCCAGAATCAGAGTGAGTATACCGCTTGCCGGCCAAATCAATTGACTCGGCAGCCGCTCCACGTCGCGCGCTCCCGTGAAGACTTCCTGCACCACTTCGGCCTTGTCCGCTCCGCCAATCAGAAAGAAAACCGTGCTCGCCGTGTTGATCACCGGCCAGGTTAGCGTCAGCCGCCAGGTGTCTTTCTGCGGCACATGGTTGGCCGTCACCAGCCGCCCCATTTCGTTTACTGCCGCCGTGTGCGGAAACAGCGACGCCGTGTGTCCATCCGGCCCCATGCCCAGCGCCACCAGATCGAACCGCGGGCTCTCCGCGCCCTCCAGCTTGAACTGGTTTCGCAGCAGCGATTCATACCGCGCCGCCGCCGCCGCCGGGTCCAGCTCGCCCTCCATCCGGTGTACCTGCTCCGGCTTCAGCGGAACCTTCGCCAGCAGCGCCTCGCGCGTCATCCGGTAGTTCGAGTCCGCATCGTCCGGCGGCACGCACCGCTCGTCCACCCAAAACAATTCAAGCTTCTCCCACGGCATCCGCGCCCGCCACGGACGCGCCGCATCGGCCAGCAGTGCAAACGCGGCCTTGGGAGTGGACCCGCCGCTGATCGCAATCCGCGCCAGCCCGCGCGCCGCCACAGCCTTCTCCGCCACGCGCGTAAACTCCTCGGCCGCCGCCGCCGCCAGCGCCGCCGCATCCGCCACCACGCGGTACTCAATTTTCAGATGCTTGCCCATCGAAAAGCGACCTCCGCTGACTACAGTAAATGGCTCGAGCTTGTTCCATAAAGACGCTCTGTGTCAGGGCACGGCTTTACAGGCTGCGGAAAAACTCCGTTGAAGTGCTGTTTTGTAACAGTCCCCCACCGGCGTTTCCGGCCTCGACGGATGAAACTGGGTGCCCCATCCATCGCGCGCTTTTTGCGCGATGGGTGGGAAAGCACAGACCTTCTCCCGGCTCAGTTTCTTTCCAGTCCCCCACCGGCGTTTCCGGCCTCGACGGATGAAACTGGGTGCCCATCCATCGCGCGCTTTTTGCGCGATGGGTGGGAAAGCACAGACCTCCACCCGGCTCAGTTTCTTTCCAGGGCACGAGTTTACTCGTGCCGCAAAAACCACAAATTGAACGGAGGGCTTCAGCCCCTGCCGCGCTCCCCTCACCCCAAATGCATCTCCCCGCAAATTGATGCTTGTTGCGAAATCAATCGCTGCTCGTGAGCACGCCAAAGGCAAGCGACGACAGGGCAGGAGACGAAGCAGACCTCTGCGAAGCGCATCGCGGCGATCATAAACTTAGAGCGAAACTTCAGCCCTCACTGCCCCAGATACACCCGGTACTGCTGCTCCAGAATCCCCGCCGCCCGCGCCAGCGCCAGCTTCGCCAGGTTGTACTGATACAGGCTCTCGATCACGTTGTTCTGCGCATTCGCCAGCGTGGCCTGCGCATCCACCAGCGGCAAATTGTCGTCAACCCCCGCGCTCACCCGGTCCGTCTCGTCGCTCAGCTCGCGCGTGGCCAGCGCCTGGTTCGACCGCGCTACTTCGACGAGTTTGTGGGTCGCATCCACATCCAGCAGCGCCGCGCGCACCTGCTGTTCAATGCGCCCGCGCGCGTCCTCGAGCTGTGCCCGCACCCCGTCCAGTTGCGCCGCCGCGGCCTGCTCGTCGCCGCGCAGCTTCGCCTCGTTGAAGATCGGCACACTCAGCGTGCCCACAGCGACAAAATTGCCGTGCGTCCCCGCGCCGTTCACCGTGTCCGTGCCCCAGTGGCCGCTAAAGCTCAGCGTCGGCAGCCGCTCGCTGCGATACGCCGCATGCACCTGCTTCAATTCCGCAAGCTGGTTCTGCAAAGTCTGGTAGTCCTGCCGGTTCTTGTAGGCAACCGCGCGCACCTCCTCCGGCGTCTGCGCCGCCAGCTCGGCAAAGGGCGTCGCGTCCGTCAGTTGAACCTTCTGTCCGGGGGCCACGCCAATCTCGCGCTTCAGCAGAATCAAATCCTTATCCCGCGCATTCCCGGCCGCAATCACCGCCTGCTGCTGCGCCTGCAATTGCACCCGCGCCCGCAGTTCGTCCAGATTGGCAACCGTCCCGGCCTCGTGTGCCGCATGCGCAAGGTCAAACAGCGCCTGGTCGCCCTGTTCGAGCGCGATTGCGTCCTCCAGCTCGCTGGCCGCCGCCACCGCGCGCAGATAGGCCGTCGCCACCTGCTGCACCACCTCGCCCCGAGCGCTCATCTTCTGGAAGTACGCCGCCCGCTCCGCCGCGCCCGCAGCCCGCCAGCCCGCAATCACCGGCCCTGAAAACAGCGACTCGCTGAAGTTGACTTGCCCCTGCGTCAAGTCGTCCTTGGTCACCGGCGAAACGCTCGCCGTTCTCAGGCCCAGCACCGAGCCGAACCCCGCCACCGTGGACGCACCAAATCCCACCGCCACCAGATTCTGCTGAAAAATGCCCGTGCCCCCGCTCACCGTGATGGTGGGCAAAAACTCCTGCAGCGCCTGGTTCTTCTCTCCGCGCACCGCCTCCTCGGCCACCTGCGCTTCCTGCAAGCCCAGGTTCGTCTTGAGACCCCGCCGCACCGCCTCGTCCAGCGACAGCTCCAGCGTCGCATCCGTAGCCGGCTTCAGCGTCACGCTGCCATAAAACGGGTTCTGCGCGGAAGTGGGGTTTTGGGCGAAAGCCGGGTTCTGCGCCGGGCCGGAATACCCCGCCTGCCCCAGCGCACCCACCGCCGCCAGCGCCAGCGCCGCGCACACAGCCACCGCCCGCCGCCGGCCAAACTCTATCGATTCCCTCACGTTCACATTTTCTCAGATGAGCCAGCGGCGGCAACGATTCCAGCAGCCTGAAAAATCGCAGAAATCGGGCCTTCGTTCCGCTGATTGTGCCCGGAAATCGCACTGAGGCAGTTCGAAGGGTACGGGCTAAACAGGCTGCGGAGAAACTCCCCCGAAGGGCTGTCTTGTAACAGGGCACGAGTTTACTCGTGCCGCAAACGCACTAAATACAACGGCGGGCTTCAGCCCCTGCTGCACTTCCCTCATCGGAAATGTATTTTTCCGCAGCCTGTTCAGCCGTGCCAATAAAGCCGATCAAATGATTGGGGCTTCAGCCCCCGAGGGACACCCGCTTCAAACGGACCCACTATCGCAAAGCCCGGAACAGCTACTCGATCCTGTCTTCAGGCCCAGGAGCCTCGCCGCCCTCGCGGTTCAAGATGCGCAGAAAGGCTTCCCGGTCCGCGCGGCCGCGCCGTTCCAGAAAAAACTCCTCCGTCTGCATCGCGGCAATCTTCTCCGCCGCCGCCACCACCCGAAACTGGTTGATGCTGGTCCCATCCCGTTCGCTTATCGTCTCCAGCGCCGCCTTGAGCGATACCGGCAGCCGCAGCGGAAATGTAGACACGCGCGTCGTCATGCTCCCATCCTCCTCAACATCTCACCGGGCCTCATCACCGCAGTGCGGAAGCTCGACCCTGGCTCTCGCTCAACGAAGCTGCCTTTTCATCTTCCGGATGCCAAGCCCCAGCCTCGCAAGAATCACAACCCACGCCGCCATCAGCCCCAGGACAATCCACCGGATAAACAAATGGAGATGCAGATCTTGCGGATTATCCGGCGCCCGCATCAGCATGGGAACCTGTGCCACCGTGGTCGCCAGCGCAACCGCCAGCACAAAGCTAAATAGCCGCTGATACTTCGCAATCCGCGACGGCGCATCGGTGTAAAACTCCGGCGCCTCCGCCGACGCCGTCCGAAAATACTGCCACCCGGCATACTGAAAAACGCGCTCCCATCCCGCTTCCTTGCAGAGCTTCACGTAGTCGTCCAGCCCCTTGCTCTCGTTCCGATAGTCGAGCCGGTAGCGCACCTCCGCCGGCGCGCCCTGCTCAAACCCATACACCAGCGGCCCGCTCACCAGATGCCATCCCCGCCGCGCCATCGCTTCCAGCCACTGCTCTTCCCGCTCGTCGTTCCACGCCCAGAACCACCGCAGCACCTGCTTACGCTTTCCCATTGCTCTCTCCCGTCGGTTTCAAAATTCGGCGGCCAATCCTGGCCATGGTCTCCAGCCGCGCGCACTCCAACTCCGCCGTCGCGCGCCCCAGCGCCGTCAGCGCGTAAAGCTTCCTGCGATCCTGCTCCCCATCGCTATCGCCCGCGCGCTCAATCAGTTTCTGTTTCAGCAGATTGTTCAGCGCGCCATACAGCGTGCCCGGTCCCAGCTTCGTCAGGTGATCGCCCTCAGCCGCCACCGTCTGCATGATGCCGTAGCCGTGCTTCGGCTCAGTCAGCGCCAGCAAAATCAGGTACGTCGCCTCAGACAGCGGCAGCATCCCCCGCGCCTTTTCGAATTGTCCGTGTTGATCCATTTGGCCTATTTGGTTCATTTGATCTGTCATATCAACCCACGTTATAGCGATAAGCGATGCATCGCTTTTCGTTATATCGA
>DASQSP010000195.1:0-6915 GCA_035642355.1 Occallatibacter sp.
GCCTTCCCTGGATCGTGGGCGCGGTTTCCGGGGCCACCTGCGTGCAGGGTCTCACCACCTTTTTTCTTGCCCAGAAGCTCTCGATCGCGGGTCAGCGCCTGGTTGCCGATTTGCGGAAACAGGTCTGCGAGCATGTGGGACGGCTTCCGGTGCTGTTCTATGACGGGGGCCGCACGGGAGCTCTCGCGGCCCGCATCATGAATGACCCCGAAGGTGTCCGCGATCTCGTCGGCGCCGGCCTCATCGACCTTATAGGTGGATTGCTGACTGCCATCATCGCCCTGGTCATCCTTCTGCGGATCAGCGTCCTGATGACGACGCTTACCTTCTGCATCCTGATCGGCTTCGGCTTCTTCCTCAAAAAAGCCTTCGGAATTACGCGTCCGATCTTTCGCGAACGTTCGAAGCTAACGGCGGAGGTGACGGGACGGCTGACCGAATCGCTCTCTGCCGTGCGTGTTGTGAAGGCCTATCGCGGCGAAGCCGGCGAGGCCAAGGTGTTTGCCCGCGGCGTGGACCGCATCTTTGGCAGCTTTGTCAGCACCATCACAGCGCAATCCTACATGTCGCTTTTATCGACAGTTCTGTTTGGCGCGGTGGGCGCGCTCGTGATGTATTTCGGCGGACTGGAGGTCAAGAAGGGCTACATCGATGTCGGCAGCTACGTGGAATTCATCATGCTGCTGGCCTTTATGGCTGCTCCCGTGGCGCTGCTGGTGAGTGTTGGCAGTCAGCTCACGGAAGCGTTTGCCGGCCTTGAGCGCACCGCGGCGATCCTGCGGGAAGATGAAGAAGACAGCGAGCCAACCCGTGTCCGCACTCTCGGGCCCATTGAGGGCAGCGTCCGTTTTAGTAATGTTTCCTTCGCCTATGCACCCGGCAAATCCGTTTTGCACGGCATTCGATTCGAAGCCGAGCCCGGCAGCGTAACCGCGCTCATCGGGTCTTCGGGCTCCGGGAAATCCACGATCATCTCGCTGATTTGCGGCTTCTATAACGCCGGCGGCGGCGAAGTTCTCATCGATGGCGTGGACCTTTCCACCGTAAGGCTCAGCAGCTACCGGCAACAACTCGGAGTGGTGCTCCAGGACACATTCCTCTTCGACGGCAGTATCCGCGAGAATGTGGTGTTCAGCCGGCCCGACGCCGATGCGGCACAGTGGCTGGAAGCTTGCCGCATTGCCCGCGTCGACGAGTTCGCCGAGCGGCTCCCCGACCGCTACGAGACTGTTGTGGGGGAGCGAGGAATCAGGCTTTCGGGTGGCCAGCGACAGCGCATCTCGATTGCCCGAGCGATCCTGGCCGATCCACGCATCCTCATTCTGGACGAGGCCACGAACTCGCTCGACTCCGAGTCGGAAGCGCTGATTGAGGCTGGCCTGAGCTCGCTGATGCAGGGCCGGACCACGTTCGTGATCGCCCACCGCCTCTCCACCATCCGCCGCGCCGACCAGATCCTCGTTCTCGACCACGGAAGAATTGTCGAACGCGGAACCCATGCATCGCTGTATGCGCTGCAGGGCCAGTACCACAGTTTTTACACGCGGCAGCACGGACTTGAAGCCAATCTTTTCTTGGCCCCCGGAGAGGAGGCGCTCCAGTGAAATTGAACAACCTCTTCCATCCTCTCGGAGCTGCAAGAAAGGCGAAGGCGTCGCTGGCTGCGCACATCAGCATGTGGAAGTTCGGGAACCATGGCCGAGGGCGCTTCCGGGGCGATCCTCGCTACGATCTTGAGAAAGTCAGCCGCGGCTTCGCTTCCCGTATCGATGAAACGTTTGACGATACTGCTCTCCTCAAGCGAATCTGCGCAGCCTACAACGCATCGGTAGCGCGCCAGACAGCGGAGCCTCACGCATTCACGACGGTTGAAGCCTGGGATCGCTTGCACGAGGGGCGGCTAAGTCCATCGATTCGAGCGCTCCTCGAAAACGATACCGAAAGCCTGGCAAAGATGTACCGGAACTTCTATCGCGATCCATGTTCCGCCGGTCTGCTGGCTCCTCCCAGTGGTATGTCCAAAGCCTATTTTGGCGGGCGAATCAAAGACATCTACCGCCATTTCTACATGAGCCATGTCTTGTATCGACTCGACTACTGGAAGGAAATCACCAGTGGCCGCTTCCAACTGAAAGACCTTGCCGGTCCGGGGATCGGAAATCCCTTCGGCGTGACCATCGACGGAACCCATATCGGCGTCGGTGCGGAGTACGCCCACTATTGCGCGGATCGGGTAGTTGGCTTGATGGACCGCGCTGTGGCACAACGCTCTGCGACGCGGCGCACCGCGGTGGCGGAGATCGGCGGCGGTTTCGGCGCGATTGCCTACTATCTCCTTCGCGACCGCCGGTCCCTCACCTACTTCAACTTCGACGTGCCGGAGCGTGCAGCGCTGAGCTCGTATTACCTGATGAGGGCGTTTCCGCAGTTGACGTTCCTGCTCTACGGCGAGAAGCCATTGACCTCTGACACGATTTCGCAGCCGGATGCCGTGCTGCTGCCGGCGTTCGCGCTCGCGGCCATGCCCCGCGCGTCTGTCGACATTGCTTTCAGCTCGAACGGCCTGGCGAACTTTTCTCCCGATGCGGTGAACGAAGCGCTGCGCAGCATCGTGACCATGACGAGGGACTCGCTGCTCTACATCGGCAATGAAACACTTGCGAGGTCGATCGCCGGGCGACTTGGCAATGAAGATGGTTCGTTCACGCTGGCTGACAAGCGCATGTCGGGATGGCACAGCCACAAAGTCTCCGGCGCCGGCGTAGGGGGGGCGGCGGGTCTCGCAGCTTCTACCTTGCACGAACAGACCTTCACGCGCAATCCCGCGGCCGGCACGAAGGAGACGTCATGAAGAATCAATCACCGGCAATCAAACAGAGCCCATCCTCACCGGCGGCGACGCGATGGGGAAAGATGGCGCTTTGGATCATGGCCGGCGCCGCGACTCTTTCCGTAACGTTCTACAGCGAGGTGCCGCTGCTTCGCCAAGCCAGGGAGCGCGCCTACCTGAGCACGATCCCCTGGCTCATCGTTCCGCACATCGCGGGCGGCATTATCGCACTGCTGAGCGGTCCTCTACAGTTTTCCAACCGCCTGCGGCGGCGTCATCTACAGTTTCACCGGTTGCTCGGCCGGGTCTATGTAGCTTCCGTTTTTGTAGCCGCTCCTCTCGCCATTCTCCTTGCAAATCAGCACCACGATCCGCGCGGGCGCCCCTTTGTCGCAGCCATCTGGTTCCAGGCCGGGATATGGCTGGCCGCCACCGCGGCTGCATTCATCACCGTTCGCAACGGCCACATCCAGCAGCATCGCGAGTGGATGGTCCGCTCCTATGCCTTAACGTTCACCTTTGTGACCACTCGCGTTTTGCAGCCGCTTCCAGCCTGGAAGGATCATGGCGAAACCGGCTTCGCCATGCAGATCGTCATGATTACATTCCTGTCCATCTTCATTCCCGACATCGCCTTCCATTGGCGACAACTGACGACATCTCGCCGCCATTCCCCGACGGTCAGCTTCAGTGCTAAGGATCTGCCCGTCGAAGATTTATCCATCGAGGGCACCAGCTTCACAGATGCTCGCTATCCCTCGCCAAGGACTCAGACCGATCGAGTTTGATCACCCGTTGAGTGGTCAGAGACGCCGGTATTAAACCCGAACGTCGACGCAGACTTATTGCAGGAGGACGACCTCTATGCCGATCAGCGCCAGGATCCGCACAGCTTTGATGAACATTGCGCTGGGCAAGACCGCATTGCCTCAGGAATTCACTCTCGGCATGCCCGAACCGCAGACCGAGATCTCCGTCTGGCTGCGGGGCAAGGGCGTGAATCGCGATGTAACCAACCATGTTTCGACGGCGTGCGCGGAGCCGCTGAGAATCTGCATCGGTTTTGACGAAGGCGCAGGTTCGAGTGCGGCAGAACGCTCCGATCTGACGCTGGTCTTCGCCGAACGTGATGGCCTGAAGCGGGTATTGGGCACCATCGGCCTGAAATACACGCAGACGCTGTCTTCGGCGCAATCGGAGTTTCTGTTCTTCGCGCCGCGCAGTTCGAACAACCTTTGTCTACCGAAGCCGCTCATCGGCCTTCACTACCTTCTGCATGCCTATCGGCACTGGCGGAGGAACGACAGCCAGGGAATTCGAATGACTTCTCTCGAACAGCGGGCTGCGATCGTGACTTTCATCCGCCCGCACCCGATTGTGCTTGTGAGCGTGGGCGATCGTAAGGACGGCAATATTTTTCCGATGAATCTTTGCGGAGACCTTGGCAACGGCTACTTCGGATTTGCGTTGAGAACGGCACGGGTGGCCGGGACTCTTGTGGAGCGCGCCGGTCGCGCTGTGATCAGCAGCCTGCCTGAGAAAGAAGGCTATCTCGCCTATCGGATGGCGCGTAACCACACCATGGAATCCATCGACTGGGACGAGCTTCCCTTCGCCACCAAGATGTCGAAAGCGTTTCATATGCCCGTTCCGGAATTCGCGCAAAGAGTGAAGGAACTGGAGATGGTGACCTCGATCGCCGTGGGAAGCCATCGATTTTTCATCGCGCGGATCGTCGCGGATGAGAAGCTCGCCGATGGGCTGGGGTTTTGCTCGATTCATGGGTTCTATCAGGCGTGGCGTCTGAAGCAGAGCGAAAGTCGCGATCGTGACTTGAAGCGCTCACGCGCGCGCGATGCATTCCACAAGCGGGAACGCCACGTCGCGAAATCGTAGTGCAAATCGCCGACCCTGAGATGGACCCAGGTCTCTCAAAGCCGGCGTGAGGTGTCGGTTGCGCCGTCAGCGCAGGTTTTCGGTCTGGAAGGGCAGGCCGGTGGCTGGGGAGTGGCGGGGCTCGGCGTCGAGATTGTTGTCGATGCAGACGCCGGGCGCCGCGGCGGGCACGACGGTGACATTCCAGCCATCGACGGTGACGAGGGCATCGTCGCCGGCGAAGAGGGCGGCGTCGGCCTCCAGGGTGACGGTGCGCGTCTCGCCGGGCACCACTGTGATGTAGTTGTCGCTGGCGTAAACGGGCAGCACGCGCGCGCCGGTGGATTTGCGGCGAAGCTGCAAGTGGGTCATTACAGCGAGGCGTGTCGAGGGATTGGTAAGGGTGACGGTGATGGTGCGCTTACCGAGATCGTCTTCGCGCGCGACTGTGGCCTCAAGCGTGACAGTGGGCATCGCGCCGAGGGCGGCGAAGTTGTCTGGATAGCCGGGCGCGCCCTCCCAGTAGAAGTTGCGGGAGATGGATTTGCCGGACTCGTCTTTGAGCTCGATGTCGATGAAGTGGATGCCGTTGACCGAGGACGGAATGGCGACGGGGCCGAGGTTGGTTGCGGCTTCAGGCGCAGCGGTGACGGGCATCTCGTAGCGACAGGCGAGGGAGCCGTCGAGGCGGTAGACACGCACCTCGGCTTTGAGGCTGGATTGCGGCTCGGGAAGGTTGTTGATGACCTGGAGGTCGCCGCTGGCCTGGTTGAACTGGATGTGAACGCTCTCGGCGGCGTGCATGACGGCGTAGAACGAGGCGTTGGGCTCGAGGTCGTAGTGGTAGAGCTGCCAGACAAAGCTGGGCTGGGCGGGGTTGCTCATCCAGGTGAGGATGGCGGTGGCGGGATGGAAGAGCTGGGCGTTGCGGCCCTCGTACATGGCGCGGAAGGCCTCGTAGTTGGCCATCTGGGCTTTGCGGGTGAAGTCGGCGAGGTTGCGGAAGTCTCCGTAGCGGGCGGCGATTTCGGCGGGGTAGTTTTCGCTTCCAGAGTTGCCGCGGGCGAAGTCGTGCTCGGCCCAGTCGTCGTTGATGGAGTTCCAATCCTTCGCGGGCATCATGCCCTTGATGGATTCGAGGGTGGGCACGGAGACGCTGCCGGTCTCGGTCTTGAAGTAGTCGTCCTCGATCTTGTAGAACTCGCGCGGGGTGCGCCAGGAATACGGACCATGGGACCGGACGCCGTTGCCGTCCGTGGAGCTGGGCTGATAGCGGCGCGTCGGCTCGAGCTCGGCGAGGAGCTTGCGCAGGGCGGCATCGATCTCCGGCGGCGGGTAGCCCTCGTTGCGCGCGCACCACAGCGCGATGGACGGGTGATTGCGGAAGCGCAGAATCTTGTCGCGGACGTTGGCGAGGTAGGTGGGGATGTCGGTGGGATTGGGGCCGTCGCCGGGGTTGGGCTGGAAGAACTCGTCCCAGACGAGGATGCCGTATTTGTCGCAGAGCTCGTAGAAGTCTTCGCCGGTGCTCTGGCCGACCCAGTTGCGAATCATGTTGAGGTGGGCGAGCTTGTGCAGGCGAATCTCGGCTTCGAGGCGCTCGCGGGGAATGCGCTTGAGGGCTTCGTCGAGGCCCCAGTCGCCGCCGCGGATGAAGACGGGAACGCCGTTGACGGAGATGGCGAGGGTGTCCGCGCCGGGGACGGAGTAGCCGATCTTGCGGATGCCGAAACTGACGTCCTGCTGGTCGGAGATGGTTTTATTGGTCTCGAAACTCAGGTGCAGGGTGTAGAGATTGGGCGCACCGTAGCCGTTGGGCCACCAGAGGCGCGGACGGTGAATGTGCAGTGCAGGCGTGCCCTTGGAGTCGAAGCTGATTTTTTGGGCGCTGTGCGGGGCCAGTTGGACGGCGCGGTCGAAGGCGATGTTCTCGATGACGCCGTGGAGGATTCCCTTCACGGGCTTGCCGGTGATGTTTTCGACAGTGGCCTGCACGGCGACGTCGGCAAAGTCGGTCCTGGGCAACGGGAGATCTGTGGTGACGAGCGGGTCTCGCACCAACACAGAATCCGAAGAAGAGAGCGTGATCTTTTGCCAGATACCGGTGTCGCGGTCGCGGATGGCGGGGATCCAGTCCCAGCCGATGGTGGAGAGGAAGGTGGGGCCGTCGATGGCGCTTTCGCCGCCGTTGAGGCCCATGCCGGCGCGGA
>DASQSP010000196.1:0-12017 GCA_035642355.1 Occallatibacter sp.
ACCTCTTCGAGCTGTTCATCCTCGGAGAGGTAGGGCTTTTGAACCAACTCGTCCAACCGCTGAGCGTAACGGCCATGTTCTGCCTGCAGGCGATCGATCTCTTCGCCCAGCGTCGAATCCTTTATCTCGTCCATCAAGCACCTCCGACGGATCACGTTCACGAACTCTTTACATATAGCTCGCCCGCCGCCCAGCCCGCAAGAGCCGGGAACACCAAAAGCGCCGCTCCCTGTGGAATTTCCGAATTCGCAGCAGGACCGAATCACACCAGAGTCCGCCCCAGCACCAGCGCATCCTCTACCGGATTGGCATAGTAGCCCGCCCGGCGACCGGCCTCCACAAAGCCCAGCGCGGCATAGAATCCCCGCGCCGCGGCATTCGAGGGACGCACCTCAAGCCGCACTTCTGTCACTTCGGCGTTGCGAAGCTGCCTTGCGGCCGTCTCAAACAGCCTCCGCGCCACGCCGCACCGCTGGTACTCCGCAGCCACGGAGATCGACTCAAGCTCCGCCTCCGGCGGCGTCAGGCTGGCTACAATTAGTCCAGCAACAGCCCCGTCTGTCTCGTTTTCACACACCAGCGCAATCCGCCGCTGTGCGGCTCCCGCATACAGCATCGCTAAATAGGCCGCGCGCGGCCACTGCGGCGCATGTTTCAGCCCCGCGGCCAGCACCAGCACCGCGTCCACATCCGTCGCCGTCATCGGCCGGATACGCGGCCCGGAGGAATTCATGCCGGCATCGTCCCCGCGCTGCTGCACTTGTCCTGATCCTCGCAGCGGCCCTCGTTCTGGCCCTTGTTGTGGAGAAAAATCTCGGCATCGGACCGGCGCAGATAGTGCCCGTCAAGCAGCGCAAGATCGACAAATGCGCCGGCGCGCAGTTGCGGCGCGGCCAGCGCGATGGCATCGGCCGCCGTGGGCGCATCGGTCTGCACCAGCACCGCCGCCGGCCACGCAGCCCTCAGCGCCGCAGCAGCAGCCTCATCGCACAGAGCAACTGGTCCCGCCGGCCGGTCGAGTGTGGCCAGCTCCGCCGCCCCCGCCAGCAGCTCCCACGCCTCGCCGCCCTCGGTGCCCACGCGCAGAAACACCTCGCCGCGATGCGCATCGAGCGCCGCCGACGCGAGGCCCGCTTTGTGCGCCAGCCCTATTTTGCCCGCCAGCCCCGTTTTGCCCGCCAGCACCGCCAGCCGAGACACCGCCACCACCGGAATCCGCGCAGGCTCAGCCAGCCCCTTCACCGCGCTCAGCCCCAGGCGCACCCCGGTAAAGCTGCCCGGCCCGTTCACCGCGACAATGGCATTGAGAAGGCCGACGCGCGTTTGCGCTCCGGCCAGCAGCTCGCCCACCGCGCCGATCAGCCTCTCCGAGTAGCTCCGCCCGGCCAACTCCGCCTGCCCCAGAATCTCCACCGCATCGCCGCTCACCCGCGCCAGTGCCACGGTGCCCGAGGAGCCGCAGGTATCGATGCCGAGAACAAGAAGTGTAGATGGCAGCAGTGAATCAGGAACCACGCGCAAAGCCCGCTAGCTCTTCCCGCGCCGGTGTTGGCGCACCAGTTCAGTTAAAGACATATCGGTTTCGGTGCGCACTGTCGAAAGCTTGGCGTCGCTACGCCAGTCGCGAAGGAAGTTTTCTCCATATGTTGAACGAAGAGTGCGGACCAGAGTATTGCCCTTCTTTTCGTCGATGCGGCCATCGGTGTCCCGATGCCGGCCATCCAATCCCTTGCTCATCGCCTCCTCCTTCCTTGTCCGTAGCAATTTTAGATCAACCGGATTTCTGGTTTCTCGCCCTTGCAACAAGCCTCGGCTTGGCACGCTGCCTGTAAAGCGCAGCCATCCATTTTTCGGAGCCATAGACTCCCTGCAGCAACCCGGGAATGTAGTGCGCAATATCGAGAAGCGGCCATAATAGCCCCATCCCTTCACTCACAATCTGAATACGGCGCAACTCGCTTTCCCGCGCGTTGGAAAGACCCTGGAGCAAGCGGCGAGGCACGGAATATTTGGCGCCATCCTCGAGTACCAACCGGATATCGTCAGCCACTTTTGTATACGAAGCCCTGAGAACACGCCGGAAATACTTCTCGTGCTTCCTGGCGCGTCCAAGGGCCTCATCTATGTCCGCGTCCGTAACTGCTATGCGCGCCGATTCAGGCATGAGCTTCCCTCCACAACTCCATCAGATCGCCGTAATGGGCGCAAGCTACCTGCAGGACATGCCGTACCTGATTCTTCTTCGCGTTGCCAGGCCGAATGGCGTCCCATCTGTCGGCAATCCGTATGGTTCTGTCGCCGCCCAATTCGACAATGACGATAACTCCTTGATAACGGCCATGTGCATGCGGAGGGTCATGGTCCTCCGGATACACGCGAAATGTTACCCCGTCGAACTGGTACGATCCCACGGCGAAATGATACCCCGGAATTCCTCAATGCCGCTACACCGCGGCCAGCGCCTGATCGAGATCGGCAATCAGATCTTCCTTGTCCTCGATGCCGACCGACAGGCGAACGCGCCCTTCGGTGATGCCCATCAGCGCGCGCCGCTCCGCGCTCACCGTGGCATGGGTGGTCGTCGCCGAGTGCGAGGCCAGCGACTCAACGCCGCCCAGCGATTCGGCGTTCAAAAACAGCTTGATCGCCGCCAGGAATCGCGCCGCTTCCTCGCGCCCCGGAAACTCGAAGCTCATCATCGCGCCAAAACCCTTCTGCTGCCGCAGCGCCAGCTCGTGTTGCGGATGGCTCTTCAGGCCCGGATACGCGAGCTTCGCGATCTTCGCGTGGGTTGACAGAAACTCCGCCACCGCGCGGCCGTTCTCCTCGTGCTGCTTGATGCGCAGCGGCATGGTCCTGATGCCGCGCAGCACCAGGTAGCAGTCGAACGGCGACAGCACGCCGCCCGACGCCTTCTGCACCAGCAGGAAGCGCTCCTTGTGCTCGGGCTTGGACCCGATCAGCGCGCCGCCAATGCCGTCCGAGTGGCCGTTGAGATACTTGGTGGTCGAGTGCATCACGATGTCCGCGCCCAGCGCCAGCGGGCTCTGCAGCGCCGGAGACATGAACGTGTTGTCCACGCTCACCTCCACGCCGTGCGCGTGCGCCATCTTCGCCACGCCGGCAATGTCGGTCAGTATCATCAGCGGATTGCTCGGCGATTCGATATGCACCAGCTTCGTATTCGGGCGCAGTGCCGCTTCCATGGCCGCGAGGTTGCTCGAGTCCACATAGCTGATCTCGATGCCGTAGCCGGAGACCATCTGGTCCAACAGCCGCACCGTGCCCGCATACACATCGCGCGAGCAGACAATGTGGTCACCGGCGCGCAGCAGCGCCATCAGCGCGTGAATCGCCGCCATGCCGCTCGCGAACGCGTGCCCGCTGGTGCCGCCCTCGAGCGCCGCCAGCGCCGTCTCCAGGCGATCGCGCGTGGGGTTGCCGGCGCGCGTGTAATCCCAGCCGCGGTCGGTGCCGACGCCGGTCAGTTCAAAGGTCGAGGAAAGATACACGGGCACGTTCACCGCGCCCGTCTGGGGATCGGGGTGCTGCCCGGCGTGTACGGCAAGCGTCGAGTATTTGTAATCGGACATTGCTCGGTGTCTGGCTCCTGTGGATTCAGGTTCCAGTTTATCGTGCGCGGCTGCGCTGCCGGGCCGATCGAACCTATGACACCGGTCCGGCACTCTTCCGGACGTTGGATGGCCCTCATCATCGAGCGAGTAGCCGCAGCTGGCGACCTTCCTCAACGAAGACGGATTTTCGACTACACCTACTGTTCTGAGTGCATTTGCCGGCGGATGATTGCGCCGCTTTTCATCACGAAGCTTACGTGCTCGCAGACGCCGATGTCGGTCAGCGGGTTACCGGGGACGGCGACGATGTCGGCGTAGTAGCCGGGCTTGAGCTGGCCGATTTCGTCGGCCCAGCCGAGCAGCTTCGCGCCGTTGATCATGTCGGCCTGGAGCGCGGCTAACGGCTGCATGCCGTACTGGACCAGCAGTGTCAATTCATGCGCCTGGGTGCCGTGGGGGAAGGGCCCAACGTCTGACCCGACGGCGAAGGGTACGCCCGCGGCGAGCTGCTTTTTGAACTCGGCGATCTTGTATTCGAGCAGCGCGGACTCGCTGGCAGCTTCGGCGGCATTGCTACGGTGGTGCGCGAAGTAATCGAAGATGGTGAAGGTCGGGACCGCGAAGATGCCCTTTTCCTTCATAAGGTGGATGGTGTCGTCGGAGAGTTGCGTGGCGTGGTCGATGGAGGCGACGCCGGCCTGCGCGGCGTAGAGGGTGCCGGGCTCGCCCATGGCGTGGACGCCGACGGTGGTGCCGAGGCGATGGGCTTCCTGAACGGCGGCGGTGAGCTCGGCGGCGGTGTACTGATAGGGCGTGTGCAGTGTGCCGTCAATCATGCGATCGGGGCCGGTCTCGTAGATCTTGGCGAAGTCGGAGCCCTCTTTATGCTGCTCGCGCATGACTTCGACGATCTGCTCTGCGTTGTTGGCGTAGTCGGCGTTGGAGAGCACATGCTGCGCGGGGTTGTAGCGGTTGGCGTCTTCGTGGCCGCCGAGGATGTCGATCGCATTGCCTGACATGCGCATGCGCGGGCCGAGGATGAGGCCGGCGTTGATGGCGTCGCGGATGGCGGTGTCGGCGGAGCCCGCGCCCTCGGTGCCCATGTCGCGCTCGGCGGTGTAGCCGGCGAGGAGGTCGGCTTTGGCGGCCTGCTCGGCGAGGATGACGCGCCAGGGTACGGACTCTTCGACGGTCTGCAAATCCTCCGCGCCGGGATGCAGGAAGAGATGGACGTGCGCGTCAATGAGTCCGGGGAGCAGCGTGGCGTCGCCGAGGTCGATGAACCGCGCGTTCGGCGGACGTTCGATGTGCGTCGCCACTGCGGAAATGCGCTCGCCTTCGATGAGGACTTCGCCGGGGCTGATGATCTTGCCGGTATCGATCTGGAGCAGGCGCGCGGCGTGAAGCACGATGGGCGCGGAGGGCTGCTGGGCGGCGAGGGCAATGGCGAGCGAAGCTGTGGCGAGCGCGAAGACAGAGTTGGCGCGGTGTAGGGTTTTGAGGCTGCGCATGTGTACGACTATGCCGCACGAGGACGCGGTTGTCGATGGGGGAATTGCGGGCTAGTTGCCGGTCTCTTCGGCGTTTGCCAAAGTGGCGTTTGCCAAAGTGGCGTTTGCCAAAGTGGCGCCCTCGGTGGGAAAGAGGACCACGAACGACGCGCCGCCGAGGCCGCTCGCGGAGCTGCTGTTGCGCAGAGCGATGGTGCCGCCGTGGCGGCCGATGATCTCCTGCGTGACCCAGAGGCCGAGTCCGGTGCCCACATCCTTCTTGGTGGTGAAGAAGGGATCGAAGATGTGGGCGGCGTGCATGGAGGAGACGCCGGGACCGCTGTCCTCGAAGATAAGCTCGGCGGCGGGGCCGGCGGGCGTGTCGCGGCGGGCGCAGTAGATGGCGATTTTGCCGCCGTGCGGCACCGCATCGATGGCGTTCGAGAGGAGGTTGGAGACGACCTGCTTGAGCTCGCCCGCAACGCCCCAGATCGAGGGACAGTTGTCCGGGCGGCAATCGATCTCGATCTTCTTCGACTCGATTTTGTTGCTATAGAGACTGAGCACGGACTGGACGAGGGCGCCGATGTCGATGCTCTCCGGCATGCTCGAGTCGCGGTAGAAGCCGAGGGTCTGGCGGGTGATGTGGGCGACCCGATCGAGCTCGCGCTCGGCAAGCACGAGGTGTTCGCGGATGGCCGGCGCGATCTCGGGAGACTCCCGTGCGAGGAAGACGAGGTTGGTGACTGCCTCGAGGGGGTTGTTGATCTCGTGCGCGACGGTGGCGGAGAGGCGCGCGGCGGCGGCAAGCTTCTCGGTCTTGCGCAGCACATCCTGCGCATTGCGCTCGGAGGTGACGTCGCGGAAGATGAGAACGACGCCGATGGTTTCACCGTGGGGGCCGCGAATGGGCGCGGCGCTGTCTTCGATGGGGATCATGCGGCCGTCGCGATGGTGGAGCACGGTGTGGTTGGCGAGGCCGACGATGACGCCGAGACTCTTCACCTTCGATACGGGATTCTCCGCGGTCTGGCCCGTGAACTCGTTGAAGATGGGAAAGACCTCGTCGATGTGCTTGTCCAGGGCCTCGGCGTTGGCGACGCCGGTGAGCTTTTCGGCGACCGGGTTGAGGAAGGTGACCATTCCAAACGCGTCGGTGGCGATTACGGCGTCGCCGATGCTGGTGAGGGTGACGCGGAACCACTCTTCGCGCGCGCGCAGGTGGTGGGCATATCTCTCGCGTATGCGGCGCTCGCGCAGAATGTAGTAGGCAAGCAGGATGAGGCCGAGGACGGCGACGGTGCTGGTGGCGTAGATGCAGCCCACGGTGATGCGGACGCTGTGCCGGTATTTTCCTTCGCGCATGGCTTCGAGCCGAGTCTCCTCGAGCTTCATCTGATCGAGTTCGCCGCGCAGATCGTTCATGATCAGGAGTCCGCGATCGGAGAGCACCGTGGCACGGGCCTCATCGGCTTTGCCGGCGCGATAGAGCGCAATGGACGAGGCCATCTCCTGCAGCTTGAGTGTTGTCAGCTCATTGACTGTCGTCCCATGCTCAAGCTGGCGGGGATTGTCGGCGGTGAGGTTGTGGAGATCCTGGAGGCGGCGCTCTACGCGATCGATGGCCTGATTGTAGGACACGAGGTACTTGGGATTGCCGGTGTAGAGAAAGCCGCGCTGCCCGGTTTCGGCGTCGGTGAGCAGGGCCTGGGTCTGCTCGATGGCCAGGCGCACGTCAACGGTGCCCGTGAGCCATCGCTCGTTGTCAACCTGGATGCCGACCTGGTGGCGGATGATCCAGGCGTTGCCGAGCAGCAAAGCTACGAGCAGGGTGAAGCCTGCAATGACGCTCAATCGTTGGGTGAGAGAGTTCATGACGTGAGAAGGGCCCTTGTGCAGAGAGGGCCGGGGGCTTTCTCATCCTGCTCCTGCTGCTTGGGTTGCGATCGAACCAAAAGGTGCAATGGGCGAACGTGCGCGCCGGCTGGCATCGAGCTTGCGAGCAGTCGCGGAAGAGAATCCTTCGCGGCGGACGCAGAAAGCCTCGCGTGGACCCATCGTACAGGGGTGAGATGGAGCAGGTCAAGATAAGCCGATGCTAGAATGCGGCGAGCCTGCGGGCTGCTGGCGCGCGCATGGACGGAGACCTTCTCGCATGGAAACCCAACAGCGCGTACCGCGCACCATCGTTAACGCGCATACGGTTTTGGGGTTCGACATTGGCGGCACCAAGACGGCGTGCGTGGAGGGCACGGTGGATGGCGCGACGCTGCAGCGCGTGGAGATGCCGACGCATGCCGCGGAGCCGTGGACAGCTACGCTGCCGGGGATTGCACATGCGGCGCGCGGCCTGATTGAAAGCGCGGCGCGCGCGGGGCGGACAGTGGGCGCGGTGAGCGTGTCGGTGGGTGGGCCGCTGCGGATCGGCGAGGGATTTTTGATGAACCCGCCGCATCTGCCGGGCTGGCACAACATGCCGTTGAAGGCGGAACTGGAGAAGGCGTTTCCGGGATTGCCGGTGCGCGTGGAGCATGACGGCAACGCGGGTGCGCTGGCGGAGCTTGCGTTTGGCGTGGGCAAGGGACGCGCCGATCTGCGGCACCTGATTTTTCTCACGTTTGGGACGGGCATTGGAGCGGGGTTGATTGTGAACGGGCAGATATTGCGCGGGGCGACGGACACGGCGGGCGAGGTGGGCCACTGGCGGCTGGCGGAGGACGGGCCGCTGGGTTTTGGGAAGCGCGGGTCATGGGAGTCGTTTGCCTCCGGCGCGGGATTGGTGGAGCTGGCGGCGGAGATGTTTCCGGCGCGGTGGCATGCGGGGACGGCGATTCGTTCGCTTGTGGAGGCGATGCTGGCCGGCGATGCGGATGCGCTCGAAGTGGCCGCAGCGGCGGGCAAGTGGATGGGGCGCGGACTGGCGCTGCTGATCGATGCGCTGAATCCGCAACTGATTGTATTTGGATCGCTGGGCGTGGCGCTGGGCGAGCGGGTGCTGGGGCCGGCGCGTGCGGTGATTGCCGAAGAGGCGCTGCCGCAGGCCGCGGCGGCGTGCGCGCTGGTGCCGTCGGCGCTGGGCGCGCGCATTGGCGATGTGGCGGCGTTGATGGCTGCGCTGAATGATGATGAAGTGCGAGACGGGTTGGCGGGCTGAATGGGAGAGTCGCGCGGCGTGTACGGATTCGGTGCGCCGGAAGGCGCGGTAACTTACTTTTGATTTACTCATTAGTTACTCGCGGGGCGAAAATTGGGTGTTACTTGATGACGGCTGGGAGCTGCCGAAGAACCCACAATAGATTGCGCCTTGCCCGCTGCTGGAGCGGCGATGGAGAACTTTCAATAAAATTCAATTTCGGGACGGGTTTTTCACAGCCTGCGAACTGAGTAATGAGTAGAAATACATTAGTTGTAACTTAGTCACGCAGCGAGGAGAACTACTCATGTCATTGAACGGCTACGATGGTGCATTCGAGCTAGCGACGAATGAGCGCGCGGAGATTCGCCTGGAAATCGAGAGGCTGCTGAACCGCGGCGAGATGCTGGACAAACTGCTGGAGTGCCTGGCGCCGTTTGTCTCCAGCCCGGAACCGGTGGAAGCGGCGGAAGAGAGCCGCTCCGAACAACATCATGAACAACACGAGCACGAGCATCAGCACCAGAGCTGAGGCCACACAGCATGGGGGTCGTGCCGGGCTTCCTCCACCCGGCGCGAAACCTCGCGGTACTCAGGGATTCGATTTCTAAAAGGCCGCGATGCCGGTGAGGTGCTGGCCGAGGATGAGCGCGTGGATGTCGTGCGTGCCTTCGTAGGTCTTCA
Organism: Occallatibacter sp.; assembly: GCA_035642355.1. GTDB lineage: Bacteria > Acidobacteriota > Terriglobia > Terriglobales > Acidobacteriaceae > Telmatobacter. Next base: position 8,883 of record DASQSP010000196.1, read on the forward strand.
CCGACTCCAGGTTCATCATGTGGCGCATGATGGGGTAGTCCTCGGTAATCCCATTGGCCCCGAGGATGTCGCGGGCGGTGCGCGCGCATTCGAGCGCCATCCACACGTTGTTGCGCTTGGCCATGGAGATGTGCTGGTGGCCCACGGCACCGGCGTCCTTCAGGCGGCCTACGTGGAGCGAGAGCAACTGACCTTTTGCGATTTCGCTCGCCATCCAGACGAGTTTCTCCTGAATCAACTGATGCGACGCGATGGGCGCATTGTGAAACTGTTTTCTGGTTTTGGAGTAGTTCAGTGCTGTGTTGTAGCAGTCCATGGCCGCGCCGAGTGCGCCCCAACCGATGCCGTAGCGGGCCTGATTAAGACACATGAGCGGGCTCTTGAGGCCGCCGGAGCCGGGCAGCAGATTGGCCGCGGGCACGTGGACATCCTGCAGCGAGAGGCCGCTGGTGACGGAGGCGCGGAGGGACCACTTGCCGTGGACTTCGTCGGCGCGGAAGCCGGGGCGGTCGGTTTCGACGAGGAAGCCGCGGACGAGATCGTCTTCATCCTCGACTTTGGCCCAGATGATGGCGACGTCGGCGATATTGCCGGAGGTGATCCACATTTTTTCGCCGCTGAGGGTGTAGCCGTCGCCGGATTTGCGCGCGGTGGTGGTCATCCCGCTGGGATTGGACCCGAAGCCGGGCTCGGTTAGCCCGAAGCAGCCGAGCTTTTCGCCTTTGGCGAGCGCGGGGATCCAGGCATTTTTCTGCTCGTCGGAGCCGAAGGCGTAAATCGGATACATGACCAACGCGGACTGCACGCTGACGAAGCTGCGCAGGCCGGAGTCACCGCGTTCCAATTCCTGCGTGACGAGGCCGTACTCGACATTGGACATGCCGGCGCAGCCATAGCCCTGGAGGCTGGCGCCGAAGAAGCCGAGCTGGCCCATGAGGGGCACAATCTCGCGCGGGAAGCGGCCCTCGCGAAAGCATTCTTCGATGATGGGGATGACGTGGTCGTCGACGAAGTCGCGCGCGGTGCGGCGGACGAGGAGTTCGTCCTCGGAGAATTGCCTGTCGAGATTTAGGAAGTCGAAGCCTTGAAATTTGAAGCCCATTGTAGGGACCTGCCGTTGCGGGGATGTTGAAGTGCAAGGGTAGCAGACAGATGAATCCGCGAGCTACTGTGCCTACTGATCCGGGCTGGAGTTGTCGCCGTAGGTGGGGTAGGGCTCGGGTTCGGTGCTGGTGGGCATGTTGGCTAGTGTGGCGAGGTCGGCCTGGACCTGCGCCCACTGGGCTGCGCTGTTTTTGGTGGTGATGGGCGCGTTGGGGTCGGCGTAGTAGGCCTCGATGTCGCGCTTGATGCCGGGCGGAATGGGCTGGTTGGGCTGCTGTGCGATGCGATGGAGCAGCAGCGCGTAGGTGGCGTCGGTGAGCGAGTAGCCGCCGGGACGGACGACGTGGCCGGTGTCGAGATCGCGATTGGGCAACGGATGCCGCGGGTCGGCGGAGCGGAAAAGAATATCCGGGTCCGAGGTGGAGGCGGCGAGAAGTTCCCGCGCCGGGGGCAACTGTTGGGGATTGGCGTCGGAGGGCGGCGTGAAGCGGGCGAGCAGGCGGCGCAGAATGTGCGTGGACAGATCGACACTGCGCAGGTAGTCGGCTTCTGTGTCCGGGGTGGGGCCTTTGATGGCGACGAGCTTGAGGGGGCCGATTTTGGGCAAGACAAAGATGAGGCAGGCGAGCGACCAGGTGCCGATGCCGGCATGATGGCGGTATGCGTCCCAGTTGTTTTCGACGGCGACGGCGGCCGCTTCTTTGAATATCTCCGCGGCCTCGGGCGTAACGGGGTCAATTGGCTCGCGATGGCGATGGAGCAGAGTGAGGGCGTAGGCGATGCGCGGAATAAAGGTGTGTACGGCGAAGCGATAGTCGCGGACGTTGAGGCGGCTCTTGCGGCGCACGGAGAAGTCTTCGCTGACGCCGTAGGTCTGGTAGTAGGCGAGCGCAAGCTGACGGACGGGCACGTTGAGACCGATGTGGCGCAGGAAGCTGAGCGGCGCGAGGCGATGGTGCGCGATCTCGTCGATGTCAAAGGCGAACTCGGTTTGCACATGCTGGCGCTGGCCCTCGGCGTAGTTGACGACCGGCCCATATTTGGCGGCGAGTGCGGGGAACTCGACAGGGACTGCGCGGTTGATGGCGATGGCGTGGCCGACGGAGTCGCCGATGTAATGCGAGAGCGCGCCGACGGCGAAGGCCAGCTCGTTGGCGCTTTGGGCGTTGCGGAAGAGACTGACGACGAAGTCGCCGGAGCGCACATAGTGCGTGAGGTTGGAGAAGGATCGGTCGCCGAAGGGATAGTAGCCGATGTCCTGGATGACGCAGCCGCCGTAGGCGTAGGCGCGGGCGCGGTCGAGCTCGGCGGGGGTGAGATTGGGATAGCGGCTGAGTAGCAGCGGGACGATGGAGTCGCGCCAAGTGAGGTCGATGAGCTGCTCGTGGGTGAGGAGCGAGTAGGCGTGGATTGGCCGGGGGCAGAGGAGCGCGAGAAGAGCGACGAAGAGCAGGATTCGACGATGCGTGGGGCGCATTTTCATTCTGCATCCGCGGCTGCGCGAGGTTTATTCGAGGAACTCGCGTACAAAGGGATTGGTGCTGTTGACGAACTCGTCGAGAGGCCCATTGAAGATTAGATGCCCATCCGAAAGCATGAGGAAGGTGGTGCTGGGATCGGTTTCGCCGGGGGGCAGCGGAACCATGCGGCCGGAGGCGGAGTCGAAGCGGTGGGTGCAGAGGGTGAAGGCGTCCTGCAGGCGGTGGGTGACGAGGAGCGAGGGCGTGCTGTAGACGTCGCGCTGTTTGACGATGAGCTCGATGATGGTGGTGGAAGTGACGGGGTCGAGGCCGCCGGTGGGCGAGTCGTAGAGCAGCAGCTCGGGCTCGTGAATGAGCGCGCGGGCGATGGCGACGCGGCGGCGCATGCCGCCGGAGAGCGAGTCGGGGAAGAGAGTGAAGGTGTGCTCGAGCTCGACAAAGCGCAGTGCCTCATGGACGCGGGCGTCGATCTCTTCGTCGGGCACTTCTTCCTGGATCAACTGATAGGCGACGTTGTCGCGCACGGAGAGCGAGTCGAAGAGCGCGCCCT
>DASQSP010000197.1:0-6184 GCA_035642355.1 Occallatibacter sp.
AGCACCGTGGGCCTCGGGGGGGAAATCTCATCTCATGGTAAGAGGGATTGCGGGGCGGGTCAAACCGCAGGCCTGTGGGCAACCGGACGCCGGACCGCAGAAGTCACGTTACTCCAAAGGCTCACCACAGCCGATTCAGAACTCGGATTGCAGGGCTTTGCGGACGTAGGGCAGAAAGCGGGGATGGGAGGCGCCGCAGCGGGCGTAGCTGGCGCGAGCCTCCTCAAGGCTCAGGTGGCCATTGACGGTGAGCCGGACCTCGTCCGCGTCGGCGTCGTCCTGGCCATCGTCCTCCCACCAGCAGACCGGGCAAAGCCCCATCGTTCCTGGGGTTTCCAGGGTCCGCGAGCCACAGCAAGGGCAGCGATAGAGTTGAATAGCTGCTTCCACATTGAGATAGACGGGCAAGCAGGTTCTGCGATGACACAACGGCTCGCGTGCGAGCAAAGTTAAAGGACACAAAGGAAAGATGTTGACCTGGCCACAGCAGGGCTTGCGGCGTAGAATGCGGGCACGGAGGAATTGCCTTGTGCCTGGCTTGCGTAATCTGCCTATTTCTGCTGTCGGTCGCCTAGTTTTAGTTGCCGTGTTGACCATGATTTCCGGGCCGTCTCATGCCCAGAGTGAACCCGCTCCGCTGCGCGTTGCCATTGTGGGACTTGTGCACGATCATGTGATCGGCTTTCTGGCTCAACTGCCCCAGCACCCGGATGTGCAGCTCGTGGGCATTGCCGAGGCCAATCCCGCGCTGGCGGCGAAGTACGAAAAGAAGTTCAACCTGCCGCATGAGCTTTTCTTTCGAACGCCAGAGGCGATGATCGTCGCGCGGCACCCGCAGGCGCTGCTGGCCTATACCTCGATTGCCGACCACCGCAAGGTAGTCGAGATTGGCGCGGCGCACGGCATCTCGGTGATGGTGGAGAAGCCGCTGACAATTTCTCTTGCTGACGCGCTGGCGATTCGCAAGCTGGCTCGCGAGCACCACATCCATGTGCTGGTGAACTACGAGACGACCTGGTACGCAAGCAACAAGGCTGCTTACGACGAGGTGGCGAATGGGCACCTCGGGCCGATCCGGCGCGTGGTGGTGCATGACGGGCACAACGGGCCCAGGGAGATCGGCGTGAGCCCGGAGTTTCTGGCCTGGCTCACGGACCCGGCCGAGAACGGCGCGGGCGCGCTCTACGACTTTGGCTGCTACGGCGTGGACTTGATGACGCATCTGATGCACGGCGCGACGCCGCTCACGGTGACGGCGGTGGTGAACCACGACAAGCCGCAGATTTATCCCAGGGTCGATGACGACTCGACCATCGTCTTGCAGTACCCGCAAGCGCAGGCCGTGATTCAGGGTTCGTGGAACTGGCCCTTCAGCCGCAAGGACATGGAAGTCTACGGCGCGACGGGCTACGCGATCACCGTGGGGCTGGACCAACTGCGCTTGCGCACCGAGCACGAGGGCGAAGAGCAGATGACGGCGCCTGCGCCGCTCGCGGCCGATGAGGCAAGCTCGCTCAGTTATCTCGCTGCGGTGCTGCGCGGAACAGTGAAGGATGAAGGCGACCTGAGCGCGCTCGATACCAACGTTGTGGTGATGCAGATTCTGGATGCGGCGCGGGAGTCTGCGCGGACAGGCAGGAGCGTTCATCTCAGCAAGCTGCCGGAGTAATGGATCGCCGTTCTTTGCCCTGACCTACGGCACGAACACGCGCAGGCGGACGTGCCATTTGGTGCTGGCGCCGGGCTTGAGCGTCACCATGCCGGTATCCATTCCATGCCACTCCTTGCCGAAGGGGTCGGCGAAGTTGAACTGGTCCTCGATGGCGACGAACTGCATGGGCGGCGGCGCATACATCTGAACGGTTTTGATCTCCGGCGACAGGCCCTCGATGGCCACGCCGTAGTGGGCCTTGGGGTCGATGACCTTGACGGTGACCGCGCCGTTCTTCCAGTCGAGCTTGCTCCAATTGTCGTCGTAGAAGTTCCTGCCCAGAGCCACGCCGCCGGCAGCGCGCAGGTCATATTGTGTGCCGTCGACCGGCTTGAGCTTGCCGGTAGGGAAGACGTTGTCGTAGCCGTCGACTTCCGCCAGCTCCGAGCCGGGGATTTGGACGCGCACCTGGGTGCGGTCGCCCGAAGGCAGCGCGAAGTAGGGATGCCAGCCAATAGCCATCGGCTCGGCCTCACTGCCCACGTTGCGCGCCACCATGGAGGCGTCAAGCCCCTCGGTGGTGAGTGCGATGGTGTAGTAGAGATCGGTCTTCGAGAGCCAGTGTCCGCCGAAGTTGCCGGCGTGAATCACGGCCGTGACCTGCTGGCCGCCGGGGATGTCTTTGACCTGCACGTCCGTGGCTTTGGCTTTAAGAACGAGCCCGTGCATGGCGTGACGCTCCGCGCCGGGCAGCTTGCCCATGTTGTTGGCGGGGAGCGTAATGGCGTGGCCCTGCCACGAGGTGGTCAGCGTTTTACCGTCGGCCGAGAGTTTGCCGCGAATGCGGTTGGGATAGGGCACGAGAAAGGCCGAGCCCAGCCGGTAGCCAAGATCGCCGTTGGCGGTGTCCTTCTCGTCGAGCATCTCTTTCGCTTCAGCGAGGCTCGGCGAGGCCAGCACATTCACGCTGCCCTTGCCGGGAAAATTAGCGGTGACCTGAATCAGCTCCATGCCGCGGCCGGGCGCGAGAGTCACGCTGGTGAACTCAGGGTGGGCCTGGCTGGTGACGGCGCGGGTGAGCGTGACGAGCTTTTCGCCGCCGATTTCGGTTACGGCCTGCGCGTGGCTGGCCGTGCCCATCGCGGCGACGAGGGCGATGGGAATAGCGATGCTGAGCAGACTGTTCATCTTGATCCATCCCTGACGGCAGAATTGGATTTCCTGGGGTGGCGTTTCCTGGACTGGCGCGGGCGGCTCTCTGCGGGACCGAGTAAGCGCTTTGGAAAAGCGGCCCCATTCTAGCAGCCGCCCCGTCGCGCGCGTCCGGCTCCGCACTGTCTTCGGCGTGCCTTCGCTGCTTCATAAGTATGATAGAGTATGCAAAGGCCGGGAGGTTTCGGAGAGATCATGGCAACCATCGAACGCTTGACGATCACGCTACCCGCCGACATGGCCGGAGTGATCAAGGGAGCCGTTGACGGCGGAGATTATGCTTCTACCAGCGAGGTGATCCGTGAAGCAGTGCGCGACTGGAAGCTGAAACGCGAGCTTCGCGTGGGCCAGCTTGCCGAATTGAAGGCGGATATTGACCGCGGCTTGAAAGACGTTGCCGAAGGGCGCGTCGCCATATTCGACGCCCAGCGCATTATCGCGCGCGGGAGGAAGCTATTAGCAGATCGCTCAAACTCCGGCTCACCGAAACGGCGGAAGCGGACCTAGCAGAGATTTGGAGCTACCTGGCCGAGGAAGCGTCGGAATCAATCGCAACCGAATTTCTTTCACAGATACAGGCTCGATTCGGTCAGGCCTCTACCGTTCCATTCTCCGGCGCTCCACGTCCTCATCTAACTATCGATTTGCGCGTGATCTTTCAAGGGAAATACGCAATCTATTATCTTCCGCGCAGCGACGAAATCATTATTGTCCGCGTCCTGCACGGCTCCCGCGATGTTGCACACATCGCCGAGGAGGGCGGATTTGCAATTTGATTCATCCGCAGAGGCCTCATTTTCCGCCAATTCTGCATGTGTCTCTGCTGAAATTTCGTCAACTTGGCCATCTTCTGAATGTCCATGCTGACTCTACAAAGCTTGCAGGCGAGCGAATAACCATTCCTGTTTTTATGTCGTCTCTTCGCCTTTTCAGTGAGGGATCGCTGAAAGCCAGGAGAGCCTCAGCCCAGCGTGCCCGCCGCCACCGGCGAAATCGCGCGCAGGTGCTCCACAGCCTCGGGAACAATCGCGAGAACGCGGTCGATCTCGGCCTCGGTCGCCGTCTTCAGAAGCGAAAACCGCAGGCTGGCACGCGCGCGGTTCTTGTCGAGGCCCATCGCCATCAGCACATGGCTGGGCTCCGTCGCGCCGGAGTGGCAGGCCGACCCGCCGCTCACCGCCACGCCTTTCAGGTCGAGCGCAATCACCAGCGCCTCGCCCTCCAGGTTGTCGAACCAGATGTTGGTCGTATTCGCGGCGCGCGGAGCGGCCGTTCCATCCGGCAAAACTCCGTTCAGTCCGGTGTCCGGCAGCGCCAGTACGCCGGCCTGGAGCCGGTCGCGCAGCGCGGCCAGACGGTCCATTGTTCCATCCGCGAGCGAGTGCATCGCCAGCTCGGCAGCTTTGCCCAGGCCCACAATGCCGGCCACGTTTTCCGTCCCCGCGCGGCGGCGGCGCTCGTGGCTCCCGCCCACCAGCAGCGATTCAACCGGCGTCCCGCGGCGCACAAACATCGCGCCCACGCCTTTCGGCCCGTGCATCTTGTGCGCGCTGATCGACAGCAGGTGGCAGCCAATCCGGCCCACGTCCAGCCGAACCTTGCCCGCGCCCTGCACCGCGTCAATATGAAAGAAAACGCCCGCGGTGCGGCAGATCTCTCCGATGGCTTCGACCGGTTGCAGCACGCCCGTCTCATTGTTGGCCAGCATCACGCTCACCAGCCGGGTCTCCGGCCGAAGGGCGCGCTGAATATCCGCCGGATCAATCAACCCGCTCGGCTGCGGCGCCACAAAAGTTGTCTCCACGCCGCGCTCCGCCAGCCGCTGCGCAGCCTGCATCACGGCGGAGTGCTCAATCGCCGTCGTAATCAGATGATCGCCGGGATGCAGCAGGCCGAACAGGGCCGTATTGTCGCCCTCCGTGCCCCCGGAGTTGAACACCACCTCAGCTTCGTGGCAGTGGAAGAACTCGGCCATCATCGCGCGGGCGTGGTCCACGGCCGTGCGGGCCTGCTGGCCGTGCAAATGGATCGAGGAAGCATTGCCAAAGTGCTCCAGCCAGTAGGGGCGCATGGCATCCACCACCTCCGGCATCAACGGAGTGGTGGCATTTGCGTCCATATAGATGCGAGTTGAAGGCGGCGCCATCGGCAAAATCTCCGTGTCGAGGGTACCATAAGTCGAACTCGCAGCCTCCGTGCTGGGGACGCGCGCGTAGGCGGGTTCTGCGCGCCAACCCACGCAAGCACTTGCGCGCATTGGACGGGAGTTGTTGCCTGGTTACCCACAGCCTTTCTTAAATTTTATTGAGAAATCAGGCTTCGCTGCTATAGTGGTCTAACAGGCTGCGGCAAGAGGCTTTGCAAGGGATGCGATGGATGGAAGCACTTGCTTTCATGGATCGCGCGTACGAAAAGTGTGCGACCTGCCCTATATGCGAGTCAAATTACCTGCTCGGAGAGAAAATCCAAGCGAGGATAGCGAAGCTTTGCACACTTCAGAGGATATCCCTCCTTCTGCTTCCAAATTTTCCAGCGCAGCCGCACTGGCTGAAACTGCCGGCGCCAGCCGCTGGTTCGCGCTCTACACCACCTGCAGGCACGAGAAGCGGGTCGCCGAGCATCTGGTTCAGCGAGAGATAGAGCACTACCTGCCCTTGTACACCGCGCACCGCAAGTGGAGCGACGGCTCCAGGGTCGCTCTCCAGCTCCCGTTGTTTCCCTGCTATCTGTTTGTCCGCATACAGCGTCAGGAGCGCATTCGCGTTCTGAGCGCGCCCGGCGCACTGGCCCTTGTGGGCGGCACCGGCGGCGAGCCGGCTCCGCTGCCCGACGCGGCACTCGAAGCTCTGCGCAAGGGATTGCGGGAGGGCCACGTTGAGCCGCACGCGCTGCTCACCGCCGGCCAGCCGGTGCGCATCCGCTCCGGGGCCTTTGCCGGCATGCAGGGCATCATCGCGCGGATGAAGAGCGGTTTCCGCGTGGTGCTGACGCTGGAGCAGATCATGCGCAGCGTGGCGGTGGAAGTCGACGAGTCGGATGTCGAGCCGCTCTCCGATGTGCGAACCGAACAGGCTCGCGCCGAACGTCCAGCCGGCATGAGCCCGGTCCTGAGTTCGGCTCTGAGCCTGCAGCACGTTTAGCATTCGGCGCCGGCGCTATTCATGCAGCGCCGCCCGCATATCGAATTTCCACCGCCAGCGGCTGCTCATTCTCCTGGCTCCATGAACGAAAGCAGTCCCCAAAAGATTCCTGCTCGCGGCTGCGCGGCGGACGGAATCCCACGCAACTTTGCATGACTTTCGTCCCCATGAGGATGGCTGA
>DASQSP010000198.1:0-12241 GCA_035642355.1 Occallatibacter sp.
CTGCTTTCCGCCACTCCTCATAGAAGCAGCCGCCCGCGCCGTTGGGCGTGGACTCGAGCACCAGCTCGCCGGCGGGCGCGAGGGCGGCGCGCAGGCCGGCCAGGGTTTCAGCCGGGTCGCCGGGCCAGCGCGCCAGCTCCGAGCAGTGCAGGTTCTGCACGGTGAGGCCGCGGCCGGCGTTGCGTTCGGCGGCGGAGACGACGAGATACTGCGAGTCGAGCGCGGGGAACACCAACTGCCGCACGTTGGCGCGCGAGGTCTTGAGCGGCCCGCAGCGCAGGGCCGCGGGCATGCGCGCTAGAAAGCGATGCACGATGCGGAAGATCTCCTCGGCCGCCTCCTGGGTGTGCGCAACTTGGAGCGTTAGCGTGCCGGGCTGGGTGATGGTGCGCAGAAAAAACCGCGCGGCGATCCATGTGGTGAGGCCCATCTGGCGGGCCTTGAGCACGATGTTGCGCTGGCCGCGGTTGAGCTCGAAGGCCTGCTGCGCGGCGTTGGCCTGGAGCGGCGTGGTGGCGCCCTCTCGGGTGCGCACGCGCAGCCAGCGGCCGGCCAGCGCCATGGCCACGGTGCGGCCGCCCAGGCTCCGCGGCCGGCCATCGAGGATCGCCCCCAGGCGCAGCAGTTCCGCGCGGTCCAGGGCGAATAGCTCTGGCTCCGGCTTGATGGATTGCGAAGTTATGTTGGGCACGACGGCTCCTGAAAGGCCGATGAATCGCAGGTTGTGCTTTCCCCGGTCTTCCGCCGCGGCGGACGAGACCGGGGGCACCCATGTTTATACCGATCGGTTGATTCTAAGAACAACCGCAGGTCCTTCGACTCCCTTCGTCCGCTGCGCGGACTTCGGTCGCTCAGGATGACAGTGCTTGATTGAGGTTTGTGCTTTCCCACTCATCGCGCAGAGAACGCGCGATGAATGGGGCACCCGGCACGACGGCTCCTGAAAGGCCGATGAATCGCAGGTTGTGCTTTCCCCGGTCTTCCGCCGCGGCGGACGAGACCGGGGGCACCCATGTTTATTGATGTTGGAGACACAGAGTTATGTGAATCGCGGACGCTGGGTTAGTTGCCGCCGCACCAGTAGCGGATCTGATAGGCGGTGCTGGCGGCGAGCGCGCTGTTGGCGGTGAGCGTGATGGCCGTTGGCGACTCGCTCCATGTGACTGACGTGAGCTGCGCGGCGCTCGATGCCACGCTGATCACGCAGTTGGCGTTGTTGGTGTGGGTATTGGGAAAGCCGAGCGTGGCCAGCGTGCCCGTCGCGGGGCTGGCGCCGGTGGTGAGCGACACTGTGCCGCTGATACCGTCGCAGACATGGCTCGTGGCGCATACGATGGTGGGGCTCGTGCCCGCGCCCGCGCCCGCGGCCAGCGTCATGGTTCCCGAGCCCGCCATTGACTTGCCCGCGACAAATCCCGTGGCGGTGGTGTTGCCGCTGCCGGTGACGGTGAGCACCGCAACCGGACTGGAGCCGCCATTCTCGACCAGCAGGCCGCCGGTGCCGCTGTTGGCGGTGCCGTTGATGACCAGAGCGTTGGCGCCCGCGCCCGCATTCAGAATCGACTGGCCGTTCTGGAAGAGTATCTCGCGATCGAGCGAGTTGACCGCATCGGTCACGCGCAGAAAGTTGCTGGCATCCTTGCGCAGTTTCCACTGCGTAGTGCCGGAGAAATTCGCAAACGCGTAGGCGCCGACCTGGTCGGCGGTCGAGCCCGGCTTGAGGATCACGTCCTGCTCGGCGGCCGCGCTGTTGGCGAAGGTGATGGCGTTGCCGGCGAGGGTGGGGCCGCTAGCCAGCACCACGGCACCCGTGCCCGTGGTCCCGTTGCTCAGCGCGCTGGCGGGGATGGTGGCGCTGGCCGTGTCCGCGCCGCTGCCGTTGGCATAGCGGTAGCCGGTGAGCGCGCCCGCGCCGGTGCCGCCCTGCGCCGTAGTCAGCGGAGCAGTCAGTCCGGTTATCGAGGTTATGTCGGAGTTAGCGCCGCTGTGCGCAGGCTGGTAGCCGTTGTAATCGCCTTGATACGGCCGGATGGCAAACCACGCGACATAGTAGGTCGCCGTGTTGAACGCATTCCCGAACCGCGCGGTCTGCCCTGAGTCCGCCGAAAGTCCCGTGACCTGGAAGGTGTAAGTCTGCCAACCGGTCGAACAGGATTGAGCGCTGGGAGCGATGAGGCCCGCCCCGGAAAGGTTGAAGCCCGGACTGAACGAAGCCGTTCCCGCGGGGCACTTTGCCATGAGCGAAACTTCCATGCCCGTCGCGGGGAAGTGAATGCCTGCCGTCAGAGCGCCGTTAGCGGTCTTGAATGGACCGAGCAGAAATTGAGAAAACTGGCCGAAGCTGTTACCTCCCGAAAAGATAAAGTCATACCCTGTCGGCGAAGTCGAATCGGGTTGTATGTTAGACGCATAAGTGGCGCCCGACGAGGTAAACACGGCGTCCTGCGGCCAGAACCAGAGGTCGGCGGCGCTGGGGTAGACGGCGCCGGTGTTGCCCGAGGTCACAAAGTCCGGCGTGAGCTGCGACTGCACTCCGTTGCCCTTGGTGAAGTTGCCCGCCATGCGATTCGCCAGCGGCATGCCGAACGGCGGGTTGGCCAGATAGCTCTCGAGGATGCGGTTGCCGAGGCCCGTGTCGTTCACCGTGGTCGAGGAGAGGTCACCGTACATCTGGAAGATGTTATGACTTCCGCCCAGTTGGAGCGTGCCAGTGGTCGAGCAGTTGAAACACTGCAACTCCTGGGCATCGATATGGACAGTTGCGGAAGGACTCTCATTCAGGACGGTGTCGATGAGCGTCACCTGATTGCCTACGATGGTGAAGCCGTTGCCGGCGGCGCCGCCCTCGAACTCGGGGACGCTGATCGTCCACAGATTGAAGTCGTCGAAGTACCGATTGCCGAGCCTCAGAAATTGCGGGCCGGTGAGGGTGGTGAGCTCCACATTGCCCATCTCTCCTTCTCCGCCGTTGTAGCTGATCCACGGGTAAGAGTCCAGGTTAAAGTTACCGTGGTCCCATTTCTGGTAGTCATTCGCGCTGCTTTGGTAGTAGGAGTTCAGTTCCGATGCGCCTTGCACTACACCATAAGTCAGGCGTCCGATGAAGAAGTTTTTCACGTCCAGCGCATAGAGCCCCCACACGCCCTGCGTGTAGATCCCACACGAATTGTTCTGGCCGTTACTCGCCCCGCTGACACTGCGAAACGAGACGTTGCGCATGGTGTTCCCGTCGCCTTGAATGCCGGCCTGGCCACCTGTATAGGCCCAGTTCGCGGGGTTGCCGTCGTCGTCGTCGAAGGCAATCCCGCAGGCTCCGATTGTAGTGGTTACAGGGAATCCGAGGATGGAGATATAGGCGTGCGCGTTGCCGACCGTGGTGGATGCGCTCGCCGCCAGAGTAACAATCTGCCATGGGCTGCTAGGACCGTTGGACTGTGCCCAGCAGGGAGTTACGGATGCAATCGTGGTGACGAGATTCGCGCCGCCCGCGCCCGCGCCGTTGACCTGAATGGCCTGGCCCACGTCGGCGCAGCTCATCTCCGCATGGGGCGATTTGAATACCGCGCTGCCCGCGGTCATTGCGCCGTCGTCAAACCAGCGGCCCGGCCAGCGATGAGGAAAGCTGCCCGCGGCCGAGTCGTCCACCTGGAAGGTGATGTTCTCCATGCTCCAGTCAGGGGTGAAAATCAGTCCGGCAGTTGTTGTGGGGTCGGGCACTTCCATCACATCGTCGCCGGGCTTGCCGCGAAGGATGACGGCGCTTCCGCCGAGAGCTGTGGCGAGGGCCGTGGGCTGCCCCGCGAGCGGCGCACCGGTATACGCGAGCGTGCCGGTGAGGTAACAGCCGCCCGGTGGAACAGGAAAGTAAACGGTGGCGCGGTTGCCGTAGTTGTTATACGAGGCGTTCAATGCCGCCTGAATGGCGTTGCGATCGTCGGTGACGCAATCGCCCTTGGCGTTGTAGGGCGGCGCCATTACGTTGAGCTGCGAGTTGACGCTGGCGGTTACGGCGGGCGCGCTGATTGGCGCCGTGAAGCTTTGGGCGGAGCTGGCGCCGAGCGATGCGGCGCCGAGCGCGGTGAGCGCGGCGGATGCGGTGGTTGAACCGGTGCCGCCTGCCGAGACCGGAATGGCGCTGATGCCGCTGACTGCCGCGCCGTTGGTGTTGTAGTAGGCGATCTGACCGGTTGCGCCGCTGTTGACCGTGCCGCTGCCGCTTCCCGAGCCGCAGCTCGAACCGGTGTTACTCAGATAGCCGGAGTTATCAATCTCGACGCAGTTTGTGCCGCTGGCCGCGGCGAGGCCGGGAAATTGAATGGCATTGGGCGCGGTAAAGCTGGCATAGACGGCGCTGCTGCCGCCGCCGTAGATCTTCATGCCGGCGCCGGAGTTGGGTTCGTAGTTGACGCGCACCACGCCGGTGGGCAGCGATGCATTCACATAAGTGTCGCCGCTGTTGCTACTTTGATAGGCCTTGAAGCTATCAATTCCGCTCAGCGCCGAGTTAAGTGCCCAGTTATTGTTCTGATCTTTGACCAGGTACCACTGGCTAGCGCCGGTGTGATCGCGATAGACGTAGGACTCCTTCTGCTCGGCGGTGAGGCCGGCCTGGAGGATGGCGTCAATCTCGGCGTCGGCCTGGTTGCGCACGGTGGTGGAGCCGGTGAATGTGGACGTGCCGCCCACCTGGAGCGTGCCGGTGAAGTTGGCGCTGCCCGCACCATTGATGGTGGCCACTGTTGTCTCGCTGGGGCCGCCCGAGCCGATGACGACACCGCCGGTGCCGGAGTTATTCGAGCCGTTGAGCACGACCGCGCCGGTGCCGGCCGCGTTGAGGACAGTTTGATTATTCGTGCTGCCGGCGGTGGAGATCTCGGCGGCAGCGCTGGGCGCGGAGAGCTGCGCACCGCCGGACCAGGCAATGGTGGGCTGGGCCGTGTAGCCGCTGCCGTTGCTCGTCATGGTGACGGATGCGACGGTGAATCCGCCGCTGCACTGCGAGGCAACCATGTTGGCGGTGCCGGCTGCGCCTGTGCCTCCGCCGCCGGAGAAGGCGAGCGTGGGCGCGACGTTCGACGAGTAGCAGCCGCCGCTGTTGAGCACGACGTTGGTTACGGTGTTTGCCGTGGCGGCGAGGTATTGGCCGATGGACAGGCGGTTGACGCCGCCGAGCTCGTCGAGGACTTCGTAAAACTGTTCGCCCGCGGCAGCGTCGGTGATACCGGTGGTCCAGCGGTAACCGTAGTCGGTCTGATAGCGATTGAGCAGGCCGCGCTCGTTGCCGATGCCGGTGCCGATGCGGAAGTGATTGGTGAGGGTTGCATCCTGCTGCGAGGCGTACCAGTCGCCGTAGATGCCGTTGAAGGTGCGGTGGAAGGTGTCGAGGAAGCTGTTGTGGGTTCCGTTGTCGGTGAGCTTGCCGGTGAAGATGGTGCCGCCGGTGATCCAGTTGTTATAGGCGCTGCCGGTGTCGGCGACGATCTGATTGGTCGAGTTCTCGTTGCGCAGGCCGACGATGGTGTTGTTCTGCGCGTTGAGGCCGAGATGCAGCGCGGTCGCGCAGCCTTCCACATCGCCGCCGGTGAAGGTGTTGCCGTCGCCTTGCGCGAGATTGATGCCCACGGTGCCGGCGATGGGCGAGCCGCCGCTGGTGGGGCAGTCAACGTGGAGGCGAATGAAGGCGCTGGCGTTGAGCCAGTCGGTGGTGGCGGCGTTTGCCGCCTGATGGCCGATGCCGTTGATGGCGATCTGGAATCCATTTGCCGCAATGTCGTAGAAGGTGCCGCCGGTGTAATTGCCTGTGCCGTCGAGAGTCATCGCGGTCTGGTTGGAGTTACCGAGGAGATAGAGGCTTTGTAAGTCGAGTTCCTGGGTGCGATAGGCAGTGAATGCCCGAGCGGCGGGGCTGGTTGCGGCGGTGGTGCCGATGACGGCATTGTCGAGGTGGAAGCCCTGGGTGTCGGCTGCATAGGCCGGGTCGCCGACTTGAATTGCCGAGGCTGCACCGGAGTAGAGGAAGACGGTGCCGCCGGAGTTGCCGCTGGCGGCGCTGGAGCCGCGCAGCGCGCAACCGCGCAGGGCTACGTTGCGCGTGCCTGCGGTGACGATGAACTGGCTTGCTGTGGAGATGGTGGCGCATGGCAGCAGCACGGTGGCGTTTGCTGTCGAGATGGTCACGTTGGCTGCCATCGAAAGCGTGCCGGTAAAATTGCGTGCGTCGCAGGTGCCGCCGTAGGTGGCGCTGAGGCCGGCGAGGCAGGCTTGCAGCTTGGCGCCAATGTCGGCGCCCGGAAACTGGTCCACTTGAAATGCGGCGCCGAGTTGCGTGGCGGTGAGGGGGCCGGTGGCGGCGCCGCCGGCGAGCGGCAGGGCGTTGGCGAAGCTGGCATCGACGTAGTGTTTGTCCGCGGCCTGCAGGGGCTGGGTGGGGTCGCCGCTGAGGTAGAGCGGACCGGAGAGCGTGCCGCCCACGGGCGAGAGCGAGCCGGTCAGCGATGCGACGGCCTGATCGACGTAGGCCTTGCTGGCCGCCTGCACGGCCTGTGCCGCGGGAAGAACCTGCGCGCGGACGGAGGCGATGGTGGCTGTGGCGGCGGCGGGGACGACCCAATACTCGGTGCTGGTGGCGCCGTCGCTCAGGTGGTAGATGGCGGTGTAGAAGAGGCCCGCGGGCATGGCGCCGAGGTTGGGCGCGAGGTTGACGGAGACGAAGCCGTCCGCGCCGATGGTGGCGTTGATGTGGCCGGCGGTGACGGCGAGGCCGTTCGATGTGGTGAAGGCTGGCCAGCTCACCTGGAGCGTGCCTGAACCCGGCTGGCCATTGGCGAGGTAGACCGTGCCCTGCACCGTGGTGGTGCCGACGCCCTGGGCGAGGGCCGTCCAAACCAAGGCGAAGGCAAATGCCGTTGCCAGCAAGCCGAGCCCGAGAGCCCGGGCGGCGCGCAAACCCGCGTTGTGTGTGAGCTTCATGCGTTGTCGTCCCCTTTGCTGCGAATGCCCTTGACTGCCGCGCCCGGCGCGTGATGCACCGGGCTGCGGGGTTGAACTGCTACTGCGGTTTCAGTGCAGGTGTACACAGCTTTGTACTATCCCCGGTCCCTCCGCCGCGGCGGACGAGGGACCGGGGGCACCCAAGATGGGTATATCGATGGTGAAATCGCTGTAATGCGGTTGACGTGCGTTTGATTCGGAGACTGCGATCAACTCTCCGGTGCGGGCGTGCCGTTCGGCGTTTCCGCGGGTTGCTGTTGGACGCTGCTGAGCCATTTGCGCTCGGCTGCCCATTCCGCAGCCAGACTTCTGGCCCGTTTGATTTCCGCGGCCGTCATTCTGACCTGATCGTTGGCAATCATGTAGAGCAAACGAGCCGACATCATGTGGCCTGTCTTGGCGCTTTCGACGAGGCCTGTGGCAATTTCGTCGCTGGATTTCTTCAGCGCCTTGTCTGCCGCGTCCCGCATGGCGTCCGCGCCGTTGCGTTTGTTACTGCTTGCCGTGGCTTGTGCTTCCTCTTGCGAGGAGTCGCTGGCCGCGGCCTTCTGCTCTGCTTCCATTGTCTCTGTCCGCCGATCCCGGACAGCCTTCCGTGTGTAGGACCACCGCGCCGCAGATTCGGAAGCCCCCCACGGGAGCCGCGATCTTGCAGGTTGATTCAGCTTCTTCGCGGCGCCCAGCGGGCTGCGGAAGGAAGTCCGAAACAAAGATAGGAGAGGCTCATGCTCTCCCTTGCTGCGTCGTCATCGTTGTGAATGATTCAAGGATAGCGGAAGGGTGGGAAATTATGCGCAAATGTGCGAAGAGGAGTTTTATGTTTGGATTGAGGGAGTTAGAGAGACGTGGAGATGGTGAGGGGTTGACAGGTATTTGAGACGGGACCGTTTGGGTTTGTGCTTTCCCACTCATCGCGCGGAAAACGCGCGATGAATGGGGCACAGAGGTTTATGCGAATCGATGGAGCCTAAGAACAACCGCAGGTCCTTCGACTCCCTTCGGTCGCTCAGGATGACATTTCGTGGGTTGAGGTTTGTGCTTTCCCACTCATCGCGCAGAGGGCGCGCGATGAATGGGGCACCCGGCGCGCGGCTTTCCCCGGTCTCAGAAGCGAGACCGGGGGCACTCATTGATCGACTACCATATTGACGTGACGAAGACAGCGACACACGATCCCACATTACTGGTGCATGGCGGCGCCTGGGCCATTCCGGCGGACGCGGCGGACGCGCATGAAGCGGGCGTGCGGCGGGCGCTCGAGACGGGGCACGCGATTTTGGCGCGGGGCGGCGCGGCGCTTGACGCGGTGGAAGCCGCGGTGACGGTGCTTGAGGACGATCCGACGTTCGACGCGGGGCGGGGCAGCTTTCTTACCTCCGACGGGCGCGTGCAACTGGACGCGCTGCTGATGGACGGCGGCCGGATGAAGGCCGGCGGCGTGGCGTGCGTGGAGCATTTGCGCAATCCCATCCGGGCGGCGCGGCTGGTGCTGGAGCAGAGCCCGCATGTCTACTTTGTGGGCGCGGGGGCCGAGGAGTTTGCGCGGTCGCATGGCATGGAGCTGATTGCGAACTCCGAACTGGTGATGGATCGCGAGCGCGCGCGGCTGGCGGCGGCGAAGGTGCGCGCGGCGGCGGGACTGGCCGACGACACCTTTAGCGGATTGCGCGACGACAAGGATGCGGAGACGGAGGTTCCCATTCGGGACCAGGGACCAGGGACCAGGGACCAGGGACTCGATGGCGATGACCCGGCGATGGGGTCGCACGACACGGTGGGCGCGGTGGCGCTGGATGCTTTCGGCAATCTGGCGGCGGCGACCTCGACGGGCGGCACGCTGAACAAGACGCCGGGGCGGGTGGGCGACTCGTCGCTGATTGGGTGCGGCTGCTATGCGGACAATCTGGCGGCGGCGGTGAGCCTGACGGGCTGGGGCGAGCCGATTATGAAGCTGGTGCTGGGCAAGTGGGCCACAGATCGCGTGGCCGAGGGCGGCGCGCCGGAGATTGCGGCGGGCGAGGCGATCAGCTATCTCTACAACCGGATGGGCGGGCACGGCGGCATTATTCTGCTGGGGCCGGACGGGCGGTTTGGGCTGGCGCACAACACGCCGGGCATGGCCTGGGGCGTGGCTACGCCGGGCGGCCTGCATGTGGGGCTGAAGATTTGACGGCTCGACAATTGATTCTTGCATCGGCTTCGCCGCGGCGGCGCGAGCTGCTGGCGCAGGCGGGTTACACGTTCGAGGTACGGCCGGCGGATGTGAATGAAGACGCGCGCGCGGGCGAGGATCCGGCGGCGTATGTGCTGCGGCTGGCGCGGGAGAAGGCGCAGGCGGTGTTTGATGCGGCAGACTCTCAGTTTCCCCCGGTCTCTAAGGAGACCGGGGGCACCCATGTTCGTGCGGGCCGCGATGACCTAGTTGTGCTGGGCGCGGATACGACCGTTACGGTCGATGGGCTGATTCTGGGCAAGCCTGCCGATGCGGCGGATGCGGCGCGGATGCTGCGGTTGCTGAGCGGGCGCACGCATCGCGTTATGACCGGCGTTGCGGTGGTGACGGCGAAGGGCGCGGAAGTGGCGGCCGAGGTGACCGGCGTGCGCTTCCTGACGCTGAGCGAGGCGGAGATCGCGGCCTACATTGCGACGGGCGAGCCGATGGACAAGGCGGGCGCGTATGGCATTCAGGGGCTGGCGGCGAAGTGGATTCCGCGCGTCGAGGGCTGCTACTTCAACGTGGTTGGCCTGCCGCTGGCGCTGGTGAACACCATGCTGGAAGCGGCAGTCGCACCCCAATAAGGCTGAGATTATTCGCGGTCGCGCTTGCGCGCGGCTATCCATCGCTTCCATGCGTAGTCGGCCGCGAGCGAGCCGGCGATTACGATGGCGGCGAGAATGAACAGTGCGATCTTCATCGTGCTATTACCTTGACCGTGGAGATTTGTGGTTTCCCAGGTCTCAAAAGCGAGACCTGGGGCACCCGGCGATTACGATGGCGGCGAGAATAATCAGGGCGATCTTCATTGCGTTAGCGGCCCACCAGGAGCAGCGTAAACGAGATCGGAATCATCTGTGGCATGAAAAGCCTCAACGCAACGGATCAGAATACCATCGTGCGAAATATCGCAGATGAACGGAGCCGCGCATAACGCAGCGGCCCCCAGATTGGCGATAAAGCGAAAATCGATTCCTCGGCGGCTAAAGCGGCGTTGATTTTTTGGATATAACGTACGGGCTGAAGCCCGCACTCTTCAAAATGTGGGGTTAATCATAAAGCTGAGGGCCGCACACAGGACGCAGCCCGCGGGTGCTTCAATGCAGTACTCTGATCCCAGCAGTCCAAACCACTCGCGGACCAATTTGTGCGCATCGTTCTGTCGAACATCGGCACCTTCGGCGACATCAATCCTCTGGTCGCCGTGGCACTTGAGCTAAAACGCCGCGGCCACACGGCGGTGATGGCGCTGCCCGATGTTTATCGCGCCAAGATCGAGCCGCTGGGCCTGGCCTTCCACGCCGTCCGCCCGGACATTGACCCATCGAACAGCATTCTCGTCGAGATGGTGTACGACGTGAAGCACGGCACCGAGCACGGTCTGCGCGACTTTCTTTTTCCCACGCTGCGCGAGAGCTACGACGACCTGCTGGCGGCCGCCACCACGCCGGTGCGCGCGGACCTGCTGCTGCTGGGCGAGTTGAATTACGCGGGGCCGATTGTGGCGGAGATGACGGGCATTCCCTGGGCCAGCTACGTGCTTGCGCCGCTGTCGTTTTTTTCGGCCTTCGATCCGCCGGTGCTGCCGCCTTATCCGAAGCTGGCGCGGGCCGACAAGCTGGCCGGCATGGGCCGCGTGATGAGGCGGCTGGCGCGCTTCGCCACGCGCAAGTGGCCGCAGCCGGTCTACGCGCTGCGCCACGAACTGGGCCTGGAGCGCGGCGCCAATCCTCTGTTCGACGCCAAGCACTCGCCGCATCTGGTGTTGGCGCTGTTTTCCCATGTTTTAGGCGAGGCGCAGAAAGACTGGCCGCCTAACACGCTCATCGCGGGGTTTTGTTTTTATGACTCCGACGCGGGCAACGCCGCGCTGGCTCCGCACCTCGAGAAATTTGTCGCATCCGGCGAGCCGCCGGTTGTCTTCACGCTGGGCTCGGCGGCGGTGCTGGCAGCCGGCGATTTCTACGAGGTATCGGCGACCGTGGCGCAGCGGCTGGGAGTGCGCGCGGTGCTGCTGATCGGTTCCGACCCACGTAACAGGCCCGCGCCACCAATTCCCGAATCCATTTGTGTGGCGGAATACGCGCCGTACTCCGCGCTGTTTCCGCGCGCGCGGCTTGTTGTGCATCAGGGCGGCGTGGGCACTACCGCGCAGTGCCTGCGCGCGGGCCGGCCCATGCTGATCATGCCCTACTCGCACGACCAGCCGGACAACGCGCGCCGCATGCGACGCCTCGGCGTTTCGCGCACGATGCAAAAGGCCAGCTACACGCCGGCGCGGGTCGCGGAAAAGCTCGCCGCGATGCTTGAGACGCCGAAGTTCGAGGCGCGCGCCGCGGATGTGGCTCGTCAACTTGCCGGCGAAGACGGCGTGAAGACGGCCTGCGATGCGCTCGAAGCGCTGCACGCAAAGACGAGCAGGAATTGAAGGCTCGCGTGGAACGCCGAGGGTGCGGGGCTGTTCGCGAGCATTCATTTTGGAGGTGACGAAATGAAACTCAACAAGCACTTCACTGCGACGCTGCAAAAAAGTCCCGCGAAGGGCGGCTGGACCTACGTGATGTGGCCGGATTCCGTGCGCTTCTTTGGTACGCGAGGGCTGGTCAAGGTGCGCGGCACCATCGACGGCGTCGCATTCGAAAGCTCTTTTATGGCGCTGGGCGACGGCACGCACAAGCTGCCCGTGAAGGCCGGCATTCGCCGCGCAATTTCGAAGGATGCAGGCGCTGCGGTGCGCGTGGTTCTGATGGAGCGCGTCTCGAAATAGTATGCTGTTCAGCTTGCGGCCCGGCGCGCCACGGCTTTAGATTCCCACCTTAACCGTCCGCCGCGGGGACGGCGAAGGTGGGGCACCTCAATCCTTGCATGCCGGCAACTGGCATGGCGGAGATCCCTCCCACCTTAGGCGCATAAGACGCGCCGAAGGTGGGGCACCCCGCGCATACTAATCCGCGCAATCACGAGCCTACCGCATGGTCTCCCGCGCGTCCTTCCACAGGTCGAGCGCGCCGTCCACGGCGTGGCGGTCTATCTCCC
>DASQSP010000199.1:0-8867 GCA_035642355.1 Occallatibacter sp.
CAACTGGAGCAATCGCGCATTCTCGCCCCCTTCGCCGGCGTGGTGGGCAGAAGCTCCGTTCGCCTCGAGCAGCAGGTGAATGCCGGAACCCCCATCTTCTGGATCACCGCCGAGTCTCCCTTGCGCGTTCTGTTCACTGTGCCGGAGGTTCTGATGGCGTCCTTCACCGCGGGCAAACGCCTCGACCTGACGACCGCCGATTACAACGGATTGCATCAGGCGGGCCACATTTTACGGGTCAGCCCGGTGGTCGATCCGGCCAGCGGCAGCGTGCAGGTGATCGGCGCGGTCGATCATCCCTCGCCGCGGCTCAAACCCGGCATGACCATGCAGGTCCGCCTCGCCCCATGAATCTGAGTGAAGCTTTCGACGCCGTTCTTCCCGATATTCCGCAGGCGAGCCTGCGGCGTACGCGGCCGCCGCGCCTCGATCCCGACCTCATCGTCCGCGAAGACTCGATCGACGGCGAGCCCGTCGTCGGCGTCTTCAAGCGCGAGAAGTCGAATTACTTCCGTCTGGACCCGGCACAATGGAAGCTTGCTCTCCTCTTTGACGGCGTTCGCGCCTTTCAGGAGATCGCCGATGAGTTCACTGCCCAAACCGGCGCTCCCATGAGTTCGGCGGATGTGCGGGCCTTTGCCGACACTCTCGAAGAATCCGATTTCTGGTACAAGACCCCGCAGGAGAAGAACGTCGCGCTGAACCAGAAGCTGCTGGCGCAACGGGGACGCCGCGCCGGGCGCAAATCCAAAATGAACCTGGCGCATATAGGCTTTTCCGCATGGGATCCGGATCGCTATCTGACCTGGCTCGATGGCCGCATCGGCAGATATATTTACAGCCCCTGGTGCGCGCTTGCCTGTGTGCTGCTTTTCAGCTTCGAGGCATCCGTATTTATTGGTCACTGGAGCGTTCTGGGGCCGGACACGGCGCGCTATTTCAACTTCGCGCAGAAGAGTTTCTGGGATGTGGCGCAGTTCTGGCTTCTGGTCTTCTTTCTTGGATTTATTCATGAAACGGCCCACGGACTCACCTGCAAGCATTTTGGCGGGCAGGTTCACCAGATGGGTTTCATGTTCCTCTACCTGGTCCCGTGTTTCTATTGCGATGTCACCGAAATCTGGATATCCGCCACCTTGATCCAGCGAGTCGCCACTATCATCGCCGGCATTTGGGTCGAGTTAGTGATCTGCGGCTTCGCGGTGATGCTTTGGCTGAATACCCCGGCGGGCACAGGGGTTCACGATCTCAGTTATCAACTGATCCTGATTACCGGAATTGCCGTAGTTATCCTGAACCTGAACCCGCTCATCAAGCTCGACGGATATTATCTGCTGACCGAGATTATTGGGATTCAAGACCTCAACGAGCGGTCCACGGCCTTCCTATCCGGGTGGTTTCAGAGCCGGGTACTCCGCCTGCAGGTGGAAACACCGGTAGTGGCCAGGCGCCGCGCCCCGTTCTTCATTCTTTATGCCGTCGTATCGGGCACGTACAGTTACACGCTGCTTTTCTTTGTTGTTCGTTTCTCCTTCAATGTAGGTCATCACTGGCTGGGAGATTTCGCTGTCATTCCCTCCGCTCTGTTGTTCCTCATGATGTTCAAATCGCGGCTGCGGTCGCTGCGCAACACGGTGGTGCAGTTGTGGGAGCAAAAGCTGGGCGGAAAACAGCTTTTTCGTCCCATCCCTCTGCTTGCTGCCGCCTGCGCCGTGGCGTTGATCTTCGTGCCTCTGTGGCGCGACCGCGAAAACGCCTACTTTGTCGTCGAGCCACTCGAATCGGAAACGGTTCACGCCGCCGTCCCCGGACGGGTGACCGAGGTGCTGGTGCGTGAAGGAGAGGCCGTGCGCGCCGGACAACCGATGCTCAGGATGACAAGCCCGCTGGCGTCTTCCATGGCGAGTTCGGCGATGGCGCAAACCCGCGAAGCGAGCTTCCAGGCCTTCGACGCCGAACTGCAGGGGCAGAGCATTGGGCCGGCGGCGGCGCAGCAGCAAGCGTCGCGGAGTTCCAGGCAGCTTGCGGGTGAGGCTCAATCATCTCAGGTGGTGACGACGCCGGAGGATGGAATTGTGCTGACAAAAGACCCTGCTTCTCTCCTCGGCCGACAGGTCGGCTCCGGGCAGGCGTTGCTCGATGTGGCGGGCGACGGGCCGCGCGGAGTGCGCGTTTACATTCCTTCCGCGGCTTTCGAGCGCATTCACGCGGGCGACGAAATCGCATTGGAGATTCCGGGCCGTTTCGAGCCGGTTCATCTCGTGCTGGCGCAACCGGGCGGCGACGCTGTCAGCCTGCCCGAGGGTCTGGTGGCTTCCCAGGGCTACAAAGGGGTCACGCTCCCGGTTTTCTATTCTGCCCGCATGATGCTTCCGGCTTCCGCGGGCAGCCTGCGCTTCGGCGAGGCCGGCCGCGCGAAGGTCTTCGGAGCCAGACGCAGTGTGGCAGGGCGTGTGTTCGCGCTTGCTTTCGATCTGGTGCGGGCGCATCTCTGGTAAACGCAAGAGCGGCAACCGCCGGTGCGGTTGCCGCTTTTGCTCAAAGCGCGATGGTCGAAGGGCTCGTCGAGGACGTTCGCTGTCTCTTTTCAGAGCCACCTTCGGTCCGGATCCGAGTCCGGATCACAGTTGGCGTCCTGACCGATACCGAGCCTGCATAGATGCGATTGCGCAGGCCGTCTTAGACTTTTGCGCGGGATGGTTCCTGTGCAGCGCTCAGGCTAATACAAAGGCCGAGCAGTTGTGCGCACAGAAGCGGTGCGAGCCGTCGTCGCCACGCGAAGCGAACCCATGCGAGCCCGAGACGAACCCAGGCGGGCCTGAGCCGAAGCCATGCGAACTGCGGCAGTCTGGACCGCTTCGGCGGCAATCAACTTCGCAGCGGCCATGGGCTTAACAGCGGTGGAATTCTTCTTTGCGGTGAGCTTGCTGTTGTTGAGCAGAGACTTCTTTTCGATCGCCATTTGATTTTCTCCTTGGAAACTTTTTTGAAGTTGCTTGCGCCCTACTCTTAGGCATCCCGCATGCCAAACTGGAGCCGATTCATGGATATTCAGCAAGTCATTGAAATATAAATAGGTTATTGAGTAAGTTGGTTTTGGGGGATTCCAGCTTCCGGCCAGAAATGGTTAAAAAATAAACCCCTGGGTGGTTAATTTTTAACCCATCAATCCTCTTACAGCTCGTATTTGCGGCACAGGTACTTCATTCTCTGGCCATCGATATTCAGCAGCCGCGCAGCTCCGCTCTTGTTTCCCCCGGTTCGCCGCAGCGCGGTCGAGAGCAGCGCAATCTCCATCTGGCGAATCTCGAGGTCGAAATCGGTGCCTTCGGCGGGCACCAGGATGGCCTCCTGCGCGACGAGACTTTGCGCCATCACGCGCGAAGGCAGGTCGCCGGCCTGAATCTCGTCTCTCCGCACCGTCACCACCAGGCGCTGGATCAGGTTTTCCAGCTCGCGGACATTCCCCGGCCAGGTGTGTTCCTCGAGCGCCGCCAGGGCCTCCGGGGTCAGCGTTTTCACGGGCAGGCCGTTGGCCACGCAATGGGTTGCGAGGAAGAACTCGCA
Organism: Occallatibacter sp.; assembly: GCA_035642355.1. GTDB lineage: Bacteria > Acidobacteriota > Terriglobia > Terriglobales > Acidobacteriaceae > Telmatobacter. Next base: position 3,568 of record DASQSP010000199.1, read on the forward strand.
CAGCAGAGACATATCCCCGGCGCGCTCCCGCAAGGGAGGTAGCTGAATGGGTATGACGTGAATGCGGTAGTAAAGATCCTCGCGAAATTTTCCCTCGCGCACCATCTGTTCCAGAGCCTCATGGGTGGCGCAGATCAGCCGGAAGTCGATCTTCCGCATGGTGCGCCCGCCCAGGCGCTGCACCTGGTGATCTTCCAGTACACGGAGCAGTTTGGTTTGCAGGGCCACGGTCAGGGTGGCAATCTCGTCCAGAAAGAGCGTGCCGCCGTCGGCCAGCTCTATCTGCCCCGGCCGCGACTCGGTGGCGCCGGTAAACGCGCCTTTCTCGCTCCCGAACAGCTCCGATTCGATGAGGTTTTCCGGCAGCGCGGCGCAGTTGAGGCGAATGTACGGTTTGTTTGCTCGCGGGCTGAGCGCCACAATGGCTCGCGCCGCCAACTCCTTGCCCGTTCCGCTCTCTCCGCGGATCAGCACGTTAATGCTGCTCGACGCCACCTGCTGGATCGCGTCGTAGACCAGCCGCATGGGCTCGCTGGCCCCCACAAAATCCTGAAACTGGCTCGACTGCAATGTCTGCTGGCGCATCCGCTCCCGTTCCGCTTCCTCCCGCCGGTAACGGACCGTCTCGAGCATGGTCGCGCGCAACTCGGCCACGTCCACCGGATTGCGAAAGTGGGCATCGGCTCCCGCCGCCAGCGCCTGCTTCTCCACGGAACGCTTCCTGTCCCGGCTCATGGAGATCAGGGTGATATCGCCGTGCAGCCGGCGCAGTTGATTCAGCACCGGGAGACCGCCCAATGAATCCTCCCCTTCCGTGTCGATATCGAGCAGCACCGCCGCTGCATCGGTCCGCTTCGTCCACCTGTCCAGATCGTCGTAGCTGTGGCGAATTTCCATCCGAAACCAGGACGCCAGTTCTTTGTGCAGAACCTCAAGGAACTCTTTGTCCACGGTCACAACGAAAACGATGGGGAAGTCTGCCTGCGACGCTACAGAAGACTCAGAGTTTCGATTGTTGCGATACGCGGCCATTAACGGAATTGTAACGCTGGCCTTTCCCCATTGGCCGGAAACTCTGGCAGCTCAAGACAAGGACGAGAGATTCCACTTGAGAAACGACAATAACTGCCCGAACCAGAGGGGCGACCGCCAGGCTTGACGACCACCAGGCGGGACTATCACCAAGTGGAATCACCGCATCGACGGCGGTCAGCGTTCGCTTCCAATTACCAGGTACACGAAAGTTGTAGAAGGACATGCCTTTAGGAATATCTCCCCGTTGTACCATGGAGGGATTGAAGCTGAAGTTGCTGCAAACCGCTGCGGGTCCGCCGGTGAGAACGCACCAAGCGCATTGATTTAGAGCCGTTTTGCGGCCGCGTGGAGTAGGAATGCTTTCTTAGAAGCGGGGTTAGATGGAAGTGGAGAAACAGCGCGTCGAGAACCGAACCCGCAAGAGCGCGGTGAGTGAGGGTGTGCATGTGGTGGATGCCGCATTCGAGCATCTGACGGTTCTGCGCATTCTCATCGAAGGTCTGGCGGGCAATGAGGCCGAAGGTTTCTGGCTGCGGAACGTCCAGGGGCTTCCTGTTGTGCCGCGCATTTCGCCTCTGGATCTGGTGTATCTCGACGCGGACCTGCGCGTGGTGGAGGCGGCGGAGCTGCTGCCGGCGGGCGATTTCCCCGCATTTCTCAAACCGGCGATCACGGCGCTGGTGCTGCCGTTCCAGGCGGTGCGGGCTTCCGGGACGGCGGTGGGCGATCTGCTGCAGATTGGCGAGACGGTCGCAGCGGCGATTGAAGAAGCACCAGCCGAACCCGCATTTGTTGTGGCAGAGGCTCGACCGGCGGTCGTGGAAGCGGTGATTGCGAAAGTGGAGCCGGCCGCTGCTTTGGCGCGACCGGCAATTGTGGAAGCCGGCCCCGCGCCGATTGCGCAACGCGCGACTCCGCACCACGAGGATAGCGAGATTGCACGGCCCGGCGCACGAAAGCGCCGGCGCAAGGCGGCACGAGCGCGCTGGGCCAGGATCGAATCCGTCCCGCCCCGGCAGCCGGAGATTTCCCCGCGCAACCGGCCCTTTATTGTGGAGCAACCCGCGGCATCCGCACCTCGTATTCAGGAGATCGAATCGCGTCCAGCGGCGGCGGCGGCGCGTCCGCAGGTGGTGGAGCGCAGAGCCACGCTGGAGCCGATGGCGAGGGCTGCAGCCGCTTCGACTGGAAGCGGCGCGGCCCTGAAGCCAGCACGGGAAGTGTCCGGAACAGACCAGCCGGGCAAATGGAATTCCGTCAAAGACAAGGCCGGGAAAGACAAGTCCGCAAAAGACAAGGTTGGGAAAGACGGGGCCGGGAAAGACGGGGCCGGGAAAGACAAGCGCGGCCAGGCGGCGAAGCCCGCCGAGGAGAAGACGAGCATGCTGGAGCGAGTGTTGCATTGGCTGAGTCCGGACAGCATCACGAAGGAGCGCCGTGGTTCGATTCGCATGCCCACGCGGGAACTGGTGGCGTATGCCGCTCCCGAGGGTGCGCCGCGCAAGTTCGATGTGGGCGACATCAGCTCGACGGGCATCCTTCTGCGCACGGATGAGCAGTGGGAGCCGGGGGCGAAGGTGGAGCTGACGCTGCAGCGCAGGGGCCCGATGGAGCAGAAGCGCGACCGGCGTATGAATGTGCAGGCCGGAGCGGTGCGCCTGGACAAGAACGGCGTGGCGCTGGCCTTCGAACTGCCCGAGGGGATGGATCTGGACCTGTGGGAATGCGCGGCGAAAGGCAAGACCCACGAGACGGGGCCTGAATATATCGTGCATGAGATGCGCCTGTCGCGGGCTCTGGGTTTGATTCGCCGCATTTGCCCGGAGATGGCTGACGAGACGAAGCGGATGATGCAGAAGGAGTTCAGCAACGTGCGCGTGGCAAGCGCGGTGAGCCTTGCCCTCAAGGCCGAGGAGATGCTAGAGCGCGAAGCCGCCGGGGAGCCGCATCTGGCGCCGGCGGAGCTGGTGATGCGCATTCTCGATATTGGTTCGTGGGCCGACATGGATTGGATTGTGGAGATGTGGGGCGGGCTGCTGGCAACCGCGTGCTCGGCCGATGGCGAGGACCGGTCGAACGGCCCGTTCATCGACATGCTCAGTCGATTGACGCCGGCGCATCTGCGCATTCTGGGCTTCACCAGTGAGCGGGCGGCGAAGTCCGGCCCGGTGGAGGGGCCGTTTGGCGTGAACGGCTGCTCCGCAGCCGAGCTGAGCAAAGCGCTCGACCTTACCAATTTGACCAAGACGCTGCGCTCGATTCAGGATCTGGTCGAGATGGGTCTGCTGTCCGCGGTGAGACGGTCGCCCTCCGAGTTCCAGGACGACAAAGCCAGGACGGCGATTACGCCGCTGGGGCTGGAGATGGTGGCGCGCTGCCAGGGGCGGCGGTTGAGCGCGACGGCGGCAGAGGCGCCGGGCGCCGCGACATCGGTGGCGTAGAATCTCGAACGGCTGGGGATTTCGTAATCCGCCGGTGCCGGCTCATCGATGAGGTTTCAGGTCAACGGCCCACCGCGCGGTGCGTCTAACTAGTAGAGTAGACGTGCGCCCGGCTTCCACTCCCCGGCGCCGAGGACAGACCGGACCCCATCATGATGCGAATTCAGAGTTTTTCCTGTGTTGCCCCTGCGTGGCTTGTTGTGATGGCTGTGTTGGTGTGCGCGCCGACCGCGGGCATTGCTCAGCAGCCTGCGGGGAATGCGCCCGCTGTGACGCTGCATGTGCAGTCCAGCGAGGTGCTGCTGCCGGTGACCGTGCGCGACAAGCACGGCGCGCTCATCACGAACCTGACCAGGAGCGACTTCACGCTGGCCGAGGACGGCCGGCCGCAGGTCATCAAGAGCTTTACGCGCGAGAGTAATCTGCCGTTTCAGATCGGGCTGCTGGTGGATACCAGCCGCAGCCTCTCCGGCGCGATGGACGATGAGCGCAAGGCGGCGGGCAAGTTTGTGGACACGATGCTGACCAGCCCGGCGGGGAAGGATGAGGCGTTCCTGCTGCACTTCGATCGCGAGGTGGAACTGCTACAGGACTTCACGGCATCGAAGGACAAGCTGCATCACGAGATCGACGAGATGGGGCCGAGCTCGCGCACCCAGGACGACAACGGCGGGCCGGAAACAACCGGCGACGACCGCCAACGGCAGCGCGGCGGACGGGGCGGCACGCAACTCTACGACGCCATCTTCCTGTCCTCGGACGAACTGATGAAGCCGAAGGATGGGCGCAAGGCGCTGATTGTGTTTTCCGACGGCGTGGACCGCGGCAGCAAAGAGTCAATGAGCGAGGCGCTGGACGCGGCGGACCACGCCAGCCTGAGCATCTACACCATCTACTTCAAGGGCGAACAGGAGCACAGTGGCAACGGCGGATTTCCCGGCGGCGGACGCCACGGTGGGGGCGGCGGCTTCCCCGGCGGTGGGGGCGGCGGCTATCCCGGCGGCGGCGGTGGTGGATATCCGGGCGGTGGCGGTCGGCGCGGCGGTGGCGGATCGCAACAGCCGTCCGTGGATGGCAAGAAGATTATGCAGCAGATTGCGGAGCGCACCGGCGGGCGATTTTTCGAAGCCAAGAAGCGCGAGAATCTGGATGAGATTTATGCGCAGATTGCCGAGGAGCTGCGCGGGCAGTATCTGCTGACCTACACGCCGGACAAGGTGGACAACGACGGCGGCTTCCACAAGGTTGTACTGAAGGCCAACAAGGACGATTACACGGTGCTGACGCGGGCGGGGTATTACGCGCCGGATGGGGACGGCAAGTAGAAATTTGAGGCTGCGCGCTTCTCAGGCCTTACGTCCGCGAGCTTCTTCCACAAGGCTGATGCGTTCGCTGAGCGGAGAGACCTGACGCAGCACCTCAAGTTAATTGTTGGCGCGGAGAGCGGCGAACTCCGAACGCATTTCAGCGCGGAAGGCTTCGAGAGTTTTCATCATCGCGTCGTGCTGGACTTCTGACTGACGGCCGAGCGCATCCTGCTTGACCTGAATTGCCTTCAGGTCGGGAGCGACGAGATCCTGAATGACTTGCCGCAAGCCTGTGATGACATCCGCCATGCCGTTCATTGTACCCCAGGTTTGAATGCAGCAAGGGCGCAGCCGATTGGCTGCGCCCAGACTGCTGACGAACCCCATCATTTTTTGGTGGGGTTCGTTTTTGGATTTGCGATTCAGCAGGGTTTGGAAGTATTTGGGAGTATTTCGAGGTATCGCTGGATTTGGCTTTGATAGGCGGTCATCAGCGCCTGGAGGATGGATAAGGGAG
>DASQSP010000200.1:0-11492 GCA_035642355.1 Occallatibacter sp.
CCCGCTGGAGATTCGCAATGCGCATTTGAATATCCACAAGCTGGGGGCGGTGGTTTGCCGCTACGTTGTGGATTTCTATGGTGTATCCTCTTCTCGATTGCAGGGTGGGTTGCCCACGGACCGGCTGGTGGCCGAGTGGCATCTGGATTCGCCGCGGGTGTGTCGAGCTGTTGCGGGCGGCACCCGGGCCAGCTATGCAATCGAAGAGCGCATTCGGGTTCCGGCCACCATCTACCAGTGGAAGGCATCGGACCGGGAGCGCGCGGCGCAGGTTCAGGTTGAGAACCGCCGCAGGTTTCAGCAGGCATTCGACCAGGGATTAGCCGTTCTCGGGTTCGTCCGCGACGCGGAAGGGAACGGCGTCTTCGAGTTGGGCTCCCCTGCCCAGGCGGAGATGGATTGAAGACGAACATCATGCAGCACTTTTGAACGTGCATGAACCATGCTCCCATTCATTCATCACGAGCAAGGAACAGGCCCCTTTATGAGAATCGACGGCATCATTCTTCGCGAACTTCGTCTCCCTCTAGTCCACCCTTTCGAGACCAGCTTCGGCGTGACTGCCGATCGCCGCATTCTGCTTGCCGAGGTACGTTCCGAGGGGCTGACGGGCTGGGGCGAATGCACGGCAGGCGAGCGGCCGTTCTTTTCCGGCGAATCGACGGACACGGCGTGGCAGGTGTTGGTGAATGAGCTGGGGCCGATGCTGGCGGCGGAGACGCCGGAGCATGGCGGCGAGTGCCCGCGGATCTTTCGCCAGGTGCGGGGCAATCCGATGGCCAAGGCGGCGCTCGAAAATGCGATCTGGGATCTGGAGGCGCAGCGGGAGGGGATCCCGCTGGCGCAGTTGCTGGGCGGCGTGCGGGAGACGGTTCCCTGCGGCGTTTCGATCGGGATTCAGAAGTCGATTCCGGAGTTGATGGCGGTCGTCGAGAGGGAACTGGCGGCGGGGTATCGGCGCATCAAGCTGAAGTGCAAGCTGGGCTGGGATGTGGAGGTGTTCGAGAAAGTGCGCACGCGCTGGCCGGAGATCATGCTGAGCTGCGATGCGAACTCGGCCTACAAGCTGAAGGATGCCGATCATCTGATGACCTTCGATGCGTTTGACCTGTTGATGATCGAGCAGCCGCTGTGGCACGACGATTTCTACTACCACTCGATGCTGCAGAAGCGGCTGAACACAGCGATCTGCCTGGATGAATCGATCCGCAACCGGCGGGACGCGCTGGCGGCAATTGAGATGGAGTCCTGCCGGATTATCAACATCAAGCTGGGGCGCGTGGGCGGCTTCTCCGAGGCGATTGCGGTGCATAACGCGGCGCAGGAGCGTGGCATTCCGGTGTGGTGCGGCGGGATGCTGGAGTCGGGGATTGGGCGCGCGCACAACATTGCGCTTTCGACGCTGGAAAACTTCTCGCTGCCGGGGGATGTGTCGGCCTCGTCGCGCTACTGGAAGGAAGACATCATCGAGCCCGAGGTGACGGTGTCGGCAGAGGGCGAGATCACCATCATGGATACGCCGGGCCGCGGGTATGAGGTGCGGGCTGACCTGATCGAACGGTTGACGGTGCGCAAGGAAGCGATTCGCGCGTTCGAGCTGGTGGGCTAGGACGGCTGAATTGGCGGAGTGCGCTGCGGAAAGCCTGGCTCTTCCGCGAGGCCAGCCGTCTCATCCCATCCGAAGCCCGGCGTTGTATTTGCGGCTTTTGCCGCGCGATCCGCCGGAGCGGATCGTGCCCTTTCAAAACTGTTCACTTTGGGATGTTTTTCCGCAGCCTGTGAAGCCGTGCCCTTTCAAAAGGATTTCAAATTGACCCAGTGCTGGGCAGGATAATCTTCGGCCGCGTCAGCTTGCCTTGGCTACCCCGGTTTCTTCTTCTACCTCATTGGCATTGCCGATGCGGTTGCGTCCGGTGCGCTTGGCGGCGTAGAGCGCGTCATCCGCTTTCTGGATCAACACTGCCGGGTGCTTGCCGGCAGTGGGAATCATGGTGGCGCAGCCGATGGAGACGGTGACATACCCCGGTAGATTGCCGACGTGTTCCATGGCCTGCCGGCGGATGGCCGTACAGATTGCTTCGGCAACTGCGAGCGCGCCGTCGTTGGGAGTGTTGGGCAGCACGATCGCAAACTCTTCGCCGCCGAAGCGCGCCACCTTGTCACTGGGCCGGGTTACCGCGCCCTGTATAGCCTCGGCGATGTGCTGGAGGCAACTGTCGCCGCGCAGGTGGCCGTAGGTGTCGTTGTAGAGCTTGAATTTGTCCACGTCGATGAGAAGCATGGAGAGCGGTCCGGGTTCGCGCAGGCCGCGCCGCCACTCGTTGTTGAGGTAGCTGTCGAAATATCGGCGGTTGGCCAGTTGGGTAAGGCTGTCGGTAACGGCGAGCGCCTCGAGAGCGCGATAGGCATTGTGCAGCTCCTCCTCGGCATCTTTGCGCTGGGCGATGTTGCGAACCACGTTCAATGCGCCGGTGATGGCGCCGGTTACGGGGTCGCGAACCGGGCGGATATTGGCTTCGGTCCAGATGTATTCGCCATTCTTCATCCGCATGCGGCATTCAACGAGGCCACCCCTTCCGCCGGAGCGCAGACTGCCCACCAGAGCCAGGGCTTCGGGTCTATCGGACGGATGCAGGAGTTCCATGCTGCCGTGAGCCTGCAATTCGTCCCGCGACCAGCCGGTCCACGTGGCTGCCGAACCGGAGATGTATCGGCGGTTGCCGTCGAAGTCGGAGAGAATGATCAGGTCGCGCGAGTTCTCCGTAATCAGATTGTGCAGGGCGACGATTTGCTCCAAGCGTCTTTCCGTTGCGTTCAAATCCTCGATAATGGCCGAGACCGCGTAGACCATGAAGACGGCGGCGGCGATGAACGTCTGGAGCACCACGTTGGGCATGAGCGCGTGCACGAACGGCCCGTATCCGCCGACGGTGAAGACGCAGGCCAGCACTGCGACAATGGCCGCGCAAACGGCGCCCCAGCCGGGGTCGGTACATAGCGTTGCCACCACCAGAAGGGGATAGACGAGAAAGATCAGCAGCGCGCCCTGGCTGGTGAACGCGCCGCATGTAACGATGCCGAGGGTAAGCAGGTACAGGAGGTCGGCGCGGCGGTGCTTCATGTTGCGCAGCGAAGCCTGCAGAAGGGCGACGCATGTGGGCGTGACCGCGGCCATGCCCAGCGCCGAGGCTGTCGCCCACTCGATAAATTGATCGAGCGGCGACAAGTGGAAGCTAAGCATTCCGATGACGCTGTACAGCGCGGCCACGGAAATCGGACACAGCAGCACAGCCACCATTACAAAGCGGGCCAGGTAACGCGGATCGATGAAGCGGGGCAAGCGCGTGGAGCGGGGCCGCAGCAGCAGAGCGGCTCCTACCGCCTCGATCAGGTTGAGTGTGTTGTAGAAGAGGTTGAGGCGCCAGGGTTCATGGATCAGGGCGCTGCCGAAGACCAGCGCCAGGAAACCGGTGACGATGTAGCGGGGCCAGAGCCAGCGGGGCGCCAGCAACAGGTATGAGAGCAGAATGGCGTTGGCGAACCAGATGATGCTGACACCTTTTTCGCCGTGTACCAACGCGCCGACAAGGAGGATGGAGACCGTGATGAGGACGAAGCAGACGGCGAGATGCAGGAATCCGCGCAATCTTTGCAGCGACGTAGGCCTCCACGACCGGACGATGGGCAGACTTTCCCCGCGCACTCCTCACACTCCTAATGAACTTATCGGCGTGATTTGCGGAAGGAACAGGCGGAGCGGCGATTATTGATCCGGAGAGTAAATAGTGTTGTGCTTTCCCACCCATCGCGCATAGAACGCGCGATGGATGGGGCACCCAGGTCGCAGTATTTAATTGCGGGATATTTAGTTTTCAGAGAGGACAGGGACTCAGCGCTGTTGACTGAGCTGAGGATGAAACTGGATGACGCCACCGGGCAGGAGAACGATCTCGATGGCACCGGTTTCCTTATCGGCCAGCGCAGGGCCGCTGGCCTGGTGCATGGTCTGGGTTGCATGGACGGTGTATTGCACCTTGACCGGCCCCGTGCCGCGCACTTCCAGGCGATAGCGATAGTCCGCGCCACTGGGGAGTTTGTCCGCGCCAAAGCTGGCGCTGGGATAGTCGACTTCGAGCAGTTCGAGGTCTGTGCCGGTGCGGTTTTCGACGGTTGCATCGATGCGATAGGAGCGGCAGCCGGAAAGCAGCAGCGCGGCGGCGAGTGCGGCGAGAGGGAAGAAACGGTTCATGCGCCTTCTCCGTTTTCGTTGCTGTCGCCGGTGGATTTTGCGACGGTCTTTTCTACGCGGTCAAGACGCCGGGCGAGTTCGGGCAGGCGCTGGAAGAGCGCCACGGCACGCAGCCAGAGGCGATTGTCGAAGCCGGGCGAGCCGGAGATGATTTTGCCCGGCGGGACGTCGTGGCTGACAGCGGATTGCGCGGTGAGAATCACGCCGTCGCCCACGGTGCAGTGGCCGGCGATGCCTGTCTGGCCGGCGAGGATCACGTTGTTGCCGACGACCGAGGAGCCGGCGAGGCCTGTCTGGGCGCAGAGCAGGGTGTTCTCGCCGACTTTGGAGCCGTGGCCCACCTGGACGAGATTGTCGATCTTGGCGCCGGCGCCGATCTCGGTTGCGCCCATGGTGGCGCGGTCCACGCAGGCGTTGGCCTGCACGTCGACGCGGTCGCCGAGACGCACTGGGCCGGACTGCGGGATCTTTTCCCAGTGGCCATGTTCGTTTTTGGAGAAGCCGAAGCCGTCGGCGCCGACGATGGCGCCGTTCTCCAAGGTGACGTGGTCGCCGAGCACGCAGTCCTCGCGGACCACGGCGTGGGCATGGGCGAAAAAGTGGCTGCCGGCCCGGACGCCGGGGTAGAGCACAACGTGAGGCAGGAGGGTGGCGCGGGGGCCAATCTGCACGCCGGGGCCGATTACGACGTAGGCGCCGATGTGCGCGCCGGGACCGATTTTGGCGGTGGGATGGATGACTGCGGTGGTGTGTACGCCGGGGGCGTAGGCCGGCGGCTGATAGAACATGCCGAGGGCGCGAGAGAAGGCGTGGTAGGGGTTCTTGATGCGCAGGGTGGCGGAGGCAATATCGGGGAACTCGGGCTCGACGACCACCGCAGCGGCACGAGTGGTTTTGGCGAGGCCGCCATATTTGGGATTCGCGACGAAGGTGATTTCGGTGGGGCCAGCTTCTTCAATCCCTTTGACGCCAGTTATTTCCAGATCCGCGTCTCCGCGCAGTTCCGCGCCCAACCGGGTTGCCAGCTCGCCTAGCTTCATTGAAGAGATTGTACCGGAGCGGCGCGCGATGTCGCTTATTCGGCCTCGGAGTTGGGAGGAAACAGCTCCGGCTGCGGCGTGGAGGGACCGCGTTTGCGGGCGGCGCCGATGAGGCTGACGACTTCGAGGGTCTGGATGGCCTGGCGGGGGATGTAAATGCGCTGGGTGTTGGAGCGGGTGTCGGGCGGGGTGAGCAGCAGGCCCGGGCCCTCGATCAGGGAGCGGTCGTTGGCTGCCAGACCCTCCAATTCTTCGCCATCGGTGAGGGTCATGCGGAGCCAGAGGCCAGCGGTGCGGGGGCGCACGGTGAAGCGTTTCTGCAGCAGGCGCTCGGGGTTGGCTTGCTCGCCGGCGGGGAAGTCGCGGACGTAGCAGACCCATTTGACAGCGTCCCAGAGAATGGTGACGACTTTTCCGGCAGGGTCGAGGATCTCGAGGGAGGGCGCACTCTGGCTCAGGGCGGCGGCTGCGTAGCCGGCCACCCAGTCGCGGCTGAACTTGCGCACAATCACGGGTTTACGCGAAGAGGTCATCCCTTCGTGGATTGTCGCACGGAGCGGGGCTGAGGGCGAGGGCTAAAAGCTCTGTTTTGAGTGCATTCTCTCTAGCCAACCTGCCCGGATTGTGTTAATGTACTGGTTTGCAACCTCTGCCAGTGAGCAGCCTAAGCATAAGTCCATCAGAGACTTGGCGGGGACGTGGCTTGACCAGAGGAGCACGGAAGCAGGGGACGGATGCCCGACTACATTTACCTTCTTGAGAACCGGCTGTCTGCCAATCAACAGGACGCTCTACGCCAGCTACGCACGGTGGCCCGCGATGCCGGAATCATCCTTTTTCTCACCGGAGACGCCGTCCGCGATTTGACCAGCGGCCATGCGGTCCGCGACCTCGAGGTCGCCGTCCACGGCAATGCGCTCAAGCTGAAGAAGGCGATAGAGAAGACCGGCGGCAAGATTTGGGGTGAGGACGAACCCGCACACACGCTCTATCTCTGTTTCCGGGGCAGCGTCCGCGTGGACCTGGTCAGCACCCACCGCAACGAGTACCCCAAGCCGGGCAAGCCTGTATACCACTCGGCATCGATCCAGGAAGATTTGCGGCGGCGGGACTTTACCGTGAACGCCATGGCCATCTCGCTCAACGAGGGCTCGTATGGCCTGCTGATGGACCCGCTGAACGGCGCGGCCGATATTGAGGCGCGCACGCTGCGGCTGGTCTCGAACTACGGCTTCCTCGAGGAGCCGTCTCTGCTGATTCGGGCCAGCCGCTACAGGGCGCGGCTGGGCTGGGATCTCGATCCGCGCACCCAGACCCGCTATGACAACGCCCGCGAAGAGGGCGGAATAGCGGCGCTCTCAGCGCACGCGCGCAGCTACGAGCTGGAACAGATTGGCCACGAAGACGACGGACTGAAGGTGCTGCGCGCCCTGGAAGCCGATGGGTGGATGAAGGTGCTGTTCGCGGCGTGGACTTCGGCGAAGGCGGACGAGGACAAGCTGAAGGCGCTGCACGATCTGGCGGGGGAACTGAACGTGCAGGGCGTGCATCCGAACATGTCCGCGGCGCAGATGCAACTGCTGACTGCTAAGCTTTCGGCAAAGGATCTGACCGCGCTCAAGAGGGAGATGGTGCGGCCGGGCTTTGTGGCGGAATGGAACAGCCTGGACGCGATCGCGGCGGCGTTCCAGAAGACGCTGCTGGCCAGGGAAAACCAACTGCCTTCGGCAACCTTCAAGCTCTTCACTAGCTATGATCCCAAAGCAGTTCTCTGGCTTGGATTTACCAGCAATACTGCCGCCGTGAAGGAGCGCTATGAACGGTTCCTGAAGGTCTGGCCGGAGGCCCGGCAGCGCATTCCTCACGTTCTGCTGCAGGAGATGCGCATTACGCCGGAGCTGCCCGCCTATCACGACGTGCTTCGCCAGCTTTTCCTCGCCTTCATCGACGGCAAGCTGACCACGCCGGAGGAGCAGAAGGCTTTTCTCGAACCCTTCTCGCCGCCTGCGCCGCCGCCGCCGGTTACGATCAAACGCTCGCGTGCCAAGCGTGGCGCGGAGAAGATCAAGGAGCGCTCCTTCGAGGACGATGAAGCCGAGGAGAGCGCCGATGACGATCTCGACGATATGGGCATGGACGATGATGAGACCGATCTTGGCCTGCCCAAGGGCGGCCTGGACGATGACCACGTCAACGAAGCCGATGAGGAAGACAGCGATGAGGCTGAGGACGAAAAGCCTGTCGCGGTGAAGCGCGGCAAGAAGGACTCCGCGCCCAAGGCGGGGAAAGAAGCGCCGAAGACCGCGCCGAAGGTTGCGGCGAAGCCAGTGCCCGCGGCGAAGCAGGTTCCGGCCGCCAATGCGGTGAAGGAAGTGAAGCCCGCGCACACGCCGAAGCCTATCGCGAAGCCTGAGCCCAAGGCTGCGGTGAAGGCTGCTCCCAAGCCGGCGGCAAAACCCGCCGTGGCTGCTAAGCCTGCTCCGCCGGCCAAGAAGGCTGTTCCGGGAAAGGCGACGAAAGCTGCTCCCGTGAAGGCTACTCCGGCAAAGGCCGCACCGGCGAAGACGACGCCGGCAAAAGCGGTGGTGAAAAAGGCTCCGGCTAAACCTGCGCACAAGCCTGCACCGAAGCCGACGGCAAAAAAGAAGCCGTCACCGAAGCCAGCAGCCAAGCCCGCTGCCAAACCCACGAAGCCTGCGCCGAAGAAGGCTCTCGGCAAGCCAGCGAGGAAGCACTAGAGCAGTTTAGGTTTAAGTGAACCCAACTTTGTGCTATCCCCGGTCCCTCCGCCGCGGCGGACGAGGGACCGGAGGCACCCAAGTCGGGTATAGCTACGGTGAAGCTGATTTAGAGCGCGGCTGCGCCGGCAATAGCCACGGAATGATCCTGATCGCCGGAACCGCCGCTGACGCCGATTGCGCCCACGACCTTGCCCTCGCGCTTGAGCGGGACACCGCCGGCGAAGATCATGATCTTGCCGTCGTTGGACGCATGGATGCCAAAGAATTGGCTTCCCGATTGGGCGTGCATGGCCAGATCTTTGGTTTCAATATCGAATGCGCGCGACGTGTATGCCTTTTTCATGGAGATGTCGATGCTACCGATCCAGGCGTTATCCATGCGAACGTGAGCGACGATGTTTCCGCCTTCGTCGGCCACGGCGATGTTCATGGGCTGACCAATTTCCCGGGCTTTCTCTTCCGCCGCGGCGATCACACGGCGCGCATCTTCCAGTTTCACATGAGACATTGATTCTCCTTCGATTTCAAGGGTAGCATCGGGCGCGGAGACTGGCGGATCAGCGATTTGGAGACGGTGGCGCAGCTTACGCGGTTACGGCCACCGGCTCCGGTTCCGGCTCCGTGCTTGGCGCATGCACCATCTGGCGGATTGAGTCGATCACGAGCGCTGGCTGATCGAGGTGGACCCAGTGCGCGCTCTCGGGCGCAATCACCTGGGTCACGTTGTCGCCGATACGGGCGAGGCATGTGGCGGAGAGTGGCGTTGACTTGTCGGGCGTGAGCACCAGCACGGGAATGCCTCGAATGGGAGCGGTCGAGTTCATCTCGCGCACCGAGTCCGGCACGGCGGCCACATGACTGCGCATGCCCGCGTAGTAGCTGGGCCGCGACCAGTGCGCGGCGACCACGGGCCAGATCTCCCGTGGCATCTTGCCTACTTCTTCAGTAACCCGGCCGAGTACATGGCGCGGGCCGGTGCCGCCGCGTTCGGTGAGCCAGCGGGTGGCGCGGCCGGAGCGGCAGAGCAGGGAGGTGACGGCGAGGCGCGCAAGGCCGACGCGCGCAATGGGAATGGCGTAGCCGGAGAGCCGCTTGCCACGGTCCACCTCCGCCTGCTTGCCGGGATTGAGTGGCGGCCACTCGCTGCAGCGCATGGGGTCGACGAGAACCACGCTCTGTACTTCATCGGAGTAGAGCAGCGCAAAGCGGCGCATCACGAGGCCGCCGAAGGAGTGGCCCACGAGCACGTAGGGCGGAGGGATGCCGGCGCGTTCGAGCATGGTGTGGAGCTCGCCCGCGATGTTGCCCGGCGTGCGTGCGCTGCGGCAAGGGCTGCTCCAGCCGAGGCCGGCGCGATCGTAAGAGGCCGTGCCGGTGAACCGCGCGACATGCTCCTGAATGTGAAACCAGTTGAGATTGGTGGCCGCGATGCCCGCTTCAAACAGTACGGTGGGACCGCCCGCGCCCTTCTCGAGCACATAAAGCTTGTCGCCGTTGCCGATCTCTACCCAGCGGCCCGCGCCGGCAAAGCGCCGTTTGTCGCGTTGCGCGCCGATGGCCTGATACAGCATCCCCGTCAGCGCCACGCCGGCCGCTCCACAGGCCAATGCGCCGAGGATGTTGATGGATTGATTCATGAATTCATGCCCCTCCGGAGAAATGAGTCATCGCTTCCGTCCCGAAATCCCTTGCGGACAGCTTGGCTTTGGCGCTGCCCCGCTCGATGACGAGCAGCGTAGAGCCGGGCTTGCCTCGGGTCGACGCCTCGATCTGCGAGGCCGACCAGACACCCTCGTCGTGGCGAAGACCGTAGTAAGTAAATTCTTTCACGACGCCAGAGCCTTTGAGTGTTTTTTCAGCATAGATGGGAAAACTTATGGTCCTGTCGAGCCAGGTCAACGCTTCGGCGTAGTGGGTACGGTCCGAGGGGCCGGGAGCGCTCTTCACCACATCGCAGTCGCGCGCGCCACGCTTCTCCTCGCGGACAACGGTCTGGGACGGCCAGAAGAACTCCGGCTCGAGGAAATCCTCGTAGCTGAAATCGCCGCCCAGCAGGCCTTCGCTCCACTGCGAGAAGGGAAGCGGCGTTGCGGCTTTGTCGCCGGGCCGCGCGACCTCGATGGCATCCTGTCCGCCGGGGCGCATGGTGAGCAGCACATGCTCGCGCGCGTTGCCGGGCGAGGTGACATCGAGCAGTACACGCAATTCGGTCGCGAACCAGTGCGCCTTCAACGTGACGCCGTAGCTGGTGCGCGCGCCGCCGGCTTCGACGCGCACCAGATGACCCACGATGCGATAGTCGGCGGTCTTGACGCGGCCGCGCGCAGTTTCGATGGATGGTTGCGTGTCCGCCGCGCGCGCCGCGAAGGACGCGAACAGCACGAGAAATGCAATGGCAGCGCGGCGCTTCATAGGATTCTCCCGTCGCGCATGCGGACGTGGCGGGGCGCGGCCTGGGCGATCTCATTCTCGTGGGTGACGATCACCATGGTCATGGCGCGCTCGCTGTGCAGCGTCTTCAACACATCCATGATGCGCGCGGAGTTCTCGCTGTCGAGATTGCCGGTGGGCTCGTCGGCCAGCAGAATGTCGGGGCCGTTGGCCAGCGCGCGGGCAATGGCTACGCGCTGCCGCTCGCCTGCCGAGAGTTGATTGGGATATTGCCGCGCGCAGTACTCGATGCCCATCGCGACAAGCAGATCCTGCGCACGCTTGATATTGCCGGTCCCGTTTTTCGGACGGCACAGCATGGGCACCTGGACGTTTTCGAGCGCATTAAGGGTGGGCAGCAGATAGAACGCCTGGAAGATGAAACCCACATGCTCCGCGCGGTATGTGTCCAGCGGGACGGCCTTGCCGAGCGGCTCGTTGTGCAGCAGAACCTCGCCTTCGGTCGGGCTGTCGAGGCCGCCGAGCAACTGCAGCAGCGTGGATTTGCCACTGCCGCTGGCGCCGCTGATGGCGACGAACTCGCCCGCGGCGATGGTCAGATCCACGCCGCGCAGGGCCTGGATACGGCCATTTTCGTAGCTGCGCCTGAGGCCGCGGACCT
Organism: Occallatibacter sp.; assembly: GCA_035642355.1. Classification (GTDB taxonomy): domain Bacteria; phylum Acidobacteriota; class Terriglobia; order Terriglobales; family Acidobacteriaceae; genus Telmatobacter. The sequence continues at coordinate 11,083 of DASQSP010000200.1, forward strand.
CGAGTATCGGCTCAGGGAGAATCGGCTCAGGCATGTCGCAGCGCCTCGAGCGGGGCAGGCCCGCCAAAGTGCCAGCGGCGGGCAAGCCCGCTCCGCCGCGGCGACTGCCAGCGGCGGGCAAGGCGCCTTCGCCACAGGTTCTGCCGGGCGAACCGAGCAAAGGTCAATTCAGCGGACATAAAGATAGGCAGGAAGTCTCGAATCATGCACAGTCAGTGGGAGCACCCCGGTAGCGCAAAGGGGCACACCGTTTGTTCAGGAGCAAGCCTGTAGGGCAGTGTAACGTCCGTAGTGCGGCGTGTCTACGAGGGAATTTCGATCTTCGCGGCGCCGCATCGCGAAACTGCGTTCCCGTGCGCCCGGCACCAATGGCTTAACAATTCTTTGGGGTGGAGAGGATCTAAGCTCTC
>DASQSP010000201.1:0-5614 GCA_035642355.1 Occallatibacter sp.
CTCGGGGCAGGCGGCGCGTCGGGCAACGGTTCTGGGAGCGGTTCTGGGAGCGGTTCTGGGAGCGCAGCTTCCGGCATGGGCTGAGCGGTCTCGGGAGTGGGAGTGGTGTCGTTCATGCGGGCAGGGCGTTCAGGGAGCCAAAACCATACTACTTGAGAGCATTCTACCGATCTTGTCCTCATTTGCGACGGGTTTGTGATGCGCGCGGCGGCGGCACCAGCGTCGTGGGTCAGTTTGAAGTGACATCCCCTCGGGGGCTAAAGCCCCATTGGTCTGCTGGCTTTATGTACGGGCTAAAGCCCGTACCCTTCAAGCGGACCGGCTACCCGGCGCCAGCATCTCGGGCTTTGAGTGGTAGCATCGGAGATGACAGATGCAAACGAAAAAGCTGAAAATAATCCCCCTCGGCGGCCTAGGCGAGTTCGGCATGAACTGCATGGCGATCCGCTGGGAAGACGACATCATCGTTATTGACGCCGGACTCATGTTTCCCGAGTCGGAGCTGCTGGGCGTGGACGTTGTGGTGCCCGACATTTCCTACCTGGTCGAAAACAAGAAACATGTCCGCGCCATCATCCTCACCCACGGCCACCAGGACCACATTGGCGGCCTCTCCTGGTTTCTGAGCGAGCTCAAGGTTCCGGTCTACGGCACGGAGTTCACGCTGGCCTATGTCGAGGGCAACCTCGAAGAAAATCAGCTTCTCGACGAGACCGAACTGGTGGAGATCGCGCCGAAGCAGAAGTTCACCATCGGCCCATTCACCATCGAGCCGATTCGCGTGACTCACTCGCTGGTGGATTGCGTGGCGCTGGCCATCGATACGCCGGTGGGCGTGATTATCCACACCGGCGACTTCAAGATCGATCTCTCGCCGCTGGATGACAAGCCTTTTGACCTGCACACGTTTGCCGAGTACGGCAAGCGCGGCGTGCTGGCGCTGCTACAGGACTCGACCAACGTGGAGCGGCCCGGCTACACGCCCAGCGAAGCGGCGGTGAGGCCGCGCCTGGACGAGATATTCTCGCGCACCAAGAAGAAGCTCTTCTTCAGTTGCTTCTCGTCGTCGATTTTCCGCATTCGCATTGCCATGGAGCTGGCGCGCGCGCATGGACGCAAGGTGGCGGTGATGGGCCGCTCCATGATGGAGAGCACGGAGATTGCGCAGGACCTGGGCTATCTCGAACTGCCGCCGGGCCTGGTAATCAATCCTGGGCAGATACGCGACTTTCCGCCGGAGCAGTTGATGCTGCTGCTGAGCGGCACGCAGGGCGAGCCGATGAGCGCGCTGAGCCGCGCCGCGGTGGACAACCACAAGCACGCGCACATTGACGCGGGCGACACCGTGGTGTTGAGCTCGCGCATCATTCCCGGCAACGAAAAAGGCATCTTCCGCGTCATCGATCATCTGTTCCGCCGCGATGCGAACGTGGTTTATGACGACGGGCAGCACGGGCTCATCCATGTGAGCGGCCACGGCAGCCAGGAAGAGATGCGGCTGCTGATTAATCTTGTGCGGCCCAAGTACTTCATCCCGGTGCACGGCGACTATCGGTATCTGCGGCGTCACGCGCAGATCGCCATGGAAACCGGAGCGGTGGAGCACGCCATTGTGATGGAAGACGGCGAAGTGCTGGAGCTCGACAAGGCCAACGCGCGCAAGAAGGACAAGGTCACGGCGGGACGGATTCTGATCGATTCCGGCTCGTCGATCGATGTGGTCGAGGATCTGGTGATCCGCGACCGGCGCATTTTGAGCGAGGACGGCATTGTGCTGGCGGTGGTGGCTATCAACAAGCGCACCGGCAGGGTGGAGCAGGCTCCGGAGGTGATTATGCGCGGCTTTGGCGGCGCGGATATCAGCGAGCAGGCCAAGACCGCGGTGCTGAAGACGCTGGACAGCCTGACCAACGAAGAGAAGGCGGACTACGGCATGGTGAAGGAGAAGGTGCGGGTGGAGCTGAAGCGCCTGATCCAGAAGGCCACCGGGCGGCGGCCGATGATCATGCCGGTGATTCTGGAGATATAGCAGCAACTTTTGTGCCGGATTGGCCGATAATCAAGGGGATTGGAGACAGCCATGACTCTGCAGATCGAACTGGACCCGGAGACTGAAGCTCGGCTGGTGGCGGCAGCGCAGCAGCGCGGTCTTGCGCCGGAACGCTACGCGAGTGAATTCTTGCGCGACTTCGTGCCGGGTGCCGCTGTGTCTTTCCGGCGTTTGAGCCCCGGCGACATCGAAGCGCTTTCAGAGCGGCTTTCACGCGGCTCGGAGAATCTGCCCATTCTGCCGCCCGAGGTCAATGACCGGGAAAGCTACTACGAGGATCGCTGATTCATGAGTGGCCTCCCGTACCTGGTGGATACGAACATTCTGCTCCGCTGGGTTCGGCGGGATGCCGCCGAATATGACATTATTCGCCTGGCGATGACTCGTCTGGCGGATGAAGGTGCAATTCCCGCCTATACTTCACAGAATCTTGGCGAGTTTTGGAACGTACTGACTCGGCCGGTTGATCGCAATGGCTATGGCCTGACCACGCAAGAGTCCGATGAGCGTGCATTGGAGATCGAAGAGAGTCTGCAATTACTTCCGGATTTGCCGGCCGTCCACCAGGAATGGCGCAGGCTGCTGGTGGATTACAGCGTATGCGGCGTGCAGGTGCATGATGCGCGCCTCGTCGCGGCTATGCGTGTCCACGGTGTAGGGCGCATTCTCACATTCAACACGAAAGACTTTGGCCGCTACAAGTTCATCGAAGCGGTACATCCCAGCCATTTCCAGTAGGCGCACCATGAGCATGATGACTGAACAGCTCGTCTCCTTAGAAACCATTCGCGCGGCTGCCAAACGCATTGCGGGCGTTGCGATTCGGACGCCGCTGTTGCGTGCCCCGTTCCCCGGCGTTGCCGGCTCCGGCCCCGGAAAAGAGATATGGCTGAAGGCGGAGAGCCTGCAGCCCATCGGCGCGTTCAAGATTCGTGGCGCGGCCAACAAAGTTTTGCAGCTTACGCCGGAAGAGATCGCGCGCGGCGTCATTACCTACTCGAGCGGCAACCACGCGCAGGGCGTGGCCTATGCGGCGCGGGCGGTGGGCGCGAAGGCGGTGATTGTGATGCCGTCGAATGCGCCGAAGATCAAGCGCGACGCGACGCTGGCGCTGGGCGCCGAGGTGGTGGATGTCGGCGTGGCGTCAAGCGAGCGGCTCGCGAAAGCCGAAGATCTGGTGCGCGCGCATGGCTACATCGTGGTGCCGCCCTATGACGACGAAAAGATCATTGCCGGACAGGCGACCTGCGGCCTTGAGATCGTCGAAGATCTGCCGGATGTTGATCTCGTTCTCTCGCCCGTCTCCGGCGGCGGGTTGCTTAGCGGCGTGGCCGCGGCGGTGAAGCAGTTGCGGCCGCAGGTGAAGGTGATTGGCGTGGAGCCCGAGCTGGCCGGCGACGCGGCGGAGAGTTTTCGCGCCGGCAAGATCGTCGAGTGGCCGGCGGAGCTGACCAGCCGCACTATCGCCGACGGCCTGCGCACGCAGAGCGTGGGCGCGCGCAACTTCGCCCACATTCAGGCCTATGTCGATGGCATTGTCACGGTCACTGAGGCCGAGATTCGCGCCGCGATGCGCGCGATTGTGGCCGCTACGCGCCTGGTTCCCGAGCCCAGCGGCGCGGTGGCCGCGGCGGCGCTGCTGTTCCACGCCGCCGAGCTGCCCGCCTATCGCAAGGCCGCGGCCATCGTCAGCGGCGGCAATGTTGCGCCCGAGTTGCTGGCCGAGGTGCTTACAGAAACTCCGCTGTAACGTCGTTTCACTATGATCTGCTTTAGGGAATGTCTGATTAAGTCAAAGCGCATTCCCTCAGGGGCTAAAGCCCAGTTAAATTTGCTTTACTTACGGCACGGCTAAAGCCGTGCCCTTTCAAAACATCGACTTGATCAGAGATTCCTTAGGATTTGGTCTGCTATGCGATTCGCTTCTTCGATCCGCCGTATTGTGGCCGTGAGCCTGCTGGCGTGCGCGGCTGTGGCTTTTGCCGCCGATAAAAAGCCGCAGTTGGTGAAGCCCCTGGCCGGGCCGCGCGCCACGGTGCTGCGCGTTACCTGGCTCTACATCTCGCCGGACAAGGCCGCGCAGAAGGCAGGCCGCGTGCAGCCGGGCCGCGAGATGGTGGTCTCGGAGAAGAGCGGCCCGTGGGTGCGCGTCTACGCCAACACCGACATTGAAGAAGAGCACACCTCCGACCAGCCGATCTTCGGCACGGCGGAAACGCCGCCGCCCATCTCCGGCTGGATGGAGGCCAAGGGCGTGGTGATCGAAGACACGCCCGACGGCGACCGGATTCTGATGGGCGCGGGGGCCACCCTGGAGAGCGATGCCAACGATCCGCGCGGGCCGGCCAACGCCGCGCGCAGCGCGCATCTCATCTATCGCCGGCTGGCGGAGTTCTATCCCAGCTCGCCGCTGGCACCGGAGGCCGCGTGGCGCGCCGCGGATATTTTGTGGCAGATTCAGAAGAGCGATCTCTCCTCGCTGCCTTCCGCCAAGGAGAAGGATCCGTATCTGCGCGAGCAGATGGACGAGGAAAATCTAAAGAAGGTCATCAAGATGTATCCGCACACGCGGCAGGCTGACCTGGCGGACTTCGACCTGATCGACAACAAATTGTGCGGCGACTGGCAAGGCCAGGAGAAGTGCCCCGCGAAGGAGTCGGAGATCTACGAGAAGTATGCCGATGAGCACCCCGACAGCCCGCGGGCCGCGCGCGCGCTGTTCGAGGCCGTCTACAGGCAGGCCGTGCTGACGGACATGTATGGCGCGGACGGCGACGATCGCAAGCAGCAGGACGCGCACAACCACGCCAGCCAACTGGCCGCGCGGTTGAAGGACAAGTTTCCGCAGACGGATTACGCGTGGCGCGCGGCGGCTCTCGTGTTCAAATTGGATCAGGGCGTTCCGGTCTACGGCATCGATCTGCCATGACGGCTGCCGATCGCGCCGCCATCCATCGCGCCGCACCCACCCCGGAGGAGTTTTGAACGTATATATTCAGTCCGTTCTTTTGGGCATCGTCGAAGGCCTTACCGAGTTTCTGCCGGTCAGCTCCACGGCGCATCTGCGCATCACAGAAGCGCTGATGCACATCCCGCTGGACGATGCCTACTGGAAGATGTACACGATCGTGATTCAGGCCGGCGCGATTCTGGCGCTGCTGCTGCTGTATCTCGGACGCATCGTAGGGTTTCTGCACTCGTTTCCCAGGGGGGAGAGCGGCGACCGCACCTGGCTGAACCATCCCATTTCGATGACCTTCTTCGCCTTCGTGTGCACGTCGATTCCCGCGCTTCTCCTGAAAAAATGGAGCGACCGGAATCTGGCCAGCCTCACCGTGATGGCGCTGGCGCTGCTGATCGGCGGCATTGCGATGTGGGTAGTGGACGCCTGGGCTTCGCGCTTTGAGCCGACCACCACTCATGTTGAAACCATGGGCCTGGGCCAGGCCATTTGGATCGGTCTCTGCCAGGCGCTCTCGGCTATTTTTCCCGGCGCATCGCGTTCCATGACGACGATTGCGGCGGGGCAGCTTGCGGGGCTCGATCGGCCTTCCGCGCTGGAGT
>DASQSP010000202.1:0-8648 GCA_035642355.1 Occallatibacter sp.
GAACCGCGACGTGGGGAATCTGGCCGCAGATAATGCGCCACGCGCCATCGAGCAGCACTGCCGCGTCCCACGGGCCCGCCATGGGAGGCGCGCCGAGCACGCACTCCGCGACCGCCACAGCAACGAAGAGCACAAGCAGCGCCAATCCCGCACGCCGGTAGGCGGCAGCCGATTGTGAGCTCAGCACTGTGGACAGGCGCTCAGCCGCCGTGGCGACTCGAGAGGAAAGAGCCCGGAGTGCGCCCCCTGGATGGGTGTTGCTTGAATCTACTGTGATCATGACCCTGCTCACTAACTATGTATATAAGTCTGGCAATTCTAGCATAATCCGCGATGGGATGCCGTGCGAACGCACGTGCCCTTGGTGCGCTGGGCAAAGGGAGGCGCGGGCTGCGGTTCCATGCGTCAGGCAATGCGGAGACAAGTAACCTGCGGAGGTTTATAGCAGGTTAAAAAAAACAGGCGAGGCCTTCCCAGGTAGCCCCGCCCGAGGAACAAGTGATTGTTTGAGACAACTGCGCGTGCGTGTCTGCGCAGAATAACGAGTGCAGGTTAGTGAATCTTGATGTTGCCGGAGCCGGTCTCCATGCGCACCTTGGGGCCGCCGCCGTGGACCTTGCCGGTGATGTGGTGGCGCTCGAAGGAGCCCGGTACCACCTGCGCCGCCACTTCGACATCGGTGTGAATGCTGCCGGAGCCGGTGGAGGCGTCCATCGTAAAGGGCGCGTTGCCGGACCAGAACTCAATCGAGCCGGAGCCGGTTTCGAGCTTCCAATCCATCGCGGGTGTGCCTGCGGCTTTGATGTCGCCCGAGCCGGTGCCGGCGCGAAGGCCGCCGTGCAGATTGCGCAGCTCGATGTTGCCGGAGCCGCTCTGCGCGCGCACGTTGCCCTGGCCGGTCTGCTCGGCGTAGATGTTGCCGGAGCCGGTCTCGACGTTGAAGCCGCCCTCGAGGCCGGTGGCATGAATGTAGCCGGAGCCGGTGGAGAGTTTGGCGTTGTCGCCTACCGCTTCTACTGTCACATTGCCCGAACCGGAATCCGCCGCGAGAAACACATTGGCGGGGGCCTGAATGTCGTAGTCGATGCTGATGTTGTGCAGATTTTCGTGGTGAGAGCCGATGCGAATGATGTTGCCCGTCTGCTCGATGGGCGGATGGGCCGCGAGCTCGCGCACCCGGTCATCATTTTCCGAGCCGAAGTTCGATTTCACGCGCCCGAAGATGTGGACCTCACTATCCGAGCCGCGGGTGATGTGGATGTTGCCCGAGCCCGTGGAGACGCCGAGCTCGACGTGGCCATTGACGGCGAGGCTCCGGGTGAAGGTAGCTTCCGCGGCCAGCGCGGGGAACGCCGCGATGGCAAAAAGCAAGAGTACTGCGCAGGAGAGCCGATGTTTCATGGGTTCCTCCATAGAGCGGTTGGTGCGTACTACTGACTGAGGGAATTGCCGGTATGGCTGTTCACTCTGTGGTTGCATGCCGGGTGCCAAATCGCGTTGATAGGCAACTCCCATGTCTTGAACGCCAAACAGGAATTGGCACAGTATTGTGCGATCCGTTCTTGTCCGATTCCGAACAGCACTGTGCGGCGGCGGACAAACGCCTGCGGCGCGCCTACTGCTGCAGCACCACCGCGTCGCCTTCCTTCAGGCCGGCGGCAATTTCCGTGACCGATCCGTTGGAGAGGCCGACCTTTACCCCAACCTTGCGCGTGCCCTCCTTCTGGTTCTTGTCCGGTACATCCACGAAGGCGTTCTTCTGGTTGTCGTAGTAGACGGCGTTCTCCGGCACCGTCAGCACGGCCTTGTGCTCGTCCAGCAGGATCTCGGCGTTGGCCGTCATGTTGGCCTTCAGCTCGCCGCCGGGGTTGTCGATGCTCACCCGCACCTCGAAGGTGGTGACGTTGTCTTTCTCCACGCCTAGCGGCGCAATCTTGGTCACTTTGCCGTTGAAGACGCGGTCGCGGAAGCTCTCCACCTTGATGCGCGCGGGCTGGCTCATGTAGACGTGGGCAATGTCCGCCTCGTCCACCTTGCCCTGCACATAGACCTGCGAGGTATCGCCCTCGGTCATCACCAGCGTGGCCGTTGAACCCAGCACGAGGATGGAGCTGACGGCGTCGCCGATCTCCACATCGCGGGAAAGAATCACGCCATCCATGGGCGCAACAATGGTGGTGTAGCTGAGCTGCTCCTCGAGCTGCTCCAGGCTGGCCCGGCTTTGCAGCACCTGCGCGCGTGCCTGCTTCAGCTTTGCGTTGTCCACGCCGATCTGCGCCCGGGCAGAGTCGCGCTTGTTCAGCGCGGCCAGGTAGTCGCGGTTGGCGTCGTCCAGCGTCTGGCGGCTCACCACGCCTTCCTTCTGCATCTCCAGGTTGCGGTCGAGCGTGACCTTGTAGAGGGGCAGGTCCGGCGCGGCGGCGTTCACTTTATCCTGTTCGATGTTGGCCTGAAATGTGCCTACGTTGGCCTCGGCCGCGGCAAGCTGGGCGCGCTGCGCATCCACCTGTGCCGAAATTTCCTGCTGGTCGAGCTGCGCCAGTTGCTGCCCCTTGTGTACGCGATTGTTGATGTCCGAGTAGAGCTTTTCGACGATGCCGGAGGCTTTCGACTTGACCTCGACCTTGGTGATGGGCTGGATTTTGCCGGTGGCAACGACCGAGCGCGCCACGTCGCCGCGCTGCACCCTGGCGATGCGGTTGGGATCGATCTGAGTGGTCCTAACCAGACGCGCGGCCATCACCCCCACTGCCACGACAACGATTGCGATCGCGGAGCCGAGCCAGAGCCAGAATCGTTTGTGTTTCCTCGTCGCGGGCACCTGAGCCTCCACATATTTGTCGAGCGAGCCCCCGGCTCCCCGAATCGCTGAATCCCGAACCTAAATCAAGATGAATATGCGGCGTAAAGACGTTGTTGTAGATCAGACGGCGCGGGTTTTCAACGGTCAACGCAGCACCGGACGGGGCAGCAAAGGCATTGCGTCGAACCCTGCGGCGTCTGCTATCTCCCTTTACGCACGGCGCAGCGGCCTGGTTCCACAGCCGGCGCGCGCATTGTCCGGCCGACCGGCAATGCTATGCTCACAGGCGAGATGCACGGTCTGCCGCTGCTGCAATTCGTCGCCGTGGCCATGCTGATTCTGGTCAACGCCTTCTTTGTGGCGGCGGAGTTCGCGGTGGTGAGCGTGCGCGACACGCGCATGGAGCAGATGGCCGCCCTGGGCGTTCCGGGCGCGCGGGCGGTGCAGAGGCTGCAGCACGACCTGGACGATTTTCTGCCCGCCGTGCAGCTCGGCGTCACGCTGTGCTCGCTGGCTCTGGGCTGGATTGGCGAGCCAGTGGTTGCCGCCACCTTCTATAGCTGGCTGCAGTTGCTTCCCGTGCTGCCGTTTCATGCCATGGTCTATTCCCATGTCGCCGCGGTCGCGGTGAGTTTCGCCTTCATCACTTATATGGAGGTGCTGGTGGGCGAGCTGGTGCCCAAGTCCCTGGCACTGCGCCGGGCTGAGTCGCTGGCGGTTGCCGTGGCTCCGCCCATGCTGGTGTTCATGGCGCTGGCGCGGCCGGCAGTGCGCTTGCTGCGCAACTCCGCCGCGCTGATTTTGCGGGGATTCGACGTGCCCATCTCCGACCGCTCCGCGGTTCACTCGCCAGAGGAGTTGAAGCTGATCGCCACCGCCGCGCGGCGCATGGGCGTGCTGCCTCGATACCAGGAGACGCTGCTGCATCGCGCTCTCGAGCTGGACGACGTGCCCATCCGCGAGATCATGACGCCGCGCCAGAGGATATTCTCCCTGCCGTCGAACATGCCCATTGAAGAAGCCAGCGCGCAGGTGATCGAGCACATGCACTCGCGCGTCCCCGTCTATGACGAGACCCGCGGGCCGGAGCACATCGTGGGCGTGGTCTATTCGAAGGACCTTTCGCGGCTGATCTTCTTTCGGCCCTCAGCGCCGCGCACCGCGCAAAAGACTCTCGCCTCCGAGCGGCCCGGCGCGGCCTTTGCCGAGCTGCGCCTGCACCAGGTGATGCGCGACGTGCTGGTGGCGCCGGAGACCAAGACCGTGCTCGACCTGCTGCGCGACTTCCAGCAGCGGCGGCGGCAGATGGCGATCGTGGTGGATGAATTTGGCTCGACCGTGGGCCTGGTGACGGCCGAAGATGCCATTGAGCAGCTCACCGGCGAGCTGGAGGACGAGTTCGACGACCCGGCGCGGCCGCTGCTGGCCACGGCCACCGGTGTCCTGCTGCTGGATGGCGGCGCCAACCTGCGCGACCTTGAAACCCAGATGCACTGGAAGCTGCCCCGCGAAGGCGGCGTGGAGACCCTGGCCGGTTTTCTGCTCACGCGGCTGGGGCACATTCCCCGCGCCGGCGAGAGCGTGGACCATGAGGGCCGGAGGCTCACGGTGATGGAGATGGAGGGCCGCCGCATCGGCAAAGTGCGCGTGGAACCCATGCTGGCCGCGCCCTCCGCCGGCGAGCCAAGCCGGGAAACTCCCGAGCCGGACGGATCCTGGAGTGAACCGGATGTCTAAGCCGGCTTTCTGGAGCGGTTCCTGGGCGGAACTTGTAGTTACTTTGGTCAGAAATTGTGTCTGTTACCTTCGATTTATATAGGACTCAAACATGTTACTCTGCGCAGCAAGAGAAGCTGATTTTGGAGAGCGTTATGAGGCAGGACGTTTACGGTGTTGCGTACCAGGAAGCCAAGTCGGAACTGTTGGACATCACCTGCAGGTTTGAAGAACTGCGCCAGCGCAAGGACCGCCTCGAGGGTGTGATTGCGGCGCTCAGTCCCATGCTGGGAGAAAAGGCCGTCGCGCCGATCCGTCTTGAAGTGGCAGCGTCTGCCGCGCCCGCGCCGCAGTCTCACACCCAGGCTCCAGCGCAAACATTCAATGAGGTTTCCACGCCTGAAAACGATCCGGACGATGCCATTACGGATCCCTTTGAACGGCGCGTTCGCAACGCCCTCAAATTTGGCGGATCACGCCGCGGAGACCTTCAGGCGGCGGTCTAGCAATCCTCTGGTTGCCCTGTTTTGAGACTCCTTCCGCCGCCTGCCGCGGAGCAGGACGCGCAATGCTCGCAGGTTGACCGGCTGTTACGTTTGTACTTTCAGTACCGATTTCTAGTTTGCCTATAGATGGAACTATGGTGTTAGTCTATGCCCCTGGGAGTAACCAATGACTCAAGATACGTATCGCTTTGCGTATGAGGAAGCCAACGCCGAACTGAGTGAAATCCGCGGCCAGTTTGAGCAATTGCAGCTTCGCAGGAATCTGGTGGAACAGGCTATCGAGGCTCTGCGGCCGGTGCTCTCCGATGCGCCCGCCGCTGCGATCACCCACACAATCTCTTTCGAGATGCCGCCCTCCGAGCCGCTTCCGTTCCTGGTTCAGCAAGTCCAGCAAGTTCAGCAGGCCCAGCAGGCCCAGCAGTCGGTGGCCGTCGAACCGCTTGTCGAGCAGTCCGTGCCGCAGCCGGTCATGGAGACCTACGCGGAGCCGCAATACGCGCAGGAGTCTTCCGATCCCTTCCAGCGCCGCATCGACAACGCGCTGCGTCAAGGCTTTGGCGGACGCGATTCCCGCGTGATGTCGCTCGGCCTGAATGGTCTGCTTACGCGCGCTTAGTTTTCGTTGCTCCGCGAGCGGGGAACATGCATGGGGTAGTGTTTTGTTGCGCGGCTGGGGGCGCGCCGGCGACGCGCAAAGCATCGGTTCCGTAGCAGAAAAGTTGCAGAAGGTTTATGAATTAAAGAATTTGCTGCATGCTAGACTATCGGCCTGGGAGGGTTGAATGAAACAGGAAGCCTACCGCTTTGCCTTCGATGAAGCCAATCAGGAACTCACGCAGATTCTCGGCGAATTCGAGCAGCTTCGCGCGCGCAAGGATCGCATCGAGAAGGTGGTCGAGGCTTTGAAGCCCCTGGCCAGCGATGCGCAGTCTGCCGCGGACCGCAAGAGTACCGACGCGCCAACGTATTCCTATTAAACTTAAGCTCGATTAGACTCGTTCTTAAGGGTACATAGCCTCACCGAAACTCCCTGCCTCGGCGGGGAGTTTTTCTTGTGCCCGCTGGGGGCGTCTCTGAAAGATGATTATCCACTTGGTTGAGGCTGCACGTTCATCAAGTTCGACCGGCCTTGTAACAGGGCATGAGTTTACTTGTGCCGCAAATGCCGTAAATACAACGCGGGCTTCAGCCCCTGCTGAACTTTCCTCGCCGGAAATCTGTTTTTCCGCAGCCTGTTTAACCCCTTCATGATCAGTTCTCATCCAAAAACGCCCCGCGGGGGCTAAGGCCCAGCCATCCAAATGGAGGCGGTCGGCGGCACGGCTGAAGCCGCGCCCTGTTACAAAACCCCGTCGATTGCGCCTTTGAGCCTCTACCTGAGCAAGATGGATAATCATCCTCTGAAAATTAAGCGAACTCGTAACTTCCGCTGACCGTGTTCCCCGGTCTTGAGTTGTTCTGGTGGAGACGCAAGCGAGCTCGGGCGCCGCGGCGACCCTCTCTTGCCCAGCCCCTCGCACCGGGCCGCAGGTTACTCAGCGGACCCAACGTTATGGGCAAGTGTGACCATTTTCTGGATTTCCTCAGTGGGTTAATGATCGAAAATAGAACTGGCGCCAGAGTGAGGAACCCCCGCGAGTGGGTTGACGGAATACCGCCAGCCTCTCGGTCCAATCTTCCTGAGTGCCGGGAGCAAGCATGAGACAGGAAGTCTACCGCGTGGCATTCGATGAGGCCAGCGCCGAACTGAGCGAAATCCTTACGCGATTTGAACTGATGCGCCTCAGAAAAGACCGCCTGGAGAAGGTTGTGGAAGCGCTCAAACCCCTGATTGCCGCGGCTGCTGAAGCCGCGCCGCCGATGCCCAGCCCGAGCGTGGAGCGCGCGCCGGCTCCCGTGATGCCGGTTCCTTCACTGGTGCCGGCGCCCGCCGCGGCTCCGCCGGTCTTTGAGTATGCCGCAGCGGCTGTTGCGCCCCAGGCTCCTCCGCCCGCGCCCGGTCCGATTCCTTATCCGGTGCAGCAGGCCGCCGAAGAGACAGGCGATCCTTTCACCCGCCGCGTGGAAAACGCCATTGGCCTGGGCTCGTCGGCGCGCGATGTGCGCGAATACAGCCGCCTGTTCAATACCGGGAGCTCGCGCCAAAGCTGACCTCGGTTTCGCTTCAACGAGCGCCGCACATCGGCTTGCGGCGCCCGCAGTACTTTCCTTCGGCGCCTCCGAGCTGCCGTTCCGCTAAAAATTTCCGGCTCTTCTCTTGCGCAAGCCTTCGCGAAGCCGCGCCCTGGCGTGAGTGATTAAATAGGGATGAGCCGCGATGAAGCAGATACTCACACGCCTGGTCCTCACTCTGCCTGTCGTCTGGCTGGTGGTCTCGCTCGTCTTTCTGCTCATTCACCTGGTGCCGGGCGACCCCATCTTGCAGATGCTGGGCGATAGCGCCACGCCTGCCGACATTGATGCGCTGCGGCATCAGAACCACCTGGACCTGCCGTTGCCCGAGCAGTACGTGAGCTACTGGGCCGGTGTTCTGCATGGCGACCTCGGCACTTCCATTCGGCTGCACGACTCGGTCAGCCACCTGATCGCCATGCGCTATCCCTACACGCTGGCGCTGGCGCTGACCGCTCTTGCGATCGCGCTGGCGCTCGCCTTGCCCGCCGGCATCCTGGCTGCGGTGCGCCGCGGCCGCTGGGCCGATCAGGCGCTTTCGCTGGTGAGTCTGTTCGGGCTCTCCGTGCCGGGCATCGCGTTGGGGCCGGTGCTCATTCTCGTGTTTTCCATTCTGCTGGGCTGGCTGCCGGTCTCCGGCGCGCACAGCGGCGGGGCGCGCGCCGGCATTGACTGGAACTATATCGACTGGCACTACCTGCTGCTGCCGTCGCTGGCCATGGGGGCGTCGCTGGCGGCCATTCTCACCCGCATGGTGCGCACCGCGATGCTTGAGGAGCTGGGCCAGGACTACATCCGCACGGCCCGCGCCAAGGGGCTGAGCGAGACAGCGGTGGTGTGCCGCCACGCGCTGCCCAACGCGCTGGTGCCGATTGTGACCGTGGTGGGCCTGCAGTTTGGCGCGCTGCTGGCCGGCGCCATCGTGACGGAAAAGATCTTCAGTTGGCCGGGGCTGGGGCGGCTGGTGGTGGATGCCATCTCCAACCGCGACTACGCGCTGGTGCAGGGCTGCCTGCTGTCCATTGGACTCACATACGTGCTGGTGAATCTGCTCACCGATGTGGTCTATCGCGTGGTGAACCCGCGGATGCGTGCGTAGCCCCGGAAATTCTTCTCCAGGATTTGCGCATTAATTCTCGCAAAAGCGCATACTGGAATCAGCGGTCGAAAAAGCCAGCCTCACCAAGGGAAAATCCGCCGCGCCGCAGGTGCTTCGCTAAAGTTTCGCTAAAACCCTTGCGCAGCCCGTAGCGCAACAGCTAACCCCAATCCCGCCAACAGGGGCAAGATGGAAAGCACCCCCCCACCCCCCCTATAGGTACGCTTTATATTCGCCTGAAACACGGCCAAAAGAGCCACCTGGGCTCCGTCTCCTGCTGAAAGCCGAGGGCTGAAGGCAGAAAGCTGAGGGCTGAGGGCTGAAAGCTGAGGGCAGAAAGCTGAGGGCTGAA
>DASQSP010000203.1:0-4304 GCA_035642355.1 Occallatibacter sp.
TCCGATGGAAGACCGGATGAGGGCCGGAGCGAATGATGAGGTAGAGGTCGCCGGCGGCTCCGCCACCGACACCTGCGTTGCCCTTGCCGGCGAGCCGGATGCGCTGACCGTCCCGGGTTCCCGCCTTGATACGGAACTCGATGGTTTCCTGGCGCTGCACCGTGCCGTCGCCGTGGCAGGCAGGGCAGCTTTCCTGTACCTTGCCGGAGCCACCGCAGCGCGGGCATTGGATATTGAACTTCATGCGGCCGCCCATCTGGGTCACCTGGCCGGTACCGTGGCACTCCGGGCACTGCATGGGCGCGCCGGATGAAGCCTTGCCATGGCAGGTGGGGCAAATCTCCTGGCGCAGAATCTGCAGACGCGCGGTGCCTCCCCGGACCGCGGTCCAGAAATCTACATTGACGGTGTACTCGAGGTCGGTGCCGGGCTGCGGCCCGCGGTGCGCCTGTTTGCCGCCCGCCTGTTGATTGAAGATGCCGGAGAAGATGTCGCGAAAGCCGCCCCAGCCGCCGCCCGGAGCACCCGGTCCGGTCTGCTGCGCTCTTGGACCGCCTTCAAAGTTGGAGAAGTCGAAGCCCTCGAAATCAATGGGGACTTCCTGCGGTCCGGCGCCGCTGCGGGTACGGCCGTAGCCGCCGCGAGCGGCCGCCTCGGCCTGCGCGGGGTCGATCTGGTCGGAGTAAAAGCCGAACTGATCGTAGACCTTGCGCTTTTTGTCGTCGCTGAGGACGTCGTTGGCCTCGGAGATCTCCTTGAACTTCTCTTCCGCCTTCTTGTCGCCGGGATTCACGTCGGGGTGATATTTGCGCGCAAGCTTGCGGAAGGCCTTGCGGATTTCGTCCGCGCCGGCTGTCTTCTTGATTCCCAGTACACCGTAATAGTCCTTGTTCTGTGTCGATGGCATCGTTTTTGGTTTCGCTTCTGAGCTTCTAGCTGCCTATCTCATGCTTCTGGCAGAGCGGACACCAGTAGAGTGTGCGGCCTGCCATATCCTGACTGCGGATCGCCGTACCGCAGACCAGGCACGGTTTTCCTTTGCGCCTATAAACATAGTGCACTTCGTCCCGCTCGGCCGGCCCGCGAGGATGCGGCCTGTCCTTGGGGCGCGTTGTGACGATGCGGCGGTCGATCATGCCGTCCCGCATCAGGGTGACAGCATCTTTCCATATCGCGCGAACTCTTTTGGACTCGACTTCCCTTCCGGCTTGAAACGGACTGAGCCGCGCACGGTAAAGCAGCTCCGCTCTGTAGATGTTGCCGATGCCGGAAAAGACCGATTGATCCATGAGCAGCATGCCAATCGGCGTTTTGCTCTCAGCGATGGTGGCAAATGCCGGCTTTGGGTCGGCTCCCTGTTCCAGCGGGTCGGGACCGAGCCGCGCCATCAGCCGCTCCCACTTTTTTTGATCGTAGATCGAGCAGTCCGATGGGCCGCGCAGCTCGAGCCAGTCGATCTGCTTCTTGCTTCGGGTCCAGATGCGCAACCGCAGTGCGCCCTTTGGCTCGGCCAGCGCTCCGGTGCCTTCGGTGAAGTCGCCGAAACGGCCGAGATGCACGTGGAGGATCAGATCGCGGCCAAAGTCGTAGCCGAGATGCTTGCCGTGCGCGATGATGCCGCGGAGCTTGCGGCCGTCGAGGAGGACGGCGTCCGGAAATTGCCCCGAGGGTGAGTCCGCGTGCAGGGTGCGGCTGGCAAAGATCGCCGCCTGCCGATCGCGAAAGCGATGGACCTCATTTCCCTCGGGCATTCGTTCTCGTCACCTCGGTGGCTACACAACTGTTCTTGCGAGCAAACTGCATATCCTTCGCTCTGCTCAGGATGACAGACGACGCAAGCGCGTCGGTCAGTTCCACACCAGCCTGGCTTCGACCGGCTCCATACGCCAGAAGATGTCCGGCTCCGCGCGATGCATCTGTGCGCAGAAGGTCTCCGCCTCTGATTTTGAATTGAAGAGCACCTTGTTCAGGATCTGCCCGGCACGCCATTGCACACAGCGCCACATGGTGTTTGTCATTGTCTGTTCCTCCGCGGCTGCCCTCCCTGCTCCTGGCGTGCCATTTTTCGTGTGCCCATTCTTCTGCATGTCTACTCGCTTCCCTGCCCACTTCCTTTATCGACCGGATATCGCAAGGGGCGCTCACAATCGCTGCGAGCGCCCCTTACCTTCGCCCCGCCAGAGACCGTCGTGGTCATCTGCCGAAGCATTACCTACGAGGTTTATTTCTTCTCGTCGACGTCCACGTACTCCGCGTCGATGACGCCCTCGTCCTTCTTCGCTTCGTCTGGACCCGCGCCAGGCGTGGTTCCGGCAGCGCTCCCCGCGCCATCGGCCGGGGCGGCATTCGCGCTGGCCTTATACATGGCCTCCGCGAGCTTGTGCGAGGCAGCGGTCAGTTTCTCCCGTGCCGCGTTCAGCTCGCTTGCGCTCGGCGTGCCTTCGAGAGTCTTCTTGGCATCGGCCAGAGCGGACTCGACGTCGCTCTTCTCCGAACCGGAGACCTTGTCGCCGCTCTCCTTCAACATCTTTTCGATGTTGTAGACCATGTTGTCCAGGCCGTTGCGGGCCTCGATCTGATCACGCTTCTCCTTATCCTCGGAGGCGTGAGCTTCGGCATCGCGCGCCATGCGCTCGACCTCGTCCTTGCTCAGGCCCGAAGAGGAGGTGATGGTGATCTTCTGGTCCTTGCCCGTGCCGCGGTCCTTTGCCAGCACGTTCAGAATGCCGTTGGCGTCGATGTCGAAGGTGACCTCGATCTGCGGCACGCCGCGCGGGGCGGGTACGATGCCACCCAGCTTGAACTTGCCCAGGGTGCGGTTGTCCTGCGCCATCGAACGCTCACCCTGCAGCACGTGAACTTCCACCTCGCTCTGGTTGTCCGCGAAGGTCGAGAAGGTCTCGGTCTTCTTGGTCGGGATGGTGGTGTTGCGCGCGATCATCGGCGTTGCCACGCCACCGGCCGTCTCAATCGAGAGCGTCAGCGGGGTCACATCCAACAGGAGAAGGTCCTTGACCTCGCCCGCCAGCACACCAGCCTGGACGGCTGCGCCGATCGCGACCACTTCGTCCGGATTCACGCCGCGATGCGGCTCCTTGCCAAAGAGCTCCTTCACCAACTGCTGGATCTTCGGCATACGGGTCTGACCACCGACCAGCACCACTTCCTGGATCTGATCCGCCTTCACGCCGGCATCGACCATTGCTTTGCGGCAGGGTTCCAGCGAGCGCTGCAGCAGATCGTCCACCAACTGCTCCAGCTTGGCACGGGTCAGCTTGCGCACCAGATGCTTCGGTCCGTTCGCGTCCGCGGTGATGAAGGGCAGGTTGATCTCTGTCTCCATGGTGGTGGAGAGCTCGATCTTGGCTGCCTCGGCCGCGCTCTTCAGGCGCTGCAGGGCCATCTCGTTGCCCTTCGACCGCAGGTCCAGACCCTCATCCTTCTTGAACTCGTCGATCAGCCACTCGACGATGCGCTGGTCGATGTTGTCACCGCCCAGATGGGTATCGCCGTTGGTGGACTTCACCTCGATCACACCTTCGCCCACCTCGAGAATCGAGATATCGAAGGTGCCGCCGCCAAAGTCGTAGACCGCGATGGTCTCGTCCTTCTTCTTGTCGAGTCCATAGGCGAGCGCCGCCGCTGTGGGCTCGTTGACGATGCGCTTGACATCCAGACCCGCGATGCGGCCGGCGTCCTTGGTGGCCTGGCGCTGTGCGTCGTTGAAGTACGCAGGCACCGTGATGACCGCCTCGGTCACGGTGGTGCCGAGATAGCTCTCCGCCGCCTGCTTCAGCTTCTGCAGGATCATCGCCGAGATTTCGGGCGGGGTGTATTCCTTGCCCTGGGCCACAATCACGAGGTGGTCACCCTGCGCCTTGACGGTATACGGCACCATCTTCATCTCGTCGGTGACTTCATTGGCGCGACGGCCCATGAAGCGCTTGATGGAGTAGACCGTGTTCTGCGGGTTGGTCACCGCCTGGCGCTTTGCCGTCTGGCCGACCAGCCGCTCGCCGGTCTTGGTGAAGGCCACAATAGAAGGAGTGGTGCGGTCACCCTCGCTGTTGGGGATGACCTTGGGCTCGCCGCCTTCCATAACGGCGACCACGGAATTGGTGGTGCCCAGATCGATGCCGATAATCTTTGCCATAGTTCTCCTGACCTCATCGTTCGTGCGCGTTTTCCCACTGTCGCACTTGAGTGAGTTATTGTCAATCTATCTGATGCAGGAATAACAGGGCGGGATTCCAGGAGTTTTCAAGCTGTGAAAATAGCAAACCCTGCCCGGGCAGGCAGGGTCT
>DASQSP010000204.1:0-36424 GCA_035642355.1 Occallatibacter sp.
GTGCTTGATGGACGAGATAAAGGATTCGACGCTGGGCGAAGAGATCGATCGCCTGCAGGCAGAACATGGCCGTTACGCTCAGCGGTTGGACGAGTTGGTTCAAAAGCCCTACCTCTCCGAGGATGAACAGCTCGAAGAGGTACGCCTGAAGAAGCTGAAACTCCACGCGAAGGATCTGATCTGCGCTCTGGAACACCGCTCCGCGGTGCTGGCGTAAGGACGCTCAGGGAACGGCGACAGGCAGGCGACGGGATGGACCCGCGGCGCTCGCCGCATTTCGAATTGGCCCCGTGCGTGTAGTGTGCGCGACGAAGGACGGTTCGACCGTATAATCGTTGGGACTATGGTTCGTGACGGTTACATATACGGTTTGAGTCTTCTGGCAGTGGCCGGCCTGGTGGCGTGGGCAACAAACGGCTGGGCCTGGGCCTCACTGCCGGTTTTGCTCGCACTCTTCTTTCTGTGGTTCTTTCGCGACCCGGAGCGGATGGTGCCGGCGGGCGCCGGGCTGATTGTTTCGCCGGGCGATGGCCTGGTGACCGAGACCGTGACGATCGCAACCCCGGATGGCCCGCGGCAGCGGATCAGCATTTTTCTGAGCGTGTTTGACGTGCATGTGAACCGGTCGCCGATTGCTGGCATCCTGACCGAGGTGCGCTACCGGAAGGGCCAGTACCTGAACGCCATGAACCCGGATTCGGCCGACCGCAACGAGCAAAATATCGTGACGGTGCGGGGCGAGGGGATCGAGGTCGTCTTCAAGCAGATCGCGGGCCTGCTGGCGCGGCGGATTGTGTTCAATCTGGCCGAGGGCAGCCGAGTGGAGCGAGGTCAGCGAGTTGGGCTCATCAAGTTCGGTTCGCGCGTGGACGTGGTGCTGCCGGCCGAGGCCGTGATTCATGTGAAGGTGGGCCAGCGGGTGCGCGGCGGCGCGAGCATTCTGGCGGCCATGCAGGCGGCTGTGATCGACATGTCCACAATGGAAACCTCCGCGGCGCGGCGCGCGGCCAGCGCCAAGGCTCTGCCCGATCAGCCGCAGGGAGCGCGGGCGTGAATCGCCACGGCGATCCGGATCTGGCGCGCGAGAGAGCCCAGGCGCGGTTTCGGCGCGGCATGTTTCTGCTGCCCTCGCTGTTTACCGCGTGCAATATCGGCGCGGGTTACTTCGCGATTATGCAGACCATCGCCGCGGTCAGCGGCGCGGCGGAGCAGCATCTGGACTGGGCGGCGATCGCGATCCTGTTTGCGATTCCGTTCGATGCGCTGGACGGGCGCATTGCGCGGATGACGAACACGTGCAGCGACTTTGGCAAGGAGCTGGATTCGCTGGCCGACGCGATCACCTTTGGCGTAGCGCCGAGCCTGCTGGCGTTCGTGTGGGGCTTTCACTTTCTGCCGGATTCGGTCGGTCCGGTGCTGCGCGGGCATCTGGTGCAGGCCGGCGGCTTCATCTGCTTTCTCTACCTGATCGGCGGCGCGTCGCGGCTGGCGCGATTCAACATCAGTCACGACGCGCAGCCGCGCAACCCGGGACGGCCGGACCGGAAGTACTTCGTGGGCATGCCGATTCCCGCGGCGGCGGGGCTGCTCGCGGCCTGCGTGCATTACTTCTATGGAATACCGGTGCGGTCGTGGTGGGTGGCCATTCCCTGGCTGGCGCTGGTGGGGCTGAGCGGCTTCCTGATGGTGAGCACATGGCGGTTCTGGTCCGGCAAGGAGATCAACCTGTCGCGCAGCCACCCGTTCCAGCTTTTGTTTGTGATGGCCATTGTGATCTATACGGCGGTGCGGTTCTCGAACGTGGTGCTGATCCTGCTGGCGCTGGTCTACATGTTTTCCGGCATCTGGGCGCGCGCCATGTACTCGTGGTCGCGGCGGCGGCGGCCGGGCGCGCAGTCTGTGCCGGTGGCCCGTGAACCTGACCCCGCGACGCACTCATAGAATCTGGGCTTAAGACTCAGGCAAGAAGAGGAGATTCGTGTACAAGATTGCAATCGCCGGCGCGTCGACGCTGCTGGGCAAAGAACTGAAGGATGCGCTAACCGACTCGCCGCTGGCGGCGGGCAACTTTGTGCTGCTGGATGAGGATCAGGGGCTGGGCCAACTGGATCAGGTGGGCGACGAGGTAACGTTTGTCCAGCCGATTGCGCTCGATGCTTTCGATCGCGTGGACTTTACGTTCTTTTGCGGCGCGGAGACGATGACGCGGAAGTATTGGAAGGCGGCGCTGGAGGCGGGCTCGACGGTGCTCGATCTCTCCGGCGCGCTGGACCGGGAGCCGGGCGTGCTGGTGCGCGCGCCGTGGATCGGGCCGGATGGGTTAAATGCCGATTTGTTTACGCCGGCGATTGTGCCGGTGCATGCGGCGGCGCTGGCGCTGGCGCTGGTGATGGAGCGGCTCGAGTCCCTGCCGGTGCGCGGCGTGTTTGCAACCGTTCTGCTGCCGGCCAGCGAGTTTGACCGCGCGGCCATGGATGAGCTGCACCAGCAGACGGTGAACCTGCTGAGCTTTCAGGCGCTGCCGCGCGCGATCTATGACGCGCAGGCGGCGTATAACCTGCTCTCCGGGCTGGGCGAGAGTGCGAAGGTCAACATATTGGCAGTGGAGGCGCGCATCCGGCGGCATCTTGCGGCGCTGGGCGGCAAGCGCTGGCCGCCGCTGAGCCTGCAGGCGATTGCCGCGCCGGTGTTTCACGGGCACGCGTTCTCGATTGCGGTGGAACTGGAGCGGCCGGTGGAGATCACGGCCGTCGAGGAACGGCTGAGCGGCGAGCATCTTGACCTGGTGCTCGAGGACACGGATTCACCGTCGAATCTGGCGGCGACGGGGCAAAATGATGTCCTGGTGCGGCTGCGGCCGGAGCCAACGCGCAACCCGGCCGAGACCAGCCGCGTGTGGCTGTGGGCGGCGAGCGACAATTTGCGCATGTATGCGCAGAATGCCGTGGACTGCGCGCTGGAGTTGCGGCGGCTGCGGCCTCAGGGGACGGTGCAGTAAGACGCTCGTTGGAAAGTAAGCCAATCTTATATGTCTTACTTTAGTATGGAAGCTTACTTCTACATTATGGCTTACTTCTTGATTTAAGCTTACTCTTGCTATAATGTAAGCCATGGAGAAGGTCTACGCGACATTTTCGAGCAAAGGGCAGCTTGTGATTCCAGCTGCCATCCGGGAAGCGCTGGGGATCGAGGCGGGGACGCGGGTAGCGATCCGGCAGGAGGGCACGCGCGTGATCCTGGAGCCGGAGACGCGAAAGGCCAAGCTGGAGCTGGTCCGAAAGATGTGCGGCATCACGGCCGGTGGTCCTTCCATGACGGATGCTCTGCTGGAAGAGCGGCGGCTGGAACGGGAGCGTGAGCTCAGGGAAGAGGGCTGGTAAAGCCAGTGACAGCCTACGTTCTGGATTCCTCGGCACTCTTGCGCTATGCGGACTACGAGGCTGGGGCAAAGCGGGTCGAAGCTATTTTGTGGGAATGCGTATCCGGCAGGGCGAGAGGATACATTTCGGCTGTTCAGTGGGGCGAAGTGGCTGGACGCCTGTACCAGAAATTGGAGACGGTGCGCGCGATGGGAGTGTTGACCAGTCTGCTGCCGAGCGAGGTGGAGATTGTGCCTGTGACCGCCGAGCGCGCGGTGCGGGCTGGAATCTACAAAGTTGAGAAGAAGCTGGGTTATACCGATTCGTTTGCTTTCGAGCTGGCGAATGAGTCGCACGACCGCGTGCTGGTGACGGCGGACTACGGCTTCAAGGATGTGGAGAGCTTGATTCAGATTGAGTTTCTGCCGGCCAAGTAAATGACGCGCTCCGCTCACAGCAACAACAGCGCATGCAATCGGAATCTTATTGTGCCGCCGGGCTGCTGGCCTTCAGCGAGCTGACGGTCAGGCTCACGTCGTTCACATCGCTATGTACACTGAGCGGCTGCTGCGCGGACTTATATTGGCGCGTAGGCTGGCCCTCTTCTCCGTCTGAAGCTCCACTGACGCGCACGATGTAGTCGCCTTCCGGAACCGCGTCGAAGTCGAACGTGCCGTCCTGATCGAGGGGCTCAGTGAGGACCGCCGTCGAGTCGTCGGGATCAATCAATTCAACCGTTCCATGGGGGATTGCGTGGTGATCACCGATGGCCGCGACGGAGCCGTGGATTTGATGGAGGCCTGAGAGCGGAATCGTGATGTCCGCGCCGTTGTGCTCTTCGCCCGCAGTGACGGTAATCGGCGTGGCCAGCTTGAGGCGGGTGACGTTGCCGGAGAAGATGCGCACAGCGCCCTGGGGATTGGTGTAGAACCTCAATTTGGAGATTTCGAGTTGTCCAGGTGCCGACTTGGTTCCGATGGGAAGGCTGGCTTCGAGAATATATTCGCCGGCGGGGAGAGTGGATTCGCGAAAGCCTCCGCGGTCATCGGTGATCTCATCCACGTTGAGACCCGATCTTGGACCAGAGTCGGGATGAAAAGACTTCCAAGAGCCATCCGGCTGCTTGCGAAGCAGATCGACGTCGAGTGCCGACGCGGGACTGCCGTCGTCGTAGGTTACATTGCCGCTGATGGCTGCGCCGCGTTCGAGGCGAATATCGATGGAGGCGGGCTGATTGGCCCCTACGATGACTGCGGGCATCAACGCGTCAAGCTGTTTGACAACCTCGGGAGACGGGTTTTTCAGCATCTCATTTGCGACTCGCACTGGAATCGCCGCTAGCGGGGAGGGGTATCCCGGTGCGTAGCCGATCACGTAGTATCGGCCCGGCGCGACGTTGGGGATGGTGAAGCTTCCGTCAAGGCCGCTGCTGGCGGAGTATCCAGCACTCTGCGTTTTGGTGCGAGTTCCTGCGTCAGGGCCCAGCGAGACCCGGGCGAAACGGCAGGGTTGGTCAGTGTCCGCGCAGAAGATGTGGCCGGAGACGGAGCTGGTTTGTGCCAATGATGGAACGCCGCACGCCGCCAGGAGAGTTATCAGGCAGGCTTGACGGGCTGGTGCAAGAGCGAATAGGTTCTGCATCGCGTGAAACTCCGCTGCGAGATTTCAAGCGATGCTACCACGCTTGGATGGTTACGCGGCTGGCAAGTGCCTCGCTCAGCGGGCGCGGCGGCGGGACCAAAGCTGTTCGATGTAGGCGTCGGTCATCCCAGCGATGTAGTCGGCGACGGTGCGGGCGAGGCCTTCGGTGGGAATCTGCGCCTGATGGTCCTCGGGGAGCAGGGTGGGGTCGACGATGAGAGCGGCGAAGAGGTCAGTGACGACTTCTTCGGCGTGGCGGTGGATCTCTTCCATGCCGGGCGAGTTGTAAAAGTTGGCGTAGAGAAAAGTCTTGGCGGCGGCGCGTTCTGATTCTACGGCGGGGCTCAGCGCGGCGAGGCGCGCGGGCGCGTTGCGGATGTTATCGAGGGTGGTTGCGCCGAGCGCGGCGACGGCGGCGCTGGTGGCTTGCAGGAGATCGGTGACGAGAGCGTTGAGAACGCGCGCCAGAGTCTCGTTGAGTGCGATCTTTGCGGGTGCGGCGGGGAATTCGTGAACAACTGAATCGTGGAAGCGGCGGAAGAGCGGCACGCCGCCGCGGACCTGCGCCAGCGAGAGAATGCCGGAGCCGAGGCCGTCGTCGAGGTCGGCGGTGAGGTAGGCGATCTCGTCGGCGAGGTCGATGAGCTGCGCCTCGAGGGGCGGGGACTGGCCGAGGAAGTAGGCGGCGAGCTCGGGGTGCGCGGCGGCGGTGTAGTCGCGGGAGTGCTTGATGATGCCTTCGCGGACGGCGAGGGTGAGGTTGAGGCCGCGGAAGGCGGGCGAGCGCTCCTCGAACCAGGTGACGATGCGCAGGGCGTGGAGGTTGTGGTCGAAGCCGAGGCCGTGGGCTTGAAGCGCGCGGTCGAGGGCTTTCTCACCGGCGTGGCCGAAGGGGGGATGGCCGATGTCGTGGGCCAGGGCGAGGGCCTCGGCCAGTTCGGCGTTGAGGCCGAGCGCGCGGGCCAGGGTGCGGGCGATTTGGGTGACTTCAAGGGTATGGGTGAGGCGGCTGCGGAAGTGGTCGCTGGGCGGATCGCCGGGCAGGCGGGCGAAGACCTGGGTTTTGCCGGCGAGGCGGCGGAAGGAGCGGGCATGGAGGATGCGGGCGGCGTCGCGGGCAAAGGGTGTGCGGTAGGGGTGGGGCGGCTCGGCGTGAGCCCGTTCGATGAGCGGGCCGGAGCCGGGGACGGCGATTGCGATAGTGGGGGTCAGCGGGTTGGGCGGGGCGGCAGGCATGGCGATGGTCCTGTTTTGGTTATACCGCAGGCGCTGCGGGGCGCGGTGATGGACAACGGTCGCAGGGCGGGAGTACTATCCTGCGGATTTGCCAATGGGCGCGCCGGGAGTAGGCAAAAGGGTGCGCGGAGAGTTGACGGACAACGCGGAGAAACGCGCAGGCACAAACAGGAGGGGACCATGAACGCAACGAAACGGCTGGCTATGACGGCGTTGGCGCTGGGGTTTGGGTTGCTGGGCGGGTGCGAGCGGCACTCGGCCAAAGAGGTGTTCTACCTGGTGGCAGCGAACCAGCAACTGCCCTACTGGCAGACAGCCGCGGCGGGATTTAATCGCGCGGCGGCGCAATATAAAGTGACCGCGCGAGTGGTGGGCCCGGCCAACTACGATCCGCAGGGGGAGCTGGCGGAGTTGCAGAAAGCCGTTGCCGCGAAGCCGGCGGGCATTTTGATTTCGGTGGCCGATGTGATGGCGCTGCAGCCGGAGATCGATGCGGCGATCCAGGCGGGGATTCCGGTGATCACGATGGACTCGGACGCGGCAGGGAGCCACCGGCTCTACTTTATCGGCACGAATAATCTTGAGGCTGGCCGGCTGGGCGGCCGGCGGCTGGTGGAGAAGCTGGGCGGGCATGGAAACGTGGTGTTCTTCACGCTGGATCAGCCCAATATCGAGGACCGGCTGAAGGGCTTCAAGGATGTGCTGGACGCGCGGCCGGAGATCAAGATTGTGGATACGATCGACACCAAGAGCGATCAGCGCATGGCATTCGACGAGGCGGAGAAACTGCTGGCGCTGACGGGGCCGAAGAAGATCGACGCGATTGTGTGCCTGGAGTCGGCCTGCGGCAAGCCGGTGTCGGACGCGATCAAGCGGGACGGCGGGGCGGGCCTGGTGTTGATGGCGTGGGACGCCGATCCGGAGACGCTGGACGGAATCAAGGCGGGAACGATCGATTCGACGATCGCGCAGAAGCCGTTCACCATGGGCTATTACGGGCTGAAGGCGCTGGACGAGGTGTTTCACGCGCCGCCGCCGCAACTGATGCACGACTTCGACTCGGACCCGTTCTCGCCGTATCCGGTGTTTGTGGATACGGGCACCACGCTGGTGGACAAGACAAACGTGGACTTGTATATCGCATCGGCGGCGCAGGCGAAGTAATTCCGAGTTCTGAATGCTTCGATCCCCGGTCCCCAAAGGCGAGGGACCGGGGGCACCCTCAGCGTGGGTTGGCGAGATTACCGGGGACCGGGGCACCCGCCAGAACCGCTGATCGCCGAAGCGCGACTCACGTTGCAAAAGCGAGCGCTCGACGGCGCCTACTGCGGCCCTCGGAATAAGATGCTTTCGCCATCCAGCCGGTATTCCGCGGAGCAGGCGTCGCCGCCGCAGATCATCGTCTCGCCGGCGCAAAGCTGGCGGCGTGTGATCAGGCCCATGGTGCCGCAGCGCGGGCACGACATGACCGCAATGTAAGGATTCTGGGCGTTGCCTAGCTTGGTTTGATTCTCAAGGACAAAGACCGTCCCCGGATCCATTCTCTCGGGAATCCATTCTTCCAGATACTGCAGATCTGCGGACATCCTGCCCTCCGGGAGTTTGACGTTGCGGAGCGGCGTTGATCACCCGGCCGCTCTGTCGTACAAAAGCAGGCTGCGAATGGCTTACCGGAGAATCCTCGATCCCCGGTGTGCGACCAGTGTTGCCGGACCGGGCAAGCACGTCAATTGAATTTCTCGCTCTCCCCGTATCGAATGGGGTACGCACGTAAGAACCGCGCGCCCTGGCTAGCGTCCGGCCGATTCCCTGCCCTTCGTGTCCGCCGCGTCAATGGCGCGATAGGTCTCAATGTTGCGCAGGATCGCTTCGACATACTCGCGGGTCTGCGTGAATGGAATGGACTCTACAAACTCATCCATCCCGTGATACGGTCCCGCTGCCTGCCAGTCCACGACGCGGCTGTCTCCGGCGTTGTAGGCGGCCAGGGCGTACTCCGGCACGCCGCCGAAGCGGTCTAGCATGTGCCGCAGATAGCGTGTACCGAGCCGGATGTTGGTCTCGGGGTCGAGAAGCTGATAAGTCTCGAAGTGCGTCAGTCCTTCCTCGCGCGCCATGGCCTTGCCTACCGACGGCAACAACTGCATCAGGCCCCACGCATTGGCATAGGAGACAGCAGCGGGATTGAACTCCGACTCCTGGCGAATGAGCGATGTCACCAGGTAGGGATCGAGATTATTCTTGGCAGCCTCGGTCTTGATCGTGTCCCAGTAGGGTTCGGGAAAGAGAATTCGCCAATAGACCAGCGGGATGGACTGGATCGAAGCCGATGCGGCGTACGGCAGCGCCCGTTTCAAGGCACGCATGGCGCGGAACGTCTCCCCGAACGAGGCATAAATCTGCGCCTCAGCCAGCGCGCTCCAGGAACCGGAGTCGGGGTCGGCGGCAATCTCGCGCGGAATGTACTCGTTCAACCCGGCGTTGGCCAGCAGGCGCGCCTTGGCCAGATGCTCACTGTCTTCTGGAAAGCTGTCATCGAGCGGAGGCACCGTGGGAGCCTTCAGATTGTCGGCCACGGGGTCTGCCACGGGCTCGAGAGCGCCCAGCGCGGCAATCCGCTCACGCGCCATCTGCGCATAAAAGAAATGCTGGTAGGTGCGAACAATAGCGCGGTAGTCAGTAGCGGCGGCCGCCGGGTTGTGGTCCTCGGTCTCGAGCAGCCGCGCGCGCCAGTAGAGGGCGGCAACGGTCTCCGGCGCAGACGGGTAGAGCCGTATCTGCCCGTCGAAGAGCTGGCGCGCATTGCTCAACTCACCCTGCCGGTAGCTGAGCCAGCCCGCGCGCCAGTGCGCGGCGGCAGCGTTCTTGCTCTGGGGAAAATGCTCCGCCAGATACACGTAGTAGTCGATCGCGCGGGGATAGTCGCGCGACAGCAGATACATATTGCCGCTGGAGAAGAGCGCCTCCGCCAGCCACTCGCTGCGCGGGAAGCGGGCTTTCATCTGCTCCACGAGGCTTTGCTGAGTCTCAATATCGTTGCGGTCACGCGCCAGTTCCATCAACAGATAGGCGCGGCGCGCGCCGTTGTCGTCCTCGGTATCGGGCAGCGCTTCCGCCTCGGCAGCGGTCAGCCGCTTCAGTTTCAGATCGCAGGCTGCCGCGGCGGCCTCAAAGCCGTCCCGCTCCTGCTGCGAGAGAACCGACTGGCGAGCCAGAGCGCGATACTGCTCCTCGGCAAGCGCGTAGCGGCCGGCGTTGTAATAAGCATCTCCCAAGCTGCGCAGTTCCGCGGCAGTCAGTTGCTCCTCGGCGCCGCTGGCAGTGAGGCGCGCGCGGGCCGTCTCCGCCTCCGTGCTCAAAGGGTGATCGAGCAGCACCTGCTTGAACAGCCGGCCCGCTTCCGCGGACTCGCCCAGTGCGAGAGCAACCTGCGCGTGCGCCAGTTCGTACCCGGGGCGCGCGGCTGACGCGGAGTGTGCGGCAGCCGTCAGCACCTGCTGCGCAGCCGATGGATTCTTCAGGGCCAGCAGAACCGACGCTTCCAGCTCCGGTGCTTCCACGACGAAGATGCTGTCCGGGTAGCGGCCTGAGAATCCGCGCAGCAGCGTCTCGGCTTCGGCATTGTCACCAGACTCGTAATCGGCGCGCGCCGCCAGAAAATCGGCGAAGTCGTCAAGCACATCACTGGCCTTGTCCACCTGATGAAAGCTCGCCGTCGCGTCAGCATAACGATGATCGGCGAGGTAAGCATTCCCCAGCGCGAGATAGGCCGCCGCAGCCGCATCCCCAGCATGCTTCTGCGCGTAGGCGGTTACGCCGGCATAGGCGGCCGGAGTGCGCAGGTTGGCGAGTTGCTGGGCCATGGGCCTGAGCTCTGTTGAAGCCACAAACGCTTTCTTGATGCGCAGCGCGCGCGCCGAAGGGCGGCGCTTGCGGCGCGTGCTGGCGCCTTTCGTATGTCTGGCGGACTTCTTCCTGCTCGCAGCAGAGGAATGCGTCGGGGTGGACGCGCTCTTTTTTTGCGGCGTGTGCGAGCCGGTGTCCTGCGCAAGAACCGCAGGAATGGCAAGAAGGACCGCCAGCATCGCCGCGACAATGCGGGCCGGAGCGGGTACGGAGGAGGGGGACTGCGCAGATCGCATAACTTCACTCTAAGACGGTTTCGCGGCGATGCAACCTCTCCGAACCAGCGAAATTACGCCCCATGTCTTTCCGGGACACCTCGATCCAAGGACGTTAGAGTCCGAGAGCTTGTTTCATAGACGTGCTTCGTGTCAGGGCACGACTTTAGTCGTGCCGAAAAGGCTCGCGGATTTGAGGGGTTTTAACCCCTGAGCGTTGCCGCGCTTGGTCCCGGCCCCCGGTCGATTACACTGAATAGGACTTTCGGCAATCGGATCTATAGGCTCCGCTGTCGAATTTTTCGCAACCTAGACGTATGGCGACCATCCAACCAATTGCAGGTGAGAACGAGCAGCATCCCGACGTAGCCCTGGTCGAACGGGTTCGCGGCGGAGATGTCTCGGCGTACGACGCGCTGGTCCGCAAGTACGAGCGGCAGATCTTCAGGATTGCGCAGCACATCACGCAAAACCGCGAAGACGCCGAAGACGTGATGCAGGACGCGTTTCTCAAGGCGTATGAAAAGCTGGAGCAGTTCCAGGGAAACTCGAAGTTCTACACATGGTTGGTAAGGATCGCAGTCAACGAAAGCCTGATGCGCCTGCGCAAGCGGCGTACGGGCAAGATGGTCTCGATCGACGAGGACGTGGAAACCGAGGAAGGCAGCGTGCCTCGCGACCTGGCCGACTGGGCTCCCAACCCGGAGCAGAATTACACCCAGTCGGAGCTGGCGGAGATACTGCGCAAGACCATTCAGGGCCTGCCGCCCGGCTTCCGCGTGGTCTTCGTGCTCCGCGATGTGGATGGACTTTCGACGGAAGAGACGGCGGAATCGCTCGGACTGAGCGTTCCTGCCGTGAAATCGCGCCTGCTGCGCGCGCGGTTGCAACTGCGCGAGCGGCTCAGCCGCTACTTCCGCAGGAATGATGGAGTTGAAAAGTGACTTGCACTGAGTTTCTCGCCCAGCTCGACGACCTGATCGACGATGAGGTCACCAGCCAGATGCGCTCCGACCTGCAGGATCATCTGCGCGGCTGCGAGCACTGCGAAGTGACCCTGAACACAACGCGCAAGACGATAGAAATCTATCGCTCGAACGAGATTTACGAACTGCCCAGCGGCCTCCGCGAACGCCTGCATGCCGCTATTATGGAGCGCTGCAAAAAAGGCTGCTGACCGATTCGATTCCCGGTGGCCCTCATTACTCAGGCCATCCGCGCCGACTTCTCCGCTCCCCGCGCTTCGTCTACTCCCCAGCCCGCTGAAACGATCACCAAGCCAAAGGCCCGGCAGCTTCGCCGGGCCTCTGTCCTGGATCGAGCTAGTACCGTGACCGTAAAGATTTGTGATTTCCCAGGTCTTCCGCCGCGGCGGACGAGACCTGGGGCACCCAGATTCATCGGCGCAATTGCAGGATCATCTGGTCACGGTGCTAGTTCAGCCCTCAGTGCTTGCTGTACATCTCCATCACGTCCTTGCGCAACTCCAGGCGGCTCGGCATGCGCGTATAAAACATGTGCCCTCCGGGATACTCATGCACCGCGACGCGCGAAGAATCGCCCAGCATCGGCATCTGGTCCACGGTAAGCACGGAGCCCATGAACGGACACGAAAGATCGTTCCAGCCATGAGCAATGATGACGCGCAGTTTCGGATCGGCTGCTACCGATTGACGCAGTTGCGGCACCGACCCATCGCGCAGGTCATCGTCCCGGTCCCACAGGCGATTCACTTCGTACGATAACGCGTTGTAGCGCGCATCCACTTTCCATCCCACCGTGCGGGTCACGAAATCGACCATCGCCGTCGTCATGGGCGCGATGATCGTGGCCAGAATCGGATCATTGGCGCGCTGCTCCGGCGCATATGGGAACGGATCGAAGGTGGTCACGTTGGAATCGTAAACCGATCCCAGCTTGCCTTCTTCGCGAAAGACCTCGCGCAGATAGGAGCCTGTGTCGAGCCTGCCGCCGGCGAACTTTACATACGTAGGATCGAGTCCCGTCATCTCCGTCACGCGTGCGATCATCGCCTTGGTCGCGTCCGGGTCGGACCGCCCCTTGAGCAGCGCCTCGGCATAGTCGCCGCGCGTATAGGCGATCACATCGGCCATCGCCGCGGGCGTCAGCTTCTTCTCGCGCTCCAGATGTGCGGCCGTGATCGAAGGCAGCGTCATCATCCAGGGCAGCGGCGACAGATCGCCGTAGTCCTCGATTGCGGGATTCAGATACGGCGAAACCAGCACCACTCCGTTCATGGCCACGCCCAGTTGAGACTGCAAGTAGTGGGTGACGCGCGGGCCGCGGAAACCGCCGTAGCTTTCGCCCACGAGATACTTGCGTGACTCGAGCCGGTTGTTCTTCACCAGCCAGTCATAGATCACGCGCGAAAGATAATTAATGTCCGGCGTAGTGCTGTAGAACAGTTTCTTCGCCTCGGCCTCCGGAACTGTGGCGCGGCTGAATCCGGTCCCGATTGGATCGATGAATACAAGATCGGTGAAGTCGAGCCACGTGCCGGGATTGTCCACGGGAACCGCTGGGTCCGAAGGACTATCCCCTTCATTGCCGGCCTGCAAGTGCTTGGGCCCGATGGCGCCAAAGTTCAGGTAAACCGACGACGCTCCCGGTCCGCCGTTCATCGCGAAGGTCACGGGCCGGTTCTCGCCCTCCACGGTATAGGCGGTCACTACCACCTCGCCCGCCACCTTGCCGTCCTTGTCGCGGACAGGCAGCGCGCCTACCGTGACGGTGTACTTCAATGTCTTGCCGTCGAGCTGAATCGATTGCTGCGTGTGCGCGTCGGGAGGCAGCGGCGGCAGCGCCGACTTATCATCTGCGGGCTTGTCTGCGCCCGCGGGTTTTACGGGGGCCGCGGCGGGCTTGTCTTCCTGCGCGGACACCGGCATGGTGAAAATTCCATAGCAACACAAAGTCAGCGCCAGACTTGCCGCTGACCTCAGAAAGGGCCTGCGTCTCGAAATACTCATGGCACTACAATACATGGGCACGCTGGCAGTCACCGCACCCAATGTTGTACCCTCAAACACGGCATGAAATTTACGCACGCCTTCCTCCTCCCAGCCTTTGCCGCACTGGCATTGTCGGCAGTCGCCCAGGACTCGCCCAAGCCCGCCGACCTGCCCGACGCGCCGCAGGCCACTGCCGCCGTGCTCATCCGTCCCAATGGTCCGACCGTCGTCATGGACACCTCAATGGGACGCATCACCTGCCAGTTCTTTCAGCTTCAAGCACCCAACGCCGTGGCTAACTTCATCGCCCTGGCGGAGGGCACCAAAGACTGGACAGACCCGACCACCAATAAGAAACAACACCACAAGCCGCTCTATGACGGCACCACTTTTCATCGCGTGATTCCGGAGTTCATGATCCAGGGCGGCGACCCGGCCGGCACCGGAGCGGGCGATCCCGGCTACACCTTCGACGACGAGTTCGATCCCAACCTCAACTTCGACGTCCCCGGCCGCCTGGCCATGGCCAACTCCGGCCCCAACACTAACGGCAGCCAGTTCTTCATCACCGAGCAGGCCTACGACTCGCTCAACCAGCACTACACCATCTTCGGCCAGTGCGACGAACCCAGCGTGGAAGTGGTCAAGGCCATTGCCCGCGTCGAGCGCGACAGCAACGACAAGCCGCTGGTCTCCGTCGTGCTCAAAAAGGTCACCATCGTTCCCGAAGGGAAGCCGCTTCCTCCGGACCCAGCAGCCGCGCCAACAACACCAGCGGCGCCCAAACCCTAATCCTTACAGTTGAATCAGTAGGGAGGCACCATGATTTCTAACCGACTAACATTGCCCCTATATGCTGCCCTTATTGCGGTTGTGCCATTCATGGGACCGTCCGCCGCAGCGCAACAGAACACACCTTCGACGCTTCAGATTGTCATTTCGTTGCCAATATCGACGATACATGTCAATGAGGATCCATTAATCCGAATAACGATTTCAAATCCGACGGATCACATTGTCTGGGCAAGCGATGTAATTTCCGTGGAAATAGTGAATGATAAGGGAGATGATGTAGCACCTCGCGCCATGGGTGGGGATAAACATCCAGATTCCGGATTTGTGCTGAGCGCAAAGAGACAAGGAATAAGGCCAAACAGCAAATCCTCCTTTAATTGGCCTGCCGGACTGGAACCCGCGAGTTTAGTCCCTGGCATCTACAAAGTGAGGGTGCATAAGCGCGATGAAACTTCTAAGACCGAGGTTTACTCAAATACCGTCACGCTGACTGTGCTCCACTAGAAACTATCAACCTCAAAATGGCTTAGTTTTTGGGTTTTGGGTCAAGAAAAGAAGTCCGGCCAATAGTAAGCGTCCGACCGTTGCATAGCTTCACGAATTCATTTCCCTCCCAGGAGTTATTCATGGCACTCGCACCCGGCACCTACGCCGTCTTCAACACCACCGAAGGCACCATCACCGTCCGCCTCTTCGAGGCCGATGCGCCCATCACCGTCAAGAACTTCATCGAACTCGCCGAAGGCGGCAAAGAGTGGACCCATCCCACCACGCACACCAAATCGAAAGACAAGCTCTTCCACGGCACCATCTTCCACCGCGTCATTCCCAACTTCATGATCCAGGGCGGCGACCCCACGGGCACCGGCATGGGCGGTCCCGGCTATCGCTTTGAAGATGAAACACGCGGCTCGAAGCACAGCTTCGACAAGCCCGGCAAGCTGGCCATGGCCAACTCCGGCCCCAACACCAACGGCTGCCAGTTCTTCATCACCGTCGCTGCCACAACCTGGCTCACCGGCAAGCACACCATCTTCGGCGACGTCGTCGAAGGCATGGACATTGTCAACAAGATTTCCAAAGTGGCGCGCAACGGGCAGGACAAGCCCCACAAACCCGTGGTGCTCGAGTCCGTCGTCATCGAGCGCGTCGCCTAACGCGATTTCACCATTGACATAACAACCTCAGGTGCCCCCGGTCCCTCGCCTTTGGGGACCGGGGATAGTAGAAGGCTGGACACACCTACAATGAAATCGCTTTAACGCATCAATCGGACTTAATCAATCGCTCTGCGCGCATAGCTCCAGAATGGCCCCGCCAAACTTCTCGACCTTGGCGGGGCCCATTCCGTTCACGGCCAAAAGATGATTCGGCGTGCGTGGGCGCGCATGCGCCACGCCGCGCAGCGTGCGATCATGCATCACGACAAATGCCGGCACACCCAGCCGCTTGGCCTCCGCCGTGCGCCACGCCTGCAACCGCACGGCAAGCGCCTCTGACGCCGCCGTCACCGGAGCTTCATCGTCAGCATCCAGCGCAACTCGCCGCACTTTGCTTGGTGATTTGCCCGTCGATTTAGTTAGTGTCCTGCCTCGCTCCGGCCGCGCACGCTCGTCGAGAAATCCCGACGCAATTCCGTCGCTGATGAGCAGCTCGACTCGCCTGAGCGAGTGCACATCACGTTCCGACTCGCACAGGCTGACCTTGCGAAAGCGCCGCACCTGCCCATCCTTCTCGTACTCGGCATTTTCAATTGCGATCAACCCCGCGCGCGCCATCGCATCCAGCACGGCGTCAAACGAACCGCGACTCAGCCGCTCAGCCGGATCAACCGCGCGTTGCAGCGTACCGGTTGCTTTGTAATCGACCCCCCGCAGTTGCGCGGCAATCGATTCGACGATGCGCAACTCCTCGTCATGTGCGCGCCGGAACTGCCGCAGAACCGCACCTTCCGGGTCGCACACATCGCAAACCCCGCAACGCTTGCTCGCGTCCTCTTCGTCGCCAAAGTGGCGCACCAGCTCCGCCATCCGGCAGTTGCTTGACTCGACGAATCGCAGCACACGCTGAATCTGCTCCGCACGGAACTGCGCCTGAATCGAGTATGTCTTCTTCCAGCCGTTTCCACCAGCCGCCGCCGTTCCGCTAAAGTCCACGCGCGCGCCGCCGTGAATCTCCAGCTTTTCCAACGCCTTGTCGAACTCTTCCTGAGTCAGCTTGAGTTTCGTCCTCAGCGCATCGATGGGTTGCGCATCTTCAGTTAGTTTGCTGAAGACCTGTTGCAAGTGGTCTGCGGGAGGGTAATCGCGATTGAGAAAAAAGTCGTGCGTGCGCTGGTCGGCATAGGAGTGCATCAGGAAGGTGCGGCTCGGCGCGCCATCGCGGCCCGCGCGGCCAATCTCCTGGTAGTAGCCTTCGACAGTGCCCGGCAGCCCGGCGTGAATCACGGTGCGGATATCCGCCTTGTCGATCCCCATCCCAAAAGCAATAGTCGCAACCACCACCTCAAGCTCGCCCCGCTGAAATGCGCTCTGCACCCGCTCGCGCGTGCCCGCATCGAGCCCCGCGTGATACGCGCCCGCGGGCATCGCTCGGGACAGTTCTTCCGCCAGTCCCTCGGCCAGCCGACGCGACGGTGCATAGATGATCGCCGGCCTCCGCGCCGCATCCGCCAGCAGCATGCGTGCTATGCGCGCCCGCTCAGGCACCGGCACTTCCACAACTTCAATCGCCAGATTCTCTCGTCGGAATCCATGCACAAACTGCTGCGCCGCACTCATGCCCAGTTGGACCACAATATCGGCCTGCACGGTCGGCGTCGCGGTGGCCGTCAGCGCCAGCACCGGCGCGGGCCGCAGCGCAGGCAGATACTGCCCCAGCATCCGGTAATCCGGCCGAAATTCATGGCCCCATTGCGAGATGCAGTGCGCCTCGTCGATGGCAATCAACGCCGGCTTGCGCTTGGCCAGCATCTCGGGGAATCCCGGAACCCGCAACCGCTCCGGCGCGATAAACAAAAACTGCAAATCGCCGCGCAGATAATCCACGCAAGCCTGCCGCGCAACCGCGCGATCAAGCCCCGAGTGAATCCGCGCTACACGCAGCCCCAGCGCCGTCAGTTTCGCTGCCTGATCGTCCATCAGCGCAATCAGCGGCGACACCACCAGAGCCGTCCCTTCAAGCGCAATCGCCGGCAACTGGTAGCACAGCGATTTGCCCGATCCCGTCGGCATCACCAGCAGCACATCGTGCCCCGCAAGCGCGGCCCGGCACACCGGCTCCTGGTTGGCGCGGAAACCGCTGAAGCCGAAGACTGTCTGCAACAGTTCGGCAAGCCGGTCGGAATGGGGAGGAGTCGTCAAGGTGAGGAACGCAAAGACCGCGTGAGCGAGTCCCGCATCTAACTCAACTTTACAAGAGTCTGTTTGCGATACTCTTGACCAAGGAGAGTCCTATGCCCAGCGCCAACGGCATCGTCACGATCCCGAGCCGGCACTCCGTTGCCGAAACCATTGAAAAACTCAAAGCACTGCTCGTCTCCAGGGGCGTAACGATCTTCGCGCTCGTGGACCACAGCGGAGAAGCCGCGAAAGCCGGCCTCTCCATGCCGGACACAAAGCTGCTGATCTTCGGCAACCCGAAAGGCGGCACGCCGTTGATGATCGCCGCCCCCAGCGCCGCGATCGATCTTCCGCTCAAAATTCTGGTGGCGGCGGACGGCGAGGGCAAGGTCTCGGTCTCCTACAACGATCCGGTGTACCTGCATCAGCGCCACGGCTTCCCTGCCGACCTGCTAAAGAACATCGCCGTGGTCGAAGCGCTTGCACTCGCCGCGGCGAGCTAGTCCCGTGACCGGATGATCTTGCAATTGCGCCGATGAATTTGGGTGCCCCAGGTCTCGCTTTTGAGACCTGGGAAACCGCCGATCCTCACAGTCACGATACTAGTCGCCGACGTTCTACGGCCAGCGTGTATACGGACTCTGCGGCGAGGACGTAGCCCAGCACAGCAGTGATTCCACAAGGCAACGGCCCCGGCAAGAGCGCTTGAAACTCACTCTCTCACCGGGGCCGTTTCGTTCAATGACTACCGATTAATTCTTCAAGTCTCACTTCTTCAAGTCGAAGCGATCCAGATTCATCACCTTTGTCCAGGCGGCGGCAAAGTCCTTGACGAAGGCGTGCTGCGCGTCACTGCTCGCATACACTTCCGCAAGAGCGCGAAGCTGAGAGTTGGAACCGAAGACGAGATCAACCACGGTGCCGGTCGCCTTGATCGCGCCCGTCTTCCTATCGCGTCCTTCCAAAACGCCCTCGGACGTTTCGGATTTTTGCCACTGCGTGCCCATGTCGAGCAGGTTCACGAAGAAATCATTCGTCAGGGTCTCGGTCCGCTTGGTAAACACGCCGAGCTGAGACTGGCCGAAGTTCGCACCCAGAACACGCAGGCCGCCGATCAGGACCGTCATCTCCGGAGCGGTGAGCGTCAGCAGTTGCGCCTTGTCCAGCAGCAGATTGGCAGCGGAAGCTTCCAGCCCCTTGTGGACGTAGTTGCGGAAGCCATCCGCGCGCGGCTCAAGAACCGCGAACGATTCCACATCGGTCTGCTGCTGCGAGGCATCGGTGCGGCCCGGCGCAAAGGGAACCTTCACGTCGTGACCGGCCTTCTTGGCGGCAGCCTCGACGGCCGCACTGCCTGCGAGCACGATCAGGTCGGCCAGCGAAACCTGCTTGCCGCCCGACTTGCCGCCAGACTGCGCACCGTTGAACTCCTTCTGGATGGCTTCCAGCTTGGCAAGCACCTTGGCCAG
The DNA here is from genome assembly GCA_035642355.1 of Occallatibacter sp. Lineage (GTDB taxonomy): Bacteria > Acidobacteriota > Terriglobia > Terriglobales > Acidobacteriaceae > Telmatobacter. The sequence goes on from DASQSP010000204.1 coordinate 18,935, forward strand.
TTCAGCCGGCTGATTCACCGCCCAGTCTTTTTGCGGCTCCAGGCGAATGCGCCCGCCATTAGCGCCGCCCCGCTTGTCGCTGCCGCGGAAAGTAGCGGCTGACGCCCATGCCGTCGATACCAGTTGCGAGATCGACAGACCGGACGCCAGAACCTTGGCCTTCAGCGCTTCTGCGTCCTTGTCATTGATCAGTTCGTGAGTGACGGCGGGGATCGGGTCCTGCCAGATCAGCTCTTGCTTCGGCACCAGCGGCCCCAGGTAGCGGGCGACCGGACCCATGTCGCGGTGGGTCAGCTTGAACCACGCGCGGGCAAATGCATCGGCGAACTCCTCGGGGTGCTCCATGAAGCGCCGCGAGATGTTTTCATACACCGGATCGAAGCGCAGGGAAAGATCCGTAGTGAGCATCGCAGGCGCATGGCGCTTGGACGAATCGTGCGCGTCGGGAACGCTGCCTGCACCGCCGTTGTTTTTGGGCTTCCACTGGTGCGCGCCCGCCGGGCTTTTGGTCAGCTCCCATTCAAAGCCGAACAGGTTCTCAAAGAAGTCGTTGCTCCACTTGGTTGGCGTCGTGGTCCAGGTCACTTCCAGGCCGCTGCCGATGGCGTCGTCGCCCACGCCCGTGCCAAAGCTGTTGTGCCAGCCCAGCCCCTGCTCGGCAACCGGCGCGGCCTCGGGCTCCGCGCCCACATGCGTGGCGGGGCCCGCACCGTGCGTCTTGCCGAAGCTGTGGCCGCCGGCGATCAGCGCCACCGTCTCTTCGTCGTTCATCGCCATGCGTGCAAAAGTCTCGCGGATGTCGCGCGCCGCGGCGATAGGGTCAGGGTTGCCGTTAGGGCCTTCCGGGTTCACGTAGATCAGTCCCATTTGCACGGCGCCGAGCGGGTTCGCCAGCTCGCGGTCGCCGCTGTAGCGCTCGTCACCCAGCCATGTGGTCTCAGGGCCCCAATCGATATCCGCTTCCGGCTCCCAGATGTCCGCGCGGCCGCCGCCGAATCCCAGGGTCTTGAAGCCCATCGACTCGAGCGCCACGTTGCCGGCGAGAATCATCAGGTCCGCCCAGGAGATTTTGCGGCCGTACTTCTGCTTGATGGGCCACAGCAGGCGGCGCGCCTTGTCGAGGTTCACGTTGTCCGGCCAACTGTTGAGCGGCGCGAAGCGCTGCGAGCCTCTGCCGCCGCCGCCGCGACCGTCATAGATGCGGTAAGTGCCCGCGGAGTGCCAGGCCATGCGGATGAACAGCGGCCCGTAGTGGCCGAAGTCGGCCGGCCACCAGTCCTGCGAATCCGTCATCAGGGCGTGCAGGTCCTTGACCACCGCAGCCAGATCAAGGCTCTTGAACTCCTCGGCGTAGTTGAAATCCTCGCCCATCGGATTGGAGAGCGAAGACTGCTGTTGCAGAATCCCCAGATTCAGTTGCTTGGGCCACCAGTTCCGGTTGCCCTTTGCCCCTGCCGCGGTGTGCTTGAGCGCGCTGCCCGAGAACGGGCACTTCGATTCGTTGGACACAATATCTCCTAGATGGTGGTTTGCGATGGTGGCTTGCGATTGTTTGACCAGCTCCGCTCCGGGAGCCGGCTCCGCTTCCTGCGAGTCTGAGATTAAGCCACCGGCCCACGATAGTCAAAGTCAATTGTTTCTACAATGACAATTGTCTTAATCTATGATAAAAACCGACTGGCGGGATCACGCATTATGAACCTTCAGGAAATCCGCTACCTCGTCGCACTTGCCGAGCACCGCCACTTTGGCCGGGCCGCGGAGGCCTGCGACGTGAGCCAGCCCACCTTGAGCAGCCAGCTTCGCAAGCTCGAGGAAGAGCTCGGCGTGCGCCTGCTCGAGCGCACCAACAAGCGTGTAGACCTCACGCCGGCGGGCAGCCGCATTCTCCCCCACGCGCGCCGCGCTCTTGAAGAAGCCGCGCAGATGGAAGCCGTGGCCCGCGCCGCGCGCGACCCTCTGGTCGGGCCGCTCAAGCTGGGCGTCATTCCCACACTCGCTCCTTACCTGATGCCGCTCATCCTCAAGCCGCTCCGCCAGGCCTATCCCGGCCTCACCATCGAGCTGTGGGAAGACCAGACCCGCGCGCTCATCGACGGCCTGCGCAATCATCGGCTCGATGCGGCGCTGCTGGCCACGCCCGCCGACTCCCCGGAGATCACCGAGATTGCTCTCTTCGACGAACCGCTGGAAGCTGCTCTGCCCCAGCGTCACCGACTCGCAAAAGAGCGCATCGTCAAAGAGGCCGCTATCGCCGACGAATTGATGGTGCTGGCCGAAGGACATTGCCTGGCCAATCAGGCGCTCTCCGCCTGCGGCACAAAACATGGCACGCGCTCCGGCCTGCAGGGCTCCATGCAGGCCGCCACCCTTGAAACTCTGGTCAACCTGGTTGCGGCAGGCTACGGCGTCACGCTCATTCCTGCCCTGGCCGCCGATTCCCTGCGCCAGCGCGGCATCGTGCTGCGCCCGCTCGCGGGCAGCCCCTTCCGCACCATTCGCCTCGCCAGCCGCCCCGGTTTCCCCCGCCCACAGGCCCTGCGCGCGCTCGAGCGCATCGTGTGCAGGGCCGTCGCCTCACTTCAGGCGAGATGATGGGTCGATTGCGCCCACGCGGGCATAAAATCGTCTGTGGAAAACTAGCCCATATTTCGCCATATTCCGGACATTCCGTGGAAATTCCCGGCAATTCCCGACGAAGTCGAGTTCCGGAACCCCTTATCCACATAAACACCCCCCAGCGCGGTTGACCCACCCTTACCGGCTCCTTAAAGTCTGTAATCGAAGGGCACCATAGATCCGGCAATTAACTACTGTGACCTGGGTGCCCCATCCATCGCGCGTTTTCTGCGCGATGGGTGGGAGAGCACAACACCATTTAGTTGCCGGCTCAATAAGAGCGCGTATTGCCCCTTGAACCGAAGCGCTCCCGGAACCGAAGCCGCATCCAAGCCAACCTTCAACTCTTTGGAGTAAAGATGCTGAAATTAAAAAAGATCCACATCCTCGGCTTCAAGAGCTTCTGTGACCGCACCGAGCTCACCGTTCCCGGCACCGGCATCGCCGTGGTCGTAGGCCCGAACGGCTGCGGCAAGTCCAACATTCTCGACGGCGTCGCATGGGTATTGGGCGAGCAGAGCGCCAAGAGCCTGCGCGGCACCCACATGCAGGACGTGATCTTTGCCGGCACCCGCGAGCGCAAGGCGCTGGGTATGGCCGAGGTGACGCTCACCATGGTCGACCCCGAGGCCTACGAGGGCCCGATTCCGGTCGAGCCGGAAGTGCAGGTGGAACCCAACGGCCCCGCCGACTGGGACGAAGCCGAGCTGCGCGGCCGCCGCGCTTCTGAAGCGGAAGAGATCATCTCCAATGAGCAGCCCGGCCAGGTCTTGGACCCGGCCATGGACGACGAGGACGCGGTTGATGCTCCGGCCGAGTCTCAGGCGGCGGCTGAAGGGCCGCAGGCCGTGGTCCTCAAGATTCGCCGCCGCAAGTTTCAGCGCACGCCGCAAAAGGGCGAAATCGTCATCACCCGGCGGCTCTTCCGCACCGGCGAAAGCGAGTACCTGCTCAACGGCAAGCTCTGCCGCCTGCGCGACATTCAGGACATCTTCATGGGCACCGGCCTGGGGCCGGAGAGCTACGCCATCATCGGCCAGGAGCGCATCGGCCAGTTGCTCAGCTCCAAGCCGCATGACCGCCGCGCCATCATCGAAGAAGCCGCGGGCATTACCCGCTTCAAGACCAAGAAGCGCCTCGCCGAGCTGCGCCTCGAGAGCGCCAAGCAAAATCTCGCCCGCGTCGACGACATCTTTGAAGAAGTCACGCGGCAGATGAACAGCCTCAAGCGTCAGGCCGCCAAGGCCGAGCGCTACGCGGCCGTGCGCGACGAGCTGCGCGCCAAGCTGCGCGTGGTGTTGTCCAGCCGCATGGCGCTCATGGATGCCGATCAGGCGCGTCTGGAACAAGAGATCGCCGCACTCTCTGAGCAGATTGGAAGTTCCTCCACCGAAATCGAAGCCATGGAGGCCAGCCAGCACGCGCACACCGAGCGCGGATACGAGCTGGACCGCGAAGGCCAGCAGGCACAGAGCCGGGCCAACAACGCGGCCGTGGAGCAGGAACGCGCCGCCGCCCGCCAACGGGCCAATGTCGAGCGCGTCAACGAACTCGAAGCCCGCATCGCCGCCGCCGCGGGCGAGCTGGAGCAGACCCGCGCGCAGCTCAGCACCATCGCCGACGAACGCGCGCAGCAACACAGTTTTCTTGAGACCGCCGCCGGCGAGGCGGATGCCTTCCATCAAAAGGCCCAGACGCACCAGCAGCAGGCCCGCGCCGCAGCCGAAGAGGTCTTCACCGCCGAGCGCAATCTCGAAGCCAACCGCCGCCACGCCATGCAACTGCTCACGCTCGCCGGCAACGCGCGCAACAGCACCGCGCAGGCTGAAGAAAGTCTCGCCGCGCTCGAGCGCGAGGCCGAGCGGCTGGAAGCCGAGATGGGCCAGGCTCGCAACGAGCTTGAGAACCTGGGCGTGCAGAGCGGACAGGCCAAACTCCGCTTTGAGTCCGCCGCCGAAACCCTGCAACGCCTGCAAAACGAAATCACGTCCCTGCGCGAAAACTTGCATGCCCGCCGCGCCGAAGAAGAAACCTTCCGCGCGAGAGCCAACGAGCTCGGCCGTGCGCAGGCTTCCGCCGCGGGACGCAAGCATTCGCTCGAAGCGCTCATCCAGGACCATAGCTATGCGACCGATACGGTGCGCCGCCTGCTGAAGCCGGGAACCGTTGCCGAAGGCATGGCGCCGGTCGGCACGCTGGCGGATTTCCTTGAAGTCAGCGGCGCGCATGAGGGCGTGGTCGACGAGTTTCTGCGCGATGAGTTGAATTTCGTAGTGGTGAAGACCTGGGGCGCCGCGGAAGAAGGCGTGCGTCTGCTTAAGTCCGGCGTGGACGGGCGCGCGACCTTCCTGGTGCATGATGCGGCACAGGGAATGCTGTTCGAAGAAAACGTGCAGGCCGTAAATGTGCCGGGGGCAACACCGCTGAAAGACGCAATCCGCGTGCTGAATGGCTTTGGCCGCTCTCTCGAATTGATCCTGCCTAAACTGCGCCACGGCTACCTGGTTGACGACCCGATGCGCGCCAAGATGCTGGCCGGCGAGTATGGCTTTGCATATTTTCTGACGCCGGGCGGCGAGTGCTTCCACAACGGCACCGTGACCGGCGGCAAGCCCGCCACCGAAGGCCCGCTCGTCCTCAAGCGCGAACTGCGTGAGATCGACGCCCGCCTGGCGACCATCGATCAGCAACTCGCTAAAACAGAAACCGAAGCCGCTGCCCTCACTCACACCATTCGGGATTTGTCTTCGCAACTGGAGGCCCGCGGTGAGGAGCGCCGCGCCGCGGAGCGTGACACCGCCGACCAGGGCGCGGCACTCAAACAGATGGAGGCCGAAGCGCAGCGCGTCGAGCGCCGCCTGCAGGAGTGGACACTGCAGGCCGCGCGCAACAAGGATGCACGCGAGGCCCGGCACACCGCCATCGCGCAGAAGCGCGAGGAAGCCACGCGTCTCGAAGCCGAGCACAAGACCGCCGAAGCCGCACTCGATCAGCAGCAGAACCTGCTCGCCGAACTGCGCCAGACGCGCGAAGCGTTGCAGCAAGAGGCCGCGCAGGTCACCGCCGAGCTGGCCAGGCTCGAAGAGCGGCGGCGCGGCGCGGAAGCGGCCTTTCAGCGCATCGACCGGCTGCATGCCGACCTCGAGCGGCGTGTGCTCGGCATCGAGCAGCAGCGAGCCGCGGCCGAAGCCGAACGCGAGCAGCGCACCCTCGAAAGCGCCGAGCTCGCCGCGCGCGAAGAAGACCTCAAGAAGCAGCGCGAAGAGGCGCTCATTCTTGCGCAAACCCTCACCGCCGAGGCGCAGGCTCTGCGCCACCAGCTTGCGACACTCGAGACGCAACTCAAGACCGGCCGCGCCGCAATCGAACAATTGCGCGACCGGCGAGGCAGCCTCTCCAGCGCGGTGGCCAAGCTGCGTTCCGATCTCGAACACCTTGAAGCAAGCTGCCTGACCGAGGTCAACATCGAGGCAGCCACGCTCCGCGCCGACACGGAAATCCTCCGTATCACGGGCGATGAGCTTGCGGGCGAAGAAGAAGCCAGCCGTGCGCTGCGCCAACGGCTTGAGCAGATGGGCCCGGTCAACATGATGGCCCTCGACGAGTACAAAGAGACCGCCGAGCGGCACAGCTTCCTTGAAGTCCAGCGCAAGGATCTGATGGACTCCATCCAGAACACGCAGGACACGATTCGCGAGATCGATCAGATTTCACGCATCAAGTTCGACGAAGCCTTCGCGCGCATCAACGAGAACTTCGCCCAGGTCTTCACCCGCCTCTTCAACGGCGGCCAGGCATTCCTACGGCTCACGGACGCGGAAAATCAGGCCGAAAGCGGCCTCGACATCGTGGCCTCGCCTCCCGGCAAAAAACTGCAGAACGTGCTGCTGCTCTCGGGCGGCGAAAAGGCACTCACCGCGCTCGCCCTGCTGGTCGGCATCTTCCAGTTCCAGCCCAGCCCCTTCTGCGTTCTCGACGAAGTGGACGCCGCCCTCGACGAAACCAACGTGGGACGCCTGGCCGGCCTGCTGCACTCACTGAGCACCGAGACGCAGTTTCTCCTCGTCACCCACTCCAAGCGCATGATGCACTCCGCCGACATGATCTACGGCGTCACCATGCAGGAGCCCGGCGTATCGAAGGTCGTGAGCGTAAAGCTCAGCGGACAGGAGCAGCAGCGCGCCACCGCGTAGACGCGCCCGCTCCACCAACTCGGTGCTCATCCGTCCCGCTGCGTTGACAAACATGCCCCTGCGCCTGAAAATCGAAACTTCAGTCCCTGAGTGTTCCAGCTCTCCATGACAGCTCTGCTCACCACAAATCTGGGCGATACGCCGTTGATCGGACGCGGCAAGGTGCGCGACTTATATGCCGTCGGCGACGCGCTGCTGCTGGTCGCCACAGACCGTATTTCGGCATTCGATCATGTCCTGGCCACCGGCATTCCCAACAAGGGAAAGATCCTCACTCAAATCTCGCTCTTCTGGTTCGACCTGCTCGCGGACCTCGTTCCAAATCACATCGTCACCGCGGAAGTCGACGAGTTCCCTGCCGCGCTCCGGCCCTATGCGGACCAGCTTCGCGGCCGTTCGATGCTGGTGCGCCGCGCGCACATGTATCCCATCGAGTGCGTAGCCCGCGGCTACCTCGCCGGCTCGGGCTGGAAAGAATACCGCGCCAGCGGAACTGTCTGCGGCATCCCGCTGCCGGCCGGTCTGCACGATGGCTCGCGCCTGCCGGAACCGATCTTCACGCCGGCAACCAAGAGCCAGGATGGCGCCCACGATGAGAATATTGCCTTCTCCGCGACCGAGCAGGCACTGGGCGCCGAAGTTGCCGCTGAGCTGCGCCGCCTCACGCTGGCCGTCTACGCCAAAGCAGCGGCGCACGCCGAACACTGCGGCCTTATCCTCGCCGACACCAAGTTCGAGTTCGGCTCGCTCAACGGCAGCATCCTGCTCGCCGACGAGGTTCTCACGCCGGACTCTTCGCGCTTCTGGGAAGCGTCGCAGTGGAAGCCCGGCGGCGCGCAGCCCTCTTTTGACAAGCAGTTCGTGCGCGACTACCTCGAAAGCATCCAATGGAACAAGCAGGCGCCTGCGCCGGCCCTGCCCGCCGAGGTCGTCGAACGCACCTACGCCAAGTATCTCGAAGCATTCCGCCGCCTCACCGGCCGGGATCTCGTTCTCTAATCCAACACGGAGACGAAAAATGACCATCATCGACTGGATCATCGTTGCCGTGCTGGCCGGTGCCGTTATCGCCGGCATCGCGCAAGGCTTTTTCCGCTCGGCCTGCTCGCTGGGCGGCGTCATCCTCGGCCTGGTTCTGGCAGCCTGGAACTACGGCCGCCTTGCATCCCTGGTGAAACCGGCGGTTCGCAGTTCGGAAGTGGCGAACACGATTGCTTTCCTGCTCATTGCCCTGCTGGTTTCGGCCCTTGCGGCGGCTGCGGGCGCCCTCCTCGCCCGGCTCTTTCAAAAGCTGGGCCTGGGCTGCCTGGACACGCTGGCCGGCGCCATCTTCGGTCTTTTTCAGGGCGCTCTGCTGGTTACCGTTTTTATCCTCGTGACCGTTGCCTTTTTTCCGGATGCAAAATGGTTGACGGAGTCGCGCCTGCCCCGGTATTTTTTTGGCGCCTGCCATTTGAGCGCCCAGGTCAGTCCGGAAGGCCTCCGGCGTCTCGTGCACGACGATCTGAATCGTCTCGAACACGAGTCCCCGCGCTGGATGCACCCCGGAAATCGCGGCCAGTGAACTTTTACTGGGCCGTAACATGGCCGGATATGGCAAGCTAGTAGAGCAAGGGGAAACTGTGAGACGAGAACTGGACAGCCTGGTGACACAAATGCACTCCAGCGGCATCCGGTATGAGGATGCTGTGCGCGAGTTCAAAAGGCAGTATCTGCGCGAAGTTCTGGTGGCAAACCGGGGAAACCAGTGCAAGGCGGCCGAGGAGCTCGGCATGCACCGCAACACGCTGAGCCGCACCATGGCCGAGCTTGGCCTTAGCCTCGCGGAAGTCCGCGCCGGCCTCAAGCGTCCGCCGCGCGGCGAGCGTCTTATGTTTGGAGCAGTTCGCCAGGGCACGCGCCAGGGCTGACACTCCGCAGCCAATGCAGACCACACAACAGAAGCTCGAAGCACGCGTCACCTGCCAGCCCGGCTTTGCCTGGGATGCGCAGGACGCGTATCTGTTCGACATCGACGGCACGCTCCTGCGCAGCCGCGACCGCGTGCATGTGGACTCGGTTGCGGCCAGCGTCCGCGGCGTCACCGGCCTTGAGGTCACGCTCGAAGGTCTCTCCATTCACGGCCACACGGACACCGGCATTCTGCGTGAAGCCTGCGCCAACGCCGGCATACCGGCCGAACTGCTCGAGCCCCAGGTCGCAGCCATCCTCGAAGCCATGTGCCAGCATGTGGCCAGCCGCCGCGAGCAGCTCGACCTCTACCTGATGCCCGGCGTGCAAGAGGCGCTGAGCCATCTGGCGGCGCGCGGCGCTCTGCTGGGCGTAGCCACCGGCAATCTTGAAACCATCGGCTGGATCAAGATCGAAGTCGCGGGGCTGCGCGAGTGGTTCCGCTTCGGCGGCTTCAGCGACCGCTTCCCGGTCCGCTCGGCGATGATCGGCCACGCCGCCCGGAAGGCCCGCGAGCTGGCTGGCGAGACGGCCACGGTCTGCGTGGTGGGCGATACCCCGCGCGACATCGAAGCCGCCCGCGCCAATCACCTGCCGGTCATCGCCGTCGCCACCGGCCACTTCAGCTTCGACCAGCTCATCGCCTTCGAGCCCGAGGTCTGCGCCACCTCGCTCGCAGACCTCGTGGCTGCCACACAGGTCGCACCGTGAGCAGGACGTCCATAGCGTCACTGGCATGCCTCACCGCGGCGCTGGCGGCAGCCAGCGCGCAGCAGGCGCCGGCCCCGCTGTCTACACCCACGCAGGCACCGGCCAGCAGCGTGGCTGCGGCTCCGGCGAAGCCCGCCGCGGCGGACAAGCCTGTCAGCACCCGCGACCAGAGGCGCGCGGCACGTCTTTATCTCGAAGGCAGCAAAGAGTTCGAGCAGAGCAAGTTCGAGAAGGCCATCCAGGCCTATGAGGCCGCCGCCGCCCTCGTGCCCGGCGATCAGGACTATTCGCTGGCCGCGGAGGTGGCCCGCAGTCATGCCGTCACCGCACTCATTCAGCAGGCCGCCGCATCGCGCGCCCGCGGAGATGCAGCCGCGGCTCGCGACGACCTCGCCCGCGCCCAGGTTCTCGATCCGAACAACCCCATCGTCGCCGAGCACGTCTCCGCGCTGGCCGATGACGTTGTGGCGGCGCAGACCCAACCCCTCTACGCGGAGGCAGGCAGCGATCTTGCCGGCACGCTCCGTCTTCAGCCTGTGGCAGGCGCGCAAAGCTTTCATTTGAAGACCGACGCTCGCCAGCTCATTCAGCGCGTCTACAAGGCCTATGGCATCGACGCCACGCTCGATCAGAGCGTCCCCGCGCCGCTGGCGCGCTTCGATATCGACAACGTAACCTTTTCCGAAGCCACGGAGGCGGTCGAACGCGTTACCGGGTCTTTCGCCGTTCCACTCGACACTCACCACGTCCTGGTCGCCAAAGACACTCGCCAGAACCGGCAGACCTTCGAGCGGCAGGACACGGAGACGCTGTATGTGCCCGGCATGACTGCCGAGCAGCTTACGCAATTCAACAACATCGCCAAGAACGTCTTCGGTGCAACACACGTTTACGTCTCCGAGAGCCGCGGCGCCATCACGCTCCGCGCCCCGGCATCGAGCCTCGAGGCTTTCAACACCACCATGCGCGATCTCGTTGACGGCGGCAGCCAGGTTCTGCTCGATGTCGAGATCATCCAGCTCGCCCACACCAGTAGCCGCAATATCGGCGTGCAGCTTCCCCAGCAGACCACCGCCTTCAATGTCTTTGCGGAAGAGCAGTCGATTCTCAACGCCAATCAGGCGCTCGTGCAGCAGATCATCTCTTCGGGTCTGGCCGCGCCCGGCGACACCCTTGCCATTCTCGGCATCCTGCTTGCCTCCGGACAGGTGTCGAACTCCGTCTTCACCAACGGCATCGCGCTTTTTGGCGGCGGGCTCACGCTTTCAGGATTGTCCCCCGGAGCGACCACCCTGAATCTGAACCTGAACTCGTCCGACACGCGCGCCCTCGACAGTTTGCGCCTGCGCCTTGCCGACGATCAGGAGGAGACGATTCGCAGCGGCATGCGCTATCCCATTCTTTCTTCTTCTTTCTCGGGCCCCAATCTCAGCGGCATCAACATTCCGGGGCTCACCACAGCGGGCGCCTCGGGCGCCCTGGCATCGCTCGCCTCGATCGCTGCCGCCCAGCCCAGCATTCCGCAGGTGCAGTATCAGGACCTCGGGCTGACGCTCAAAGCCAAACCCAAAGTGATGCGCGGCGGCGACGTGGCGCTCACCCTCGATCTCACTCTCACAGCTCTCTCCGGAAGCTTCTCCGATAGCAACCCAATCCTCGACAATCGCGCCTACTCCGGCGTGATCACACTCAAGAATGGGCACGGCGTGGTGCTGGCAAGCGAACTCAGCAAGCAGGAGAGCAACGCCCTCAGCGGCACGCCCGGCCTGAGCGAGATTCCAGGCCTCAGCAGCAACAACAAGGATGTACAGAAAGACTACTCGACCCTGCTGATCGTCCTCACGCCCCATCTGATTCAGGGCCCGCTCATCGCCGGGCACACGCCCATGCTGCGCATCGACCGCGGCAACGTCGCACCCTGACAGGCACCAGGAAAAGCAAAAGCGCCAGCCCACACGCCGATGATGCAGGCGAATTGGGTAGCAGGTGAGTTTGAAACCGTCTTGAAAGGGCACGGCTTTAGCCGTGCCAATAAATGCAATCAAGTTGAGGGGCTTTAGCCACTGAGGGATGGGTTGCTGCAAGCTGGCCCACTACACGAAACTGAACCGGCGCTTTCGGTAGTGCGATCAGACGAATTTACTGCGTAACCCCGTCGATCTTCGCCTGGTACTCCACGATCTGTTTGAGCGTGTCATACGACAGGCCGCCGATCGGTACCTGACGGCCGTTCACCATCAGCGTCGGCGTCTGGTTCACATTCAAATCCTGGGCCAGCTTCACCGAATTCTCCACCTCGGCATGTGTCTCGGGCGTGGCCGCGCAGGCCGAGACCTTGGCGGGATCGAGACCGGCTTTGGTGACCGCGCTGTTCAGCGTCAGCGTTGCGCCATCGGCGGTCGCAAGCCCTTCCTGTCCTTCAAATACCGCGCCGGCAAACTGAAAGAACGCCGTGCTGCCGCCCAGCTTGGTCACGCACGCACCGTAGGAGGCGGCGCGCAGCGCCGCGGGATGAACCTTCTCCAGCGGAAAGTTCTGGTAGACAATGCGCGCCTTGGGAAAATCCACCGCGAGCCGGTCCATGCTGGCCTGCGCATCCTTGCAGTGCGGGCATTGGAAATCCGCGAACTCCACCAGCTCCAGATCCTTTGCGGCCGCGCCGCGATAGGGGCCGTCGGCCCGCTGCTGCAGCATGGCGCGATAGGACGCGTAGGGATGATCGCCGAAGGGAACCACTTCCTCGCCCGCGACAATATACTGGCCGCCGGGCAGCGCGAAGAACTGCAGCGCTCCAGGCTTTTCCTTGCCGCCCTTGTCGCCCACGAGCACAACCACTTTGCTCAGGCCTTCCACTGGAGTCTTCAGGATCGCCTGAATCTGCCAGACGCGATCCAGGTCGTAACCCCAACTGGCCTTCAAGAAGCCGTCGATGGTTTCCCTGGTCGGCGTCGCAGCCGTGAAGTTGATTGGATCGGGCTTGGGAAACACGGGCGCGGCGGGTGCCGGCGCGGAAGGTTTCACATCCTGCGGCGGCGCCGCGGGTACTTCCTGTTGCTGGCCCGACGCGGCAATCATGGGAACAAAAAGCACAGCCACCGCGGCCGCGCCGGCAAAACCAATCGAACGACGAATCAAGCTCAATCTCCTCTGAATCCGGGTTTTCTCCCGCATCTAAAGACTACACCTGCACTTTGACGGCGATGGGGAACCTTCGCCCCATGCCGAATGACTTGGACGTGATCTTGAGAACCGGCGCAGCCTGCTGCCGCTTGTACTCCGATCGCTCCACCAGACACACCACCTGTTGGACGAGCGCCAGGGGAAAACCTCGCTCGCTCGCGATCGCTTCCGGCGTCTCGTAGCGTTCCACATACGCCTCGATAATGAGATCGAGCACATCGTAGGGAGGCAGAGAGTCCGTGTCCCTCTGGTCCGGCCGCAGTTCGGCCGAAGGCGGCTTCTTGAGGATCGCCGCCGGAATCACCTCGCCATCACGGTTCAGCCAGCGGCAAATCGCGTAGACCCGGCTCTTCACAAGATCGCCGATGACCGCCAGCGCGCCCACCATGTCGCCGTAGAGCGTGCAATAGCCCACCGCCATCTCGGACTTGTTCCCCGTCGTCAGCACCAGAGCATTGAACTTGTTCGAAAGCGCCATCAGCAGGCCGCCGCGAATGCGCGATTGCATGTTTTCTTCCGTCGTGTCCGCCTTGAGCCCATCAAACATCGGACCAAGCGCTCGCCTGTATTCCTTGAACAGTCCGCTGATGCCGATCAGTTCAAACCGGATGCCGAGATTGGCCGCCAGCGCGCGGCTGTCGTCGATAGAACCCTGAGATGAGTACGGACTCGGCATTCCGACGCACGTCACATTTTCTGCTCCCAGCGCATCGGCCGCGATGGCCGCAACCAGGGCGGAGTCAATGCCGCCGCTAAGGCCAACCAGAACTTTGCCGAAGCCGCACTTGCGCACGTAGTCGCGGGTGCCCATCACCAGAGCGCGATATGCAGCCTCCGTGTCATCGTCGGCAGGCGCGTCAATCGGCTTGGCCGCGAACGGATCGACGCAGATCAGGTCTTCGCCAAATGAAGCCGCCTGCGCAATCAAATCGCCTTGTGCATTCAGCGCAAACGAGGACCCATCGAAGATCAGGCTGTCGTTACCGCCCGCCTGATTCACGATCACCACCGGAATGCGGTCCCGCTGCGCGATGGCTGCCAGCATTTCCCGCCGCACCGCGCGCTTCGAGTGCCAGAACGGAGAAGCAGACAGGTTGATGTGCAGGTCCGGACTCTGCCGCATCAGCTCTTCCATAGGGTCCACGGAGTAGAAGCGCCGCGGCCAGAAGTTCTTGTCGTTCCACGCATCCTCGCAGATGCTGATCGCCAGCCTCACGCCATCCAGTTCCACCACCCGCTGGGTCTTCGCCGGGAGAAAATACCGCTGCTCATCGAACACGTCATAGAACGGCAGCAGCCGCTTGTGCTGCTCGAGCAGAACCTCGCCGCGGTCGAGCAGCACCGCCGCATTCACCGCGGACTTGCCGGCCTCGGCCGGAGCCGGCAATGCCACCCCAACCAGCACCGCTGTCGGCAGGTCCGCCGTCTCCCGGCGCAACTCATCCACGGCGCCGCGGCAGCGCGCCAGAAAGCCCGGCTTCTCGAGAAAATCCGCGGGAGGATAGCCGCAGATCGAAAGCTCCGAAAACACCGTCAATCGCGCGCCCTGCACCGCTGCCTTGCGGCTGGCCGTCACGATCTTCTCCAGATTCCCGACGAAATCTCCGACTGTAGGATTGATCTGTGCGAGCGCGATCTTCACTTGTTCAGTTTAATCCGCCGCGGCACGGTTCGAAGTGCCGGCCTCTACGTGCCGGTTCCCGAGAAGATAACCGCCGCGGTCCGCACCATGATCTTAAGATCGAGCCACAGACTCCAGTTCTCGATATAGGTCAGGTCCAGCGAGACATAGCTGTCGAATGAGGGATCGCGGCGTCCCTGCACCTGCCACAGACCCGTGATTCCAGGTGTGACACTCAGGCGGCGAAGATGGCCGAGCTTGTACTCCTTCACTTCGCTCGCCAGAGGCGGCCGCGGACCCACCACGCTCATATCGCCGGAGAGCACATTGAGGAACTGGGGCAGCTCATCCAGCGAGTACTTGCGAAGAATGCGGCCTACGCGGGTAATGCGCGGATCCTTGGCAATCTTGAACAGCACGCCGTCGCGTTCGTTCATGTGTTCCATCGCGGCGCGGCGTCCCTCCGCATCCCGCACCATGGTCCGGAACTTGAGGCACTTGAAGACTCTGCCCTTCTTTCCAATGCGGTCGGAGCGATAGAAGATCGGCCCCGCCGAGTCCAGCTTGATGGCAATGGCAATGCAGACCAGGACAGGCAGGATGACCAGCAAAATCAAACCCGAAATCAGGACATCGAGGATGCGCTTGAGCACCAGGCCGATCTCCGGCACATGCCCGCGGTGCAGCGGAATCGTGGGAAACTGGCCGAGATATTCGACCGGGCTATTCCAGGCCAGGCCGCCGTAGAGATCGGGCACCAGGCGCAGATCCACTCCGTGGATGCGCGCCTGTTCCAGCACGTCCTGCATCACGTCGAGGCCGCACGGCGAAGCAAAGATAACCTCGTCG
This sequence comes from Occallatibacter sp., assembly GCA_035642355.1. Classification (GTDB taxonomy): domain Bacteria; phylum Acidobacteriota; class Terriglobia; order Terriglobales; family Acidobacteriaceae; genus Telmatobacter. The sequence continues at coordinate 34,058 of DASQSP010000204.1, forward strand.
ACGAACTGCCCGCGCACCTGCTGAAACAGGACCTCCGGGGAAACCGCCGGGGCATCCACATCGCCCTGCTGATCCTCGCAGGAACCGTGCAGCCGCACAAAGCCCTTGAACTTGTAGCCCAGATGCCGGATTCGCTCGAGGTGACGACGCAGCGCCTGGGCCTCCGTGCCGGTGCCCACAATCAGCACGTTCCGTATATCCAGCCCGCGATCGTAGCGGCGGTAGAGCATTGTGCGGTACACCAGCCTGCGCAGGCTCAGCAGCACCGTCACCAGGCTGAGCGTCACAAGCACAATGCTGCGCGGAATGTCCGCGGCATGGAGGAGATAGAGCGCGCCGGTCAGCAGCAGACCCGCCGTAAAGCATGCCTGCATGCTCATGCGCTGCTCGTGCAGATGGTTCGTCAGGCTGGCAGGATTGTAGAGGTGCATCCGGCGGCTGATCGCAATCAGCGCAATCGTGAAACCGCACATCAGCGCCAGGAGAATTCCCATCGAGCGCCCATGAAACAGGGTTCCGCGATAAAAGGCTCTGGCGCCCGTCACGGGATTGGTGTGCAGCTCGAATGTTGTGGCAACGATTACCGAAATCAGCACCGTGAGTACGTCGATCCCCATCCACGCGCGGGACTTTCCCCGCAGAGGTCGCGACGTGCTGTGAGCCGCCCCGGATTGCCAGGACTCGGCCGGTGTGCCGGATACCCGTTGCCAGAAATCGGATGTAGCCATGTGCGCCGAGGACCTCAACAACGTAAGGTGACAGAATCGTGAATCGTCTCTTCTTCACCGGATCGGCAGAGCAGGCATTCAACGAAACGCACTGACCGCATCTTGCGCGGATCGTCTGCATTAAGCTTAATTGCGGCTGCATTGTGCCATGCAGTCCAGCATTTCGTGAGTATTCGCCGGACCAGGGCTGTTCCCTGGTCCGGCGCTTTCCAGATCGTGCGCAAAAGCTTGCCGGAGAGCGGCTGGCAGGGAAACCCACCGGAAAGTCGATACTGCACGGGTGACAACCTATCGGGCTTACACCCATTATGCCAGTTCTCTGGCCGATTCCCCGCCGTTCGCTGAGGACAGCTCGCCAGGCTTACCAAATCCTTGTGGAAAAGCAGCCCAATACCAATGTGTCAGGGACCAGGCACACGGCAGTTACCCCGGTCCACTTTGGCGATTGACCGCTCGCTGCGCCTGACTCTGCCTCTTATCTTCAGCATCGGACGGCTGGCTGGCAGTAAGCAAGCAAAATCGTGAACCGGATGGTTACGAAATCGATACTTGCCCTAGCGGCCGGGAAGCTCATAGGCATCGAGCGCGAGAAACTCCCGGATATGAGGGTCTTCCGAAGCCAGAAAGTCCTTGAGAGGACCGAAAAAGCTTGCCTTGCCCTGGTGCAGGAACAGCACGGAATCGGCCAGCCGCTCGGCAAATCGCATGTCGTGCGTTACCACAATGCTGGTAAAGCCAAGCTGCCGCTTGAGCCGTTCGATGATCGCGCCCAGTCTTCTTGCAATGATCGGATCGACCATGGTCGTCGGCTCGTCGTAGAGAACTACTTCCGGCTGGGATGCGAGCGCCCGCGCCATGGCCACCGCGCGCCTGCGCCCCGTGGACAGGCTTGCCGGCAGTTCCGCCACCACATCGTCCGCGCCCACCATTCCGATCAGCCGGTCCACAATCTGCAGCACCTGTTCTTCCACCAGACCACCCCGCTCGCGCAGCGGAAAAGCTACATTCTCCCGCACACTCAATGAGTCGAACAGAGCGCCATTCTGGAAGACCATGGTGACCCGTTTGCGCACCTCCTGCATCTCCGCCTCGGTGTAACCGGTGATCTCCTTGCCCTCCACCTTCACCGAGCCGCTGTCCGGTTTCAAAAAGCCCATCAGGATGCGCAGGGAGACCGATTTTCCCACGCCGCTGCGGCCGAGAATGCAGAGCGTCTGGCCGCGCTCCACATGAAAACTCACATCCTCTAGCACCGCGCGCCCGTTGAAAGCAATCGAGACATGATCGAACACGATGATGGGGCCCGCAGACGCGCCGCCGTGCGATGTCCCCGCGTGATGGCCAAACGCAGCCAGCGACGAGCCTCCCGGATTGGTTGCCGAATGCGCCATATCTGGTCTCAGCTTACGCGATCTCGCAACGAGATCGGTTCTTTAGCTGTCGTGTCTCAAGAGGTTGTTTACATCGAGTCAGGCGATTGGGTGACGGAGGGTTATGAAAAAGGTGGAAAGCTGAAGTGCGCTTTCCACTTTCCCACAACCCCGGCTGCGGCTACGGGCTTGAATATGTTGACGTTTCGAATGTCCCGAGGGCTAAAGCCCTGGTCCTCGGTGTGGCGCCAATCGGCACGGCTGAAGCC
>DASQSP010000205.1:0-13715 GCA_035642355.1 Occallatibacter sp.
AACCAGATGGCAGGCATCCACACTGCCTATCCGCGGCTGGTGGCGGAGTTGAGCTTCGACTCGGTGAAGGATTACGACGATTGGATCGCCCGGCTGCGCGCGCTGCCGCATGCCTTTGAGCAGGTGACGGCCAATATGTCCATCGGCATGGACGACAAGCGCGTGCCGCCGAAGTATCTGCTCGAGAAGGTGCTGGCGCAGGTGAAGGAGCTGGCCGCGCAAAAGCCCGAGGACTCGCCGCTGGCGTTGCCGCTGAAGAGCTTTCCGGCCTCGATTCCCGCAGCCGAGCAGGAGCGCATCAAGTCAGAGATGCTGGACGTGATCGCCCGGCAGGTGCTGCCGGCGTATACGCGCTTTGCGCGCTTTATTGAAGTGAGCTATGCTCCGGCGGGGCGCGAGGACGCCGGCATCTGGGCGCTGCCGGATGGCGCGAGGTACTACGCCTACCTGCTGCGAACCAAAACCACCACGGACCTGACCGCGGACCAGATTCACCAGATCGGCCTGAATGAAGTCAAGAAGGACGAGGCCGAGATGCTGGTCATCGCGCAGAAGCTCGGCTTCACGGATCTCAAGAGCTTTGAGGCCAGCCTGAAGAACAACCCAAAGCTGCATCCGGCCTCGGCCGACGCGCTGCTGGCCGCCTTCAAAGACTATTTGACGCCAATGCAGGCCAAGCTGCCGGAGCTGTTTGGACGACTGCCCAGGGCCAAGTTCGAGATCAAGCCGGTGCCGGAGTATCTCGAACAGACCTCGGCGCCTGCCTACTATCAGGGCGGCACGCCGGACGGCAGCAGGCCCGGACGCCTGTTCATCGACACCTATAATGCAACGCAGCGGAACCTCTACACCGTGGAGACGATTGCCTATCACGAGGGCATCCCTGGACATCATCTGCAGGTATCTATCGCGCATGAGCTTCAAGACATTCCCGAGTTTCGCAAGTTCGATAACTACACCGCCTATGCCGAGGGCTGGGGTCTCTATGCCGAGCGGCTTGGCAAGGATGTCGGGTTTTATCAGGACCCCTACTCGGACTATGGACGGCTGGAGGCCGACATCTGGCGCGCGATTCGGCTGGTCGTCGACACCGGCGTGCACGCGCAGCACTGGACGCGGCAGCAGATGGTGGATTACTTCCACGAGCACTCCAACATCGACGAAACCAGCATTCAGGCCGAGGTCGACCGCTACATTGCGTGGCCAGGCCAGGCCGACGCCTACAAGATCGGGCAGTTGAAGATTCTGGAGCTGCGCGAGAAGGCAAAGACCGCGCTGGGGCCGAAGTTTGACATCAGAGCCTTCCACGATCAGGTGCTGGACGCGGGCGCGTTGCCGCTGGACGTGTTGACGGCGCGGATCGATGCGTGGATTGCGCACGAGACGGCCGGCCAGAAGTAGGGAGCATGTGAATACATGCTCGTCGCGATGCAGGTATGCTGGAGGGTTGCATCCCACTCTCGACCGAGACACGAGCAAGACAAGGAAGACCATGACGGAGATCGCCGTAGACGCTCCTCAAGCACCCGCGCAACTGCCCAACATGCGCGTGGCCGTGCTGGGCGCGGGCAAGATGGGCGGCATTCTGCTGCAAGCGTTTTTGAAGCAGAATTTGTTTGCGCCGGACCAGATTTACGCGACCGTGGCCCATGCCGAGCGCGCCGTGGCGCTGAGCACGCAGTGGGGCGTGAACGTGAGCACCGATAACCTTGTCGCCGCCGAGCAGGCTGACCTGATTCTGCTGGGCGTGAAGCCCTTCCAGGTGCCGAGTCTGATTGCTGAAATTCGCCCCTCGCTCACGCCCACGAAGACGCTGGTGTCGTTTGCCGCATCCGTGATGACGAGCGCGATTGAAGAGGCTGCGGGCACGGAGATTGGGGTCATCCGCGCCATGCCCAACACGCCGTCCGCGCTGGGCGCCGGCGCGGCGGGGCTGTGCCGCGGACGCTTCGTGAAGGCTACGCAGATGGAGCTCGCCGTGCGCATCTTTGAGACCGTGGGCCGCGCGGTGATTGTGGATGAGAAGCACATGAACGCGGTAACCGGGCTTTCGGCCTCGGGCCCTGCGTACGTCTACATCATTATTGAGGCGCTCTCCGAAGCCGGCGTGAAAGTCGGTTTGCCGCGCGATGTCGCCACGCAGCTTGCCGCGCAAACGGTATTTGGCGCGGGCAAGATGGTGCTCGAAACCGGCTACCATCCGGCCCTCCTGAAAGACGCCGTGACCACGCCCGCGGGCTGCACCATCGACGGCATTCTGGAGCTCGAAGAAGGCGGCCTGCGCGTGACGCTGATCAAGGCTGTGATGCGGGCCACCGAACGCGCCAAGCAGCTCGCGGCTGGCTGAGGCACCCGCGTTGCGCCTCGTACGGCCCCAGTGGCTGCCCGCCTACATTCCTGAACTGCAGGGCCTGCGCGGCCTCGCGGTTCTCGCCGTGGTTGTCTATCACTGCCATCCGCGGCTTGTGGGTACGCGGCTTTACTATCCAGCGCTGTGGGGCTGGGCGGGCGTCAATCTCTTCTTTGTGCTCTCTGGCTTCCTCATCACGTCGATTCTGATCGAAGCGCGAGACAAGGAAAAATACTTTCGCAACTTCTATGCGCGGCGCGTGCTGCGCATCTGGCCGGTGTATCTGCTGGTGCTGGCGGTCTGCTATGCCAATGCGCCGTGGTTCATCGGGCCCGGCGTGGGCGATGCGGTGCGCGCCGCGCCGTGGTGGGCCTATCTGCTGTTTCTGCAAAATCTGATCCACTTCGCGATGCCGCCGGCGATCGGGCAAACGTGGTCGCTGGCCATCGAGGAGCAGTACTACTTTGTGTGGGCGCAGGTGGTGCGGTTTTTGCGCGCGCCTGCGCTGCTGGCCGCGTTGCTCGTGGCCGTCGTGATCGGTTGCCCGCTGGTGCGCATGCACCGCTTCGCGTGGCTCACGCCCACGCACACGGTGATTCACCTGGACGGCATCGCGCTGGGTAGCCTGCTGGCGCTGGGGCTTTACACACTCGCGCTGAGCCGGCGCGCATGGCTCGCGCTCGGCCTCTGCGGACTTGTGTTCGGCATTACAGCAGCAGCGACCATTGCCGGAGGCACGGCATTTCTCGATTCGGCGCTGGCCTTGGCCTTTGGCGGCGCAGTGATGACGGCGATTGCTTCAACCGGCGCGCGCAATCCCCTGAATGCCGCGTTGCGCCGCGGGCCGCTGGCCTTCTACGGCCGCATCAGCTATGGCCTCTACATGATTCACATCGCGGTGTTCATCTTTTTCGGCTGGTTCGACCTGCGCATGGACCGCTACGGCGTTGCCGGCAATCTCGCCGTGGTCGCGTTCCGGCTCGTAGAGTCAACGGCCTTCGCCACAGCGCTCTGGTACGGCTTCGAGGCCCAAATACTAAAGCTCAAGCGCCATTTCTAAAACGTGATCGTGCGTTTCCCGATATTGATGGCCGCGCGATTGCGACGCCTCGGCGCGCGCATGAACTAAACTGGCATTGCCGGACCCTTCGCAATGACCCTCACAGCCGCAACCGCCGATACACAACGCCTTCCCTCACCCGCGCTGCGCCGCTTTGCGTGGGCGGTGCTGGCGTATTTTGTCGCGGTGATTCTGTGGGGCGGGCTGGTGCGCGCCACCGGCTCCGGCGCGGGCTGTGGCGATCACTGGCCGCTGTGCAACGGCACGGTGCTGCAGCACTCGCCGCGCGCGGATACGATGATCGAGTTCACGCACCGCATCACCAGCGGGCTCTCATTCTTCTCTGCCGTGGGCCTGCTGATATGGACATTCGCGGGAACGGTGCGTGGGCACTTGGCACGCGCGGCCGCAGTAGCAAGCGTCGCCTTTACGCTGATTGAGGCCGTGATTGGCGCGCTGCTGGTGAAGCTGGGGCTCACGGCGCAGAGCCAGTCGCCCCTGCGAGCGCCCTATCTGGCTCTGCATCTAACCAACACGCTGTTGCTGCTGGCTTCGCTCGCGCTCACCGCACATCTGCTAGGCCGCGCGCGTGGTTATTTACGCCGCGATGTGCGCTGGGTCGCGCCATGGGGCGCAGCTGCAGGGCTGCTGGTGGTGCTCGCAGTCGGAGTTACGGGCTCGCTGGCCGCGCTAGGCGATACGCTTTTCCCGGCACAGTCGCTCAGCGCCGCCCTGACGACGGATTTCTCCTCAAGCAGCGCGTGGCTTCTTCGCTGGCGGTGGACGCATCCGGCCGTCGCGTTTCTCGCCAGTGTCTTTCTCATTTGGCTGCTGGTGCGTGCGGCGCGGCGCAGCGCCTATTGGGATAATCGCGTGCTCTCCGCCGTGGTTCTGGTGCTGCTGGCGGCGCAGTATATTCTTGGCGTGCTCGATGTGGCGCTGCTGGCGCCGGTGTGGCTGCAGATTGCGCACCTGCTGGGCGCCGATGCGCTGTGGGTGGCGCTGATTGTGCTCACGGCGCGGCTCACGCTGCAGCCGGTTGATGCGCAGTCCTGAAATAATTCCGCACTACTTCACGAGAACGCCGGCGGCGCGATAGACGCGGCCATTCACAGCGGTCTCGATCACGGGTAAAGTCGGCGTCGACGTGAGCCACTCGATCTTGTCGCCGCTCACGATGACCGTATCTTCCGCTTTGCCGCCGCGCATGCTGGGATTCCACGCGAAGGCCTGCGGACTGACCACGGTCTCCATCCCCTCCGGCGTTGCCACCCACTCACGCTCAAAGTAGCCGGTTGCACCGCCCTGATGATGCAGCCGCTCTTCGCCGGGAAAGCCTTCGGCAGCGTAGGCCTGCTGGGCCACGCGAAACAAGGCCGCTGAGGTTGCGCCGGCGCGGGTTGCGTCAAGCAGCGCGGCGTTGACGTTGGCGGCGGACTGAAAACGCGCCGCGAGTTCCACGAGCGGCACGCCGAAATGCGCGAAACGTGTGATCGAAATCGCGAGGCCCCACTTGCGCGTGCATAAATTCAGCATGGCGTACTGCTTGAGGCGCGCGCCACGCGCCGGCGCATGCTTGTATTTGTAGATGCGCTCGTCGACGGCATAGAGATAGACCGAGGGCTGAATGCCGCGGCGCAGCAGGTTGGCGGCGGTGATGGACTCGATATCGAATTCGCTGAGGCCCGGTTCGACCTCGTGCAGCGATTCGACGACCGCGTCGGCGGTCTCCGCGCCCAGCCAGCGGTAGCGCGCGATCTCAGACTCGCTGAGCGCGGCGCGCAGTGATGATAGATTGACGAGCTTCGCTCCTTCGGTGGGCGTATCTGAGCCAAGCGCGCCGCCGGTCAGTTTCGCCGCTGCAGCAGCAGTATCGTCTCCAAACCAGGGAAAAATCACAGGCTCGAAGTCGAGCTTGCCGAACTCCTCGTCGTGCAGACGCGGAGCCTCATTCTCTCCCGTGAAGTAGTAGCGCCTGCCTTCGGCAGTGACGAGGATCGACGCCACGCCAGTCTCAGCGGGAGTGAGCACGCGCACCTCGACGGCGCCGCCTGTAATCCAGGCAAAATTTTCATGGCGGCGCAGCAGCACGCCCGCGAGACGCTGTGCGTGCAGCCACTCCACCAATTTTTCTTGCTTTGCTTCGAGCTCCGCATTCCATGCGGCTTCTGTCACCACGATGGTTCCGTTTACCACGAGACTTTTCCCAATCCGCCTGGCCATCGTGCGCTTCCCTTTCGCCTCACTTCAAAAATAAATGGGCGCCGACACATGCGTTCGGCACCCGAAAAAACTTAGCGTTGTTCGCCTACTCCTCGAGCGCGGGATGATAATGGCTCTCCCAGCCGAGATAGCGAGCAGCCTCGTGAATGGCCCTTGACACGTCACTGAAGTTGGCGGCGACATGATGCTCGAAGCCCTCGCGACAGATGTACTTCAAGAGCTTTTGTAACTGCGGAATCTCGGCAACGCCTGCGCCGCCGAACGTCTCCAGCGGATCGTCGGTGAAGCGGCCCGCGCCGGTGTAACCGCGAATGATGCCGTTGCGATCGTCCGTGGAGTAGCGCGCGTAGCTCATGGTGCCGGCCTTGACGCGGCCCACGCAGGTGCCAAAGGTGTTCTCCTTGCCCACGGTGCCGGCGATGATCTCCTGGAAGTCCATGCGGACATCTTTGAAGAAGTGCTTGGGCAGGTTGGAACAGTGGAAGCAGACGCACTTGTTGGGGTCACTGCCGTAGTTATTGTTCCAGTCGAGCAGTGCGCTGGGCGTCTGGCTGGCCAGCGCGAGCATGTACATGCTCAACACACCGGGCACATCCACTTCGCACGCGGAGGGAATCAGTTCGTTCGACATCATGCTCATGATGGTGCACGGCACCACACCGAAGAACTCTTCCATCGAGGTCCAGCACTGCACGGCGCTGATGGTCACATGCGACTGCTTCATCCATCTGTCGATGACCGCGCCGAGCTTGGCCATCTTGAGCAGCGCCGCATCGGCAATGCCGGCGGTCGAGACGTAGGCCTTGATGGCGGCAAGCTTGGCCTGCGCGGCGTCGTCGGTGTCCTTCATGCGGTTGATGCGGCCAAAGATTTCAGACAGATCGAGCGTCTCAATGGTGATGCCATTGGTCTCGAGGATGCGCTCGGAGTAGCGCACGGTGTTGAAGGCCGTGGGCCGCGCGCCGATGGCGCCGATGCGCAGATTTTTGAGGCCCTTGACGATGCGGCAGACCTGCGAGAACCACTCGAGATCGGCCTTGAACTCGGGCGAACTCACGCTCTCGGTGTGCAGCGTGGTCAGCGAATACGTGATGCCGTATTGCATCATGTTGTTGCACGCGCTCATTTTGCCGCAGAAGCTGTCGCGGCGCACGGCGATGGTCATGTTGTCGGACTTGTCTGGCGTGGCCTGCACCAGCACAGGCACCTTGAGGCCGGAGAGCCGGATGGCGTCGACGATGCCGCGCTCTTCGCCAAAGTTGGGCAGCGAGACGATGATGCCGTCGATTGCTTCGGCGTGCTTCTTGAACAGCTCCGCGCAGCGCTCCGACTCCGCATAGGTTTCTACGGCGCCGTGCTTGGAATCCTCGGGCCCCAGCACGATGACCTTGGCGCCCGCCGCCTCGAGGACGGTGATGATTTCGTCGCGGCCGATCTTCGCGAGATGGTCGGGGAAGAATCCCCGGTTACCAACTACTACACCAAATGTCATGGTCCGCTGCGATGCCATAGTCTTCAAGCTCCTTGAAATTGCTGCAGTGATTGCTCTAGTTTTCGCGGCCGGGACGAAAGCGCACGCCATAAAAAAGACCCAGCACCAGCATGATAGCGCCCCACCAGACGGACGCATGAAGGTTGGCCAGGACTACGTTTGCGAGGTGCCCTGTTGCCAGTTCAAACAGCCCGTAGGCGAAGATCATCGCGCCGTAGATGGTGAGAAGGACCCCGATGAAAAACCAGATTGAAATGTTTCCAGAATGCATGAGTGCCTCCTACCAGAAGTAAATGTTGAGCCCGAGAAAACCGGCGATGGCCACTGAGGCCCAGAACCACTCGTTCCTGAACCAATCAACCGGTTCTTCCGTGGGCAACTTTGTCGCGCCATAGACCAGCCCATCCAACTCCGCCTCGGTCTTGGGCTTTGTGGCCAGACTCACGACCACATTGACGAGGACGGCGACGATGACCGACCAAAGAGCGCGATACATGTTCTCGGCCAGGGCCTTGGCGTCCGGCGAGAGCGCCACATAGCGAAGCGCCGAGGGATCGCGGTAGACCCAGATAAACAGGCCGATTGAGGTGAGCGTGCCGATAAGCAGACCCCAGAAGCCGCCGGCCCTGGTGGCGCGCTTCCAGAACATGCCCATGAGCACGGCGCCCAGCAGGGGCGAGATGAAGAAGCTGAACAGCGCCTGCACGTAGTCCATAATGCCGCTGGCGTGCATCACCAGATAGGCCGCGCCGATGGAGACAACGACGCCGAGGATGGTGGCCCAGCGGCCGACGTTGACGTAGTGCTCGTCGCGCGCGTTCTTGACCATCAGCGGCTTGTAGAGATCGTAGGTCCAAATCGCGGAGAAGGCGCTGACGTTGCCGGCCATGCCGCTCATAAAGCCAGCAATCAACGCGGTGATGCCGAGGCCGAGGAGGCCGGGCGCGAGATAGCGCACCATCATCAGCGGCAGCACTTCGTTGTAGCTGTGCAGGCCAGCGCCGGGATTGGCCGCAACCACATTCTCGCCCACCAGCCGCAACAGGCTTCCGTTGGGATTCTGCAGGACCACGAGGCCCAGCAAGCCGGGCAGGATGACGATGAATGGGACGGCCATCTTGAAGAACGAGCCGATGACTGGCGCCATGCGCGCCGAGCGCAGCGAATTGGCGGCGAGCACGCGCTGAACGACCAGAAAATCCGTAGTCCAGTAGCCAAAGCTGATCGCGAATCCCAGGCCGAAGACGATGCCGGTCCAGTGAATGCCCATGGGGTTGTCGGCAAAGTGGCCCGTGCTGCGCCACATGTGGGTGTAGTCGCCGGCGGGGATGAGGCCGGTTTGGACGTTGTGCGCGATCCTGGCCTTGAGGTTGGTCCAGCCGCCGGCCTCAACCAGGCCGAGGATCGGCACCAGCAGAGCGCCGCCCCAGATGAGCACGAACTGCAGAACCTCGTTGAAAATCGCCGAACGCAGCCCGCCGAGCGCCACGTATGCGGCCACCGCCAGCGACGAAACGATGATAGAGAAGTTCATGTCCCATCCCAGCACCACCTTCATCACTTCGGCCATGGCGAACATGTTCACGCCGCTCATGAGAATGGTCATGAAGGAGAAGGACAAGGCCGCGACCACGCTCGCTCCCTGGCCGTAGCGCAGCTTGAGGTAGCCAGGCACGGAGTGCGTCTTGCACACGTAGTAGAACGGCATCATGACCATGCCGAGAAACAGCATGGCGGGGATGGCGCCGATCCAATACCAGTGCGCGGCGAGGATGCCGTACTGATAGGCCGAGCCCGCCCAGCCCATGAGTTCAAGCGAGCCTAAATTAGCGGAGACGAAGCTGAGGCCCGCGATCCAGGCGGTCATCTCGCGGCCGGCCATGAAGAACTCTTCGCTGGTGTTGGCCTGTCCCTTCAGATAGAAGCCGATCCAGATCACCATCGCGAAGTAGATGGCGATGATGGCGATGTCGAGCGGGCCCAGATGGGCGAGCGAATGCGCGCTGAGCGCCAGAGCCCTGCTGTGCGCCGCGTGCGGGCCGGCGGCCAAGGAAAAAGCTGCGGTGAATCCGTGCATTCCGTCACCTGATTGTGAGGCGTATGTGTCCGCACTGCCAGCCGGACTACCGCACCTTAGTAAATTGGTTTACTACAAAGCTTGTCAAGCCGTAAACGGCAGTTCTACAGGGGTGATCCTGGCATTCGCTCCTCGGCGCGCGCCGGCAGAATACCAGGCCCAGAGGGATCGATCCGGTCAAATCCGAGAAAGCGTTTACCCGGCGAAGTGTACCACAACCAACTTCGTCTGCGATTCTCTGCTCCGCGGATGCCGGATAAGTCACCGCTCAGCCGCTGCGCTCCTTGTGCGATTCCGCTTGTGTTCGCCGCTCATAGGCGCTACTTTTGCGCATGGGCATTGGTTTTGCCGGCCCACTCACAGGGCACCTCGGCAACAAGCCGCTTCACTGAGCAGACCGCCGGGCCCGCGCAGACTTTTCCGAGCTCAAGGAGCCTTTTCCATGCATCCGACCGAAAATCCCGTCGCCTCAAGCGGCTTTTCCCGCCGCAGTTTCTTCCGCTATGCCGCCGGCGCTTCCGCGCTGGCCAGCCTGCCGCTGCTCAACGAGCCACGTCTGGCTATGGCCGCGCGCCCGCACTTCGCCGACCCCAATGTGGGCATCCACATTGACGCCAACGAGAACCCGATGGGGCCCTCGGATGCCGCGCGCCAGGCGATGATCGACATCCTTCCCAGGGGAGGGCGCTATCTCTTCCCCATGGCAGATGAACTGGCCGAGATCTTCACCAGGCAGGAAGGGCTCGATCCCGAGTCGGTGATTCCCTTTGCAGGCTCGACCCAGCCGCTGCACTTTACCGTGCTGGCCTTTACCGGCAAGGACCGGCCGCTGGTGATTGCCGACCCCGGTTACGAAGCGCCCATGTGGGCCGCGCAGATCAGCGGCGCGCCGATCATCAAGGTGCCGCTGGCCGACCCCACGGGCGAGGCCAGGCACGACATCAAGGCCATGATGGCCGCGGCGTCGAATCCCGGAGTGATCTACATCTGCAACCCCAACAACCCCACCGGCACCTGCACGCCGCGCGCGGACATTGAACACGCCGTGGCACATGCGCCCAGGGATGGCGTCATCCTGATCGACGAGGCCTATATTCACCTCTGCGACGCGCCACGCTCGCTGGACTTTGTGAAGGAGGGCAAGAACGTCATCGTACTGCGCACCTTCTCGAAGCTCTATGGGATGGCGGGCATCCGCATGGGCTTTGCCGTGGGCCGGCCGGACCTGCTGGCCAAGATCACGCTCTTCGGCGGAGACAATGCGCTGCCGACGACCGCGATGGCCGCGGCCAAAGCCAGCCTGCTCGATCCGGATATTATTCCCTCGCGCAAGAAAATCATCGGGAGCATCCGCACTGAAACCGTGGCCTGGCTCAAGAGCGAGGGCTATCACTGCACGCCCTCGGAGAGCAACTGCTTTATGCTCGACGTGAGACGGCCGGGCAAGGAAGTGCAGGCCGCGCTGGCGCAGAAGGACATGTTCGTGGGCCGCATCTGGCCAGCCTGGCCTAACTCGCTGCGCCTCACGGTGGGCACCGCGGACGAGATGATGGCCTTCCGCAGGGACTTTACTGCCGTAATGAGCACGGCCACCGCTGGCCTGGAACCGGCTCCGCTGCCGCGCCGCCTGGCCGCGCATCCCTTCACGCACCTGTCGTAACAGTCCCCCACCGGCGATTCCGGCCTCGACGGATGAAACTGGGTGCCCCATCCATTGCGCGTTCTATGCGCGATGGGTGGGAAAGCACAGCACTACATACGTTCCGGATCAATAAGTCTCCGGCCCTTCGAGCACGCGTACGATCAGGTCGCCCGCTTCATGGCGAAAGACCTCAGCTAGCGAGTCCGCGGTGCGGGCCGACGTGCAGAAACTCTCCGCCTTCATGCGTGATTCGGGTAACCGCCGTGCCGCGCCCAAAACTCCGCCGGAGTCGCAATAGGATATTTCCCGGCCAATGCCAATAGATCCTTATCGCCCGTGATCAGATAGTCAGCCTTCGACGCCAGCATGGTGCCAAGCACTTGCTGATCGGTGGAGTCGCGCAGCGCTCTTTCTTTCTTCGCGCTCGGTTCCACAATCTCCGCCATGAACATGAAGCTGTCGGCAAGGTCGCGAATCTCCGCCGTTGTCAATTTGATCCGCTTCAGCTTCGGCAGCACGCGCACCATCTCGTCCAGAATGAAGCGCGACAGCACCAGTTCGAGACCACCCTGCTTCCAGACGTTCACAATCGAGCCGGGCACGCTCGACGGATAGGCAAGCCCGGAGACGAGGACGTTCGTATCAAGCACCACGCGCAGCAGGGCCATCAGCGCCGCCGCGCCCTCGCCACTGCCCGGTCGATCTCGGCCATGCCTTTGTCTGCCGGAATCGCCGCGTAGCCCTCGGCAATGCGCCCGCTCAACGCATCGAAGCGCTCGCGCATGCGCCGGATGCGGGCAAACAGTTCGGCATCCACCAGCGCGGCGACGGGTTTGCCGTCCTTGCTGATTACGATGCTGTCGTTGCGGTACTGGACCTGGCTCAGCATCTCGCCCAGGTTCTGACGAAAGTTCACAGCGTTGACTTCCGTAATCATCTTATCCCCCTGATCGCACTGATCATATGGATCAGATTGATCGGTTCAATCCATGATATCTACATTGAAGGCCGAAGCACCAATATAAAATCACACTATGAAGCGCGTTCTTCTCTCCTGGAGCAGCGGCAAGGACAGCGCCTGGGCGCTGCATGTTCTGCGCGGCGATCCCTCTCTTGAAATTGTCGGCCTGCTTACCACGCTCAACAGCGCATTCGACCGCGTGGCCATGCACGGCACGCGCCGCACGGTGCTGGAGGCGCAAGCCGCCGCGGCCGGACTGCCGCTATGGGCGGTTCCGCTGCCCTGGCCCTGCAGCAATGAAATCTACGAGCAGCGCATGGCCGAGGTGTGCGCCCGCGCGGTGCGCGAGAAGATCGACGCGATTGCTTTCGGCGATCTGTTTCTGGCCGAAGTGCGCGCCTATCGCGTGCGTCAGCTCGCAGGCACCGGCCTGGAGCCGCTGTTTCCTCTGTGGGAGATTCCAACCGATGCGCTGGCGCGCGCCATGATTGCCGGCGGACTGCGCGCGCGGCTGGCCTGCATCGACACCAATCACCTGCCTGCCCACTTTGCCGGCCGCGAATTCGATGCGGCGCTGCTGGCCGAGATGCCCGCCGCGGTGGACCCCTGCGGCGAGCGCGGCGAGTTTCATACCTGTGTGTATGCGGGGCCCATGTTCTCCGCGCCGCTCGCGCTGCGCGCAGGCCAGGTCGTCAAGCGCGACGGCTTCACCTTCGCTGATTTCGAGTAGCAGCGCCTACTGCGAGGGCGAGCCTTTAGAGATGGCACACTCAGTCAGTTCCATTTTGATAGTGAATGCGCCTATGACCCCAAAGGTAATATTCCTGGGGATTTCAAGCCCCTCGACGGTCTGGTAATCAACATTCATATCAACCTTAAAAGTTGACTCTCCGATTCCCTCGTCCATTTTGAGCCCCCCGATGAGGGGAGGGGTTTCTGGGCGCTCACCCGACGCCGGAAGGTACGAGATATCAACGTTCCCCTTCAGGGCCGGACTTTGAAAGTCATAGTGTGTCGGTGCTGCTGACTTGTCGACCACAATATTGATGTGCATCCCACCGCTCAAAGCTGATGTTTTAGCTCCGCCGTCAGGGAGAGGCTTGATATCTTCCAGCTTGTCCTGTTCTCCCACTAGCGGCCCCGCAAGTGTTGGCCAATAAATCTGGTAAAAGCCGTCCACCATCTGCTTAAGTCCGCTCTCCAATTGATCGCGTGTGCTTATTTGACCACCGGCCCAGTCAAACGTAAGTGCGGCTGGTTTTCCCCGTTCAGCGCGTGAGTGGATCTTCAGGCCCTGAAGGGCTTTGATCCGATCATCAGGAACAGTCGTCTTAAGCGCACTAAAAAATGTCGGCCAATCGACTGCTAAATTGCATTCCATCGCGTTAAGGCTGTCCGGGTGATAGTAGCTGGCGCGAATTGCCGCGCTCAATTTGGACGGCTCCACCGGCAACTTGCCAGCAGGCTGCTGAATCTCAGTAGGCTTTGAGACTCCAGGCTGAGGCTGCTGGGCGCAGAGAGGGACCACCGCCAGTAGGAGTGCGATCAGAAAAGTTTTGGAGAGCATATACGTGGAGTTTGCACGCCGGGAGCAGCATTGTCTACTGAAACTCGATGAACTCTGGCCGGGTTAAGGTAAGGGCCGCCAGAAGCAAGAAACAGCCGTCGTTAGGCCAGTAGGCCTGTCTTATCGGCGGGCGGCCGCAGACGCTCCCCAACCGCCGTCCATGCGAGAATGGCGGCTCCGCAGGCCGCCTCTCCGTACTTCCACGCCGTTGTTAAACTCAGCGCAGCGTCTTAAGAGCTGGATAAACCTTGCGCCAGTGCGCATAACCGGCCTGATAGGCGGCGCGGTCGGCCGGGTCGGGCTCCAGGCGTTCGGCTACTTCGATGGCCTGACCGCAGGCGGC
>DASQSP010000206.1:0-8028 GCA_035642355.1 Occallatibacter sp.
GCTGGGACCGCACGCGATAACCGACGCAACAGGCCACTTCTCTTTGCTCGCTCCTCGGGCAGCCATCATTGGGACCAGTGAGGCCGCGTTCCTTGTCTTCAATGAGAGGAATACTCAGGGTGCGCTCGTCGAATTGCCCGCCGCAGATTTGTCTCAGCCCCTTGTTATCAGGCTGCAGCCACTCCACAGCGTACGGTATGCACTTCGGACGCCGGTTCCAGTAAACACAAATGGCATAACCGGACGTATCTGGACGCAATCCTCGGCAATGCTCGGCGCTATTCGGGGAACGGACGGCGTACTAAAACTTCCGCCTGGCAGATACTCGCTGCATATCCTTCTGGAAAAAGTGGACCGACAGGCGCAGCCCTTTGAAGTGGCCGATCGAGACTTGACTTTGCCAACGCTGCACTTCGCACTCGCCCCGATACCGCAGCACTACGGACACGGCACGCCAACGATATCGACTCTGTGGGACATGAAGAATCGTCCGTTCGAAATCGGCTCAACCAAAGGACAATGGACGTTACTGTACTTCTGGCACTACACGTGCGCCCCTTGTATTCAGAAAGGCATCCCGGAGTTGGCTGACTTCGTATCCAGCCATCGCGCGGAGCGGAATCGGTTCCGCGTTCTCGCCATTCACGTCAACGAAGGCGAGGACTGGGACACGTTTCACACGCACACCCTGATGCTTGAAAAGCAGCCTTGGCATAGTGTGCCTCCGTTCCCGTTTATTTACGACAAGACGGGCCGACTGACAGCCGATTGGGGAATCGTATCTTTTCCGACGGTCGCTCTCATCGATCCGGCTGGCAATCTTGTGAGCGACGGTAGCCTGCAAAAATTGGACGAGGCGCTTGCAACCTCCCATGCTCAACCAGATTCAGCTCAGGCGCGGAGCCGATAGACCGTCGGCACCATCCCTTGTCTTTCTTCCCGCCTGCTCAAACGTTTTACGTATAACACATACGTGGTTTATGCTGGCGGCGTGCTGCACAAACGATTTTGACCGCGGGGCGCACCTCGGCGCCACACTGGTTAGGGGCTGGCGGCTCGACCCGCGGCTCTGCGAGGTAATACTTAGTGAGGGAACGCATGCACATAGGCAAACGCAGTTTCCGGCAGCCGGTGGCTGTCTTTGCCGGAACGATGGCAATGGTCGCCGCATCTCTGACCGCCCAGACAACGGCCACGCCGGCTGACCGGCCGTGGATGAATACGAGCCTGCCGCCGGAGCAGCGGGCTGAGCTTGTCCTGAAAGAGATGACGCTGGACGAA
Source organism: Occallatibacter sp. (assembly GCA_035642355.1). GTDB lineage: Bacteria > Acidobacteriota > Terriglobia > Terriglobales > Acidobacteriaceae > Telmatobacter. The sequence continues at coordinate 1,282 of DASQSP010000206.1, forward strand.
AAGATTGCTCTGCTGCATGGCAACGGCATGGCGCATGCCGAGCAGTGGCAGATGCCGCTGACGCATCTGACGAACGGGGGCGCCGGATATACCGAGGGTGTGCCGCGGCTGGGAATTCCGCCGATCCTGATTTCGGACGCGGCCTATGGCGTGCGCGACAGCGGAGCGAATGGCCGCTACGCGACCGCGCTGCCTTCGGACCTGGGCGCGGCTTCAAGCTGGAACCCGCAGGCGGCCTGCGCCTACGGCAGCTTGATTGGCCGGGAGCTGCGCGCGCAGGGCTACAACATGACCCTGGGCGGCGGCGTGAATCTGACCCGCGAGCCGCGCAACGGGCGTACTTTCGAGTACGCGGGCGAGGATCCGCTGCTGGCCGGAACGATGGTGGGCAACCTGATGCGGTGCGAGCAGGCCGAGCATGTGATGGGCGACATTAAACACTACGCGCTCAACGACCAGGAGACGGGCCGCAACATTGTGAACGTCGTTATCGGCAAGCGGGCGATGCAGGAGAGCGATCTGCTGGCGTTTCACATCGCGATTGGGATTGCGCATCCGGCGGCGGTGATGTGCTCGTATAACCGCGTACACGGCGACTACGCCTGTGAGAACCCGTATCTGCTGCGCGACGTGCTGAAGGGCGAGTGGGGCTTCAAGGGCTTTGTGATCTCGGACTGGGGCGGCACGCACTCGACGGTGAAGGCTTCGGCCGCGGGACTCGATCAGGAACAGCCGCTGGCGGACTTCTATGGCCCGGCGCTGAGGGCGGCGGTGGACGCGGGCACCGTGCCGATGAGCGAGATCGACGATCACGCGCGGCGGGTGCTGTATAGCGAGTTTCTCTCCGGCATCGTGGACCACCCGGTCGAGAAGAGCGTGGTGGACGTGGAAGGCGGCCTGGCGCTCGCGCAGAAGATTGAAGAGCACAGTATTGTGCTGCTCAGGAACGAGCACGGAATTCTGCCGCTCGACGCGTCGTGGATTCATCGCATCGCCATCATCGGCGGGCATGCGGATGTGGGCATGATTTCGGGTGGAGGTTCGGCGCAGGTGGATCCGCCGGGCGGCAATGCGATTATGCCGCCGGGACAGGGCGCGACCCACTGGCAGGACCACATCTGGTTTCCGACTTCACCCTTGAAGGCGCTGCGGGCGAGCATGCCGGAGGCCGCCATTGACTACAACTCCGGCGACAATCCCGCCGCCGCCGCGGCCTTTGCCAAAAACGCCGATGTGGCCATTGTGTTCGCCGCGCAGTGGGAGTCCGAGGGCGTGGACCTGCCTTCGCTGGCGCTGCCTGACCATCAGGATGCGCTGATTGCCGCGGTCGCGGCGGCCAATCCGCACACGATCGTGGTGCTGGAGACGGGCACGGCGGTGACCATGCCGTGGCTGGATCACGTCAGCGGCGTGGTGGAAGCGTGGTACGCGGGCAGCAGCGGCCACATCGCCCTGGCCAACGTACTGACCGGCGCGGTGAACCCCACCGGCAAGCTGGCCATGACCTTCCCGAGGAGCGAAGCCGATCTGCCGCGCCCGGTGATTGCGCCGCTGAGCGCGGAAGACGAGGGCCAGGGCAACGGCGCGGTGAATGACAAGGCGCATGAGGGCTCGAAGTATTCAGTGCACTACGACGAGGGGCTTGAGGTGGGCTACAAGTGGTACGAGACCGAGCACAAGCCGCCGCTGTTCCCATTCGGCTTTGGACTTTCGTATACGACCTATGCCTACTCCGGCCTGAAGGTGGACGATGCGAAGCGCGCGGTGAGCTTTACGGTGAGGAATACCGGCAAGCGCGCGGGCACGGAGATTGCCGAGGTGTATGCGACCCTGCCCGCGGCAGCGGGCGAGCCGTTCAAGCGGCTGGCGGGATGGACGCGCGTGGAGTTGCAGCCGGGGGAATCGAAGACCGTGACCGTGCCGATTTCGACCGAAGTGCTTGCGATCTTTAACGAGAAGAAGAATGGCTTCGAGCTGCTGCCGGGCGCGTATGGTGTGCTGGCGGGGCCCTCTTCGGTGGAGACGCCGTTGCGCGGCGAGATGCACATTCCGTAGTTAGCCAATGGAGTGCTTTTCCCGGTCTTCCATCCCCGGTCTTCCATCCCCGGTCTTCCATCCCCGGTCTTCCATCCCCGGTCTCAAAGTCGAGACCGGGGGCACCCAGGACAGGTATGACGATGGCGCCTGTCTTACTTGGCCGTCTTATTTAGCCGTCTTATTTAGCGGTCCTGGCCATCTCCGGTCCCAGGAAGTCTTCGAGAGTGATGCCGGGCATGATCTCTGCGTGCGGATGCGCGGCGGCCGCAGCTGCCTCCGGCACCAGAAAGTCCCGGGTGAGCCCGTCACGCAGCAGCGCGAATGCCTGCTCGGGCGTGTCGGCAAACTGGAACAGCTCGATGTCCTTGGGCGAGATGGCGCCGGTATCGACCAGCGCGTCCAGGTTGAAAACCCGCTTCCAGTAGTCGGAGCCATAGATGACGACGGTGATCTTCTTGGCCAGCTTCTGGGTCTGCATCAGGGTGAGAATCTCGAACATCTCGTCGAGGGTGCCGAAGCCGCCGGGAAAAACTACCAGCGCCTTGGCCAGATAGGCGAACCACAGCTTGCGCATGAAGAAGTAGTGGAACTCGAAGTTGAGCGCGGGCGTGATGTAGGGGTTGGGAAACTGCTCGAAGGGCAGGCGGATGTTCATGCCGATGGTTTTGCCGCCGGCCTCGTAGGCGCCGCGATTGGCGGCTTCCATGATGCCAGGCCCGCCGCCGGAGGTGACGACGAAACGGGACCGCCGCGAGGGAACGGTCTTCGCCCAATCCGTGAACATGTGGGCAAGACGGCGCGCGTCCTCGTAGTAGCGGGCCATCTCGACGGCTGCGACGGCGCGCTTGCGCTGCAGGTCGGTGGCCTCTCCCGCGGCGATCTGCGGGGCGCTGGCGGGCTGTTCTTCGCTGGGCGCGGGCTGGGTGGAGCCGGTGTTGTCGAGCAGTTCCAGCTCGTGGTCGGCTTCCTCTTTGCCGCGAAAGCGGGCCGAGCCGAAGAAAACCACCGTGTCCTGAATCTGCTCGCGGCGGAAACGGGAAAGCGGCTCCATAAACTCGGAGACGATGCGGATCAGCCGGCCGTCGGCGCTGTTGAGAAAGCCGGGATTCTCATAAGCCAGCGGAGCCACATCGAGGTGCGGCGGAGCACCGTTGACGGGCAGACTGGCTGCCGCCGGCACATTTCCCGCGCCGCTGCTATTCGATTGCGCTTTGTTGGCCATCGCGCTGTTTCCTGTCTCTTATTCCCGGTTTTTGAACTGCATCGCATCCCGGAGGGCGATCCACATGTTGAGGAGTCCCAACCCCGAGACAATGCCCCGCACGGCACCGTTGGCCGCATAGATGGAAAGCGTGGGAAACTGCACGAAGAGCGGGTTCTGATCCCAGAACAGCGGCGACCACGGCACGTAACAAACCGCCAGGCCGATATAGATGCGCAGCATGACCCGCAATAATAGCTCGGCGCGCACCAGCCAGGGGGGAATCCGCTGCGGCGCAGGCTCGGCTCGGGCCGGCGCCGCACCGCTGGGCACAGTCCCTGAATCAGGAGCCGGGCTCGCGGGTAACGGAGGCGAAATCAATTCCGGCTGCTGGGGCATGCTTGAAATCTTCCGCCGCCCGGCCGGCAAAACCCCGCCAGCGAACGCCGTATTCAAACGGTAACACAGCGGAGGGTGCAGAAACCGGCCCCGCGCAGGGTGGAGAAACCACCTTCTGTACTGAGGAATTGCTTTCAAAATCCAGCGGGAGTATCGTAGTGGGCATCGGCGGATCTCCCGCCCGAGGAGGCTCCTCATGCGCCGCTCGCATCTGCTCCACCTGCTTCCGGTTGCTCTCGTCTTCGGTCTTGCTTCGCTTGCCGCGCAGGGTCCCGGCGGAACGGCGGCCGCAGGCACGGAACCGCTCAACGGCCAGGGCAAGACGACGGTCATCATGCTGCCGCCTGGCGCGCCAGCCTGCCCGGTGCAAATGCTCGCGCTGCAGAGCACCAATGGCGGTCTGCGGATGGCACGCGACGGCCAACGGGGCCAACAAATCGAGGGCCCGTCGCAGCGCATCCATCTGGTGCTGGCGTCGGGACAGACCGGCCGGGTGGTCTCCGCCAAGGTCACCGTGCGCGGCCTCTCCGGCAAAAAACGCTCCGTTATGACTGTCTCTTCCAGCGGCCCTCAGCCCGACCGTACGCAGACCCTCACTGTGCCCTTTGCCGCCGAGGACCCTGCCAGCGTAGCCGCCGATCTGACTCTGCCCGGCTTTACCGCGGTCCTGAGCATCCGGCTGGACGAGATCACCTACGCGGACGGCACCTCATGGAAGGTGAACGGCGCGCAGGCTTGCAGCGTTGCGCCGGACCCGCTGGTGTGGGTGGCCGGCTGGTAGCATCATCGCATCATCCAGAACTGATCGAAAAAGAGCAGATAGTCCTGTTGACAAGTTCGCATATTGCGAATTATCGTTCCAGGTAGAGGTCCGTGTGCATATCATCAGCCGCAAAAGGCTGCTGGAAGCAAGTGTGCGGCACTCCGGTCTCGCCGCCCCGCTGGATGCCTGGTACCGTATCGCCAAAAGAGCTCAATGGCGCTCCATTGAAGACGTGCGGAGGGTGCTTCCCACTGCCGACAGCGCAGGACGATTTACGGTGTTCAACATCAAGGGCAACTCCTTCCGGCTGATCGTCGAAGTGAACTACAAAACGGGCCGCATCTTTATCCGTCATGTGCTCACACACACGGAATACGACAAGGAAGGATGGAAATCATGAACGTACTCGCTGCCGATCCCGCGTACGCCGCACTTCTCACCCGGTTTCCTCCACGCGTCATCCGCACAGAGGAGCAAAACGAGAGCAGTATCGAAGCCCTCTACGAACTGGAACAATGCCGCGACCACTGGAACCCGGAACAGGCCGAACTCGCCGACCTGCTGACGCTGTTGATCGAGGACTTTGAGGAGAAGCACTATCAACTGCCCCCATCGTCGCCTCTCGAGCGGCTCTCTTTTCTGATGGAGCAGCACGGCCTGAAGCAAAAGGATCTGGCCGATGTCTTTGGAACGCCAAGCATCGTCTCCGAAGTGCTGCGCGGCAGGCGCCAGCTCAACAAGGAACATATCCGCAAACTCAGTGAGCGGTTTCACGTCTCGCCCGAACTGTTCTTCTAGGGCGAGCAGGGAAAGGATGCCGCAGCTAGAAGCGGAAGTAAGCGCCAACCACGGGTTCGGCGGTTTGCGTGAACTTGTTCGTCGAGGTGTAGAGCGCGGTCAGGTCCGGCGCTTTGTAGAGGTTGCCGCGATACTGGAAGCGCAGACCGATGTGCGGCAGCAAACCCCAGTCGACGCCCGCGCCATAGACATAGACGAACTTGTTGGACGAGGTGGTTTCGGCCTGTCCGCTCACGGGCTGGTTGATCAGTACGCCAAGGCCGCCCAGCGCGAAGGGCCGCACATTGGCGATGTGCAGGGAAACGATCCAGTCCCCGGTGATCTCATGGGCATTGGCCGAGACCGGAGCCGGAGACTGCGGAGGCGGCGGGCAAACCGGTTCGGCCACGGGACAAGCGAACGGGGTGGTGTTGTAGGTCTGGTTGGCGCGGTTGAAGCTGTAGGTTCCCTCGTAGCCGACGAGCGGGTTGGCGATGTGGCGCAGCTCCACGATGCCGCCAGCCGCGTTCGACGGGCTCTGTGCGGTGCCGTTGCCGCTGGTGGTTCCGCTGAAAGCGCCAAAGACGCTCAGCGCCGCTGTGGTCTGGGACGCTGCCGGCCCGCAGCCCAGCGCCGCCAAACCTGCTGCCAGAAAAGCCTTGCCTGTCCAGGATTGCAGTCGCATGATGCTCTCCAGAAGATAAAAGCAGTTGAAATGGTGCCTCTACCGTGCGGACACACATTTGGATGCTTCGACGCGCCGCGACGTTCAAAGTCGTTATTGCTTGTGGCCTCACGGGTGCGCTATTGATCCGGCAAGTAAATAGTGTTGTGCTCTCCCACCCTTCGCGCAAAGAACGCGCGAAGAATGGGGCACCCAAGGCCCAGTAGTTAATTGCCGGATCTATAAGGGGAGGGCGCACGAAGGGGAGGGCGCACGGCAAGGAATCAGACGGGCTGGCGTTCGTCGACGGCGGTGACCACGCCCGCGCCTACTTCCACGCCCGCTCCCACGCCTGCTTCCACGCCTGCTTCCACGCCCTCGGGGGCGGCGAACTCCGTGGGTAGAAAGACAGAGATCGCCGTGCCGCTGGCCCCGTAGCGCGGTGTGCTCCACAAGCGGATGTCGCCGCCATGCCGCTCCACCAGTTGCGCCACCACCCACATGCCCAGCCCGGTGCCGGTCTCGATCTTGGTGGTGAAGAAGGGCTCGAAGATGCGCCGCCGGGTCTCGCGATCCATGCCCACGCCGGTGTCGGCGAAGGTGACGCGCATGCCGCGCCGGGAGTGGTCGCGCCAATCCACGGAGGGCCGCAGCCGGACAATCAGCCGCCCGCCGGGGGGCGTCGCCTCAATGGAGTTGGCCAGCAGGTTGGCGAATATCTGCTGCATCTCGCTGGGCATGCAGGCAATGGCAATCTCGTCCGTCACCCGCACATCGAGGGTCATCTCCGCGGCATTCAGCCGGCCCCGGAACATGGCTGCCACGCCTTCCAGAATTTCCGAAAGCATGCTGACCCTGGGCATGCCGGTCTGGCGGTGAAACTTGAGCGTGGATTGGGTGAGCAGC
>DASQSP010000207.1:0-9118 GCA_035642355.1 Occallatibacter sp.
ACGCGTCGAAATGCCGGGGGCGCCAAGCGTGGCGTGGTAACTGCCGCCAAGCGTCGCTTCAAACGACGCCCAATCGATGTAGGTCCCAAGCCGCACCAGGGGGTGGCTCATGTCGATCAACTGCTCAAGGTCGATCTGAAAGAACTCCCGCTGCGGATGCTTCGGCGCACTCTTGGGACGCATGATTTTTCCCCAGCTTATGCAGAGATTTAACTCAATTGCTGGAAATATTATACCACGAAATAGCATAACATCCTATTGAAAACAAACAGGATATTGCGAAATTCAGGATCGACTAATATATATCCGTGCGACTCAGGACGCTGGAGAAGTGCGAGCACGTTTGATGTTTGTGGATCTGGTGACGCGCAATTGTGTTGAATCGCCCTATAGAGCAAAGGGGTCCATCTTACGGGCGTCCTTTTCAACTGATGGCAAGAAAATAGTCACATGGGATGATGGCTCTCTCGTAACCATTGACCGGAGGAATGGGTCCATGAGCACGGTGCTGGAAAAGTCAAGAGTGCCGGATGCCCGCTTTCTCAGCGCCTGCGTGCCGTGGGTGAGCGCCGCACACGCTATCATCCTGCCACTGTACGACCCTAAACGACGAATAAGCGAGCTGTGGGCTGTTAAAGAGGATGGATCGGAAGTGCGAAGGCTCGCCTTACTTCCTGATTTAATTGTGCGAAATGTGGTAGCGATTCCTGCGCCATAGCGTATGATTTCCCCCTTTTCGTTAGCAGGCCAGGTAGCGCTTGCCAGAGGCGGCGGGGCAGGAATAGGCTGTAGCCATGCGTCGATGTCGCTAACACCGTTCCGGTGTCTGCTCCGACGTAGTGGTGCGCCTGCATGGTTTCGCGCACTTTCCCCTGCCCGAGATGCCGCCTGAGGCGGCCCTTACCCCTGAGACACCTTTGCACGGGACGCCCCCAGGGCTTATTTCCAACCGAAAAGGAGACGAGATGGCGCGTATTGCCGCGAATGTAACGGAGCTGATTGGAAAGACGCCGCTGGTGCGGCTGAACCGCGTGGCGGCGGGTCTGCCGGCGACGGTGGTGGCGAAGCTGGAGAGCCAGAACCCGATGGCCAGCGTGAAGGACCGGCTGGGTCTTGCGATGGTGGAGGATGCCGAGCGGCGGGGACGCATCAAGCCGGGCGAGACGGTTCTGATTGAGCCCACCAGCGGCAACACCGGCATTGCGCTGGCGTTTGTGGCGGCGGTGAAGGGCTACAAGCTGATCCTCACCATGCCGGAGACGATGAGCGTGGAGCGGCGGGTGCTGGTGAAGGCCTTTGGCGCGGAGATTGTGCTGACTCCGGGACCGAACGGGATGAAGGGCGCGATTGCCAAGGCCAATGAGATTCTGGCCGCGACGCCGAACGGCGTGATTCTTCAACAATTCGACAACCCCGCGAATCCGGCGATTCACCTGCATACGACCGGCCCGGAGATATGGGACGACACGGACGGCAAGGTGGACATTCTGATTTCGGGCGTGGGCACGGGCGGCACCATCACGGGAGTGGCGCAGTACATCAAGGAGCGCAAGCCGGCGTTCAAGGCTATTGCCGTGGAGCCGGTTGACAGCCCGGTGCTGAGCGGCGGCAAGCCGGGGCCGCACAAGATTCAGGGCATTGGCGCGGGGTTTGTGCCCAGCGTGCTCGATACCAAGCTGATCGACGAGATCGTGCAGGTGACGAACGATGAGTCGGTGGAGATGGCGCGGCGGCTGCCCAGGGAAGAAGGCTTGTTTGTGGGCATCAGCTCGGGCGCGGCGGTGGCGGCGGCGCTGAAGGTGGCGGCGCGGTCCGAGAACGCGGGCAAGCTGATTGTGGTGGTGCTGCCGGACTTCGGCGAGCGGTACTTGTCGAGCGTGCTGTTTGACGCGCTGCGCCAGGAATCGCTGGCGCTGCCGACACAGCCGGTAACGGTTTAGAGGCAGTAATCAGTGATCAGTCGTCAGTGGTCTCCACATGGATGGAGGCTGCTGACCACTGATGTGAATTTCGAAACGGCGGGGATAGCGGCTTGTTCGAACGGATACGCGAAGACGTCAACTCGGTGCTGGAGCGCGACCCGGCGGCGCGCTCCTGGCTCGAGGTACTGCTCTGCTATCCGGGGCTGTGGGCAGTGTGGTTTCATCGCGTGAGCCATAGGCTGTGGCGGATGAAGCTGCGGCTGCCGGCGCGGGTGCTGTCGCAGATTGCGCGATTCCATACCGGCGTGGACATTCATCCCGGCGCGCTGCTGGGGCGGCGGCTGTTTATCGACCACGCGATGGGCGTGGTGATTGGCGAGACCGCGATTGTGGGCAGCGATGTCACGATTTACCAGGGCGTGACCCTGGGCGGCACGGGCAAGGGCCACGGCAAGCGGCATCCGACGATCTGCGATGGCGTGTTCATCGGCAACAACGCGAATATTCTGGGCAACATTACGGTGGGCGAGAACTCGCGCGTGGGCGCGGGCAGCGTGGTGCTGGACGATGTGCCGCCCAACTCGACCGTGGTGGGCGTGCCGGCGCACATTGTGTATCGCGCGGGGCAGCGCGTGCTGCTCACCGATCCGCATGACATTAAAGACCCGCTCTCGGACGCGCTGATTGCGCTGGCCAATCGCGTGGAGTCGCTGGAGATCCAGATGGGCGCGCAGCGGGCGGCGGTGATGTCGCTGGCGACCGAGGATGCGGAGCGCTCCGCGTACCGCGAAGAGCTCGACCGGCTGAAAGACTACGTCTCGATGGGCGCGGGCATTTAAGGCCCGGGACTGGAACTTGCCGTCCCCTCTCTTCCGAGTAGCCGAATCCATATTGATTCAATTCAAAAAATTCAGTTGACACCGTTATTGTTTGGCACTATACATGGCAATAAAAGGTATAGTTCATGGCTAGGCAAATACCGAAACCGGATGAAGAGGTGTCGCCCGACCGCTGGGAGGCACAGTTGCGCAAGGGTGCGCTGGAGATGGCGGCGCTCGCCTGCCTGTGGCAGGGGCGGCTGTACGGTCTGGAGATTATCCGGCTGCTGGAAAGCCAGTCGAATCTGGTGGTGGCGGAGGGAACGGTGTATCCAATTCTCAACCGGCTCAAAGAAGATGGCCTGCTGGCGTCGGAGTGGGTGGAGGCGGAGGCCGGACACCCGCGCAAGTATTACGCACTGACTGCCGCTGGGCGCAGGCGTCTGCGCCAGATGGCGGAGGCATGGGAGAACTTTGCCGGTGGAATGATGCGGTTGCTGAAGCCGGTTCTGGCGAAGGCGGAGGTACGGAGATGACAGACGGACGCGAGATTGAGAACTATCTGAGTGAACTGCGCAGGCATCTGGGGCCGATGACGCTGGATGACCGCGAAGAGATTGTGCGCGAGATTCAGGCTCACATCCGCGACGCGGCGGAGCAGAACGGCGCCTCTGCCGACGACGTGCTGGCGCGCCTGGGACCGGCTTCGGAACTGGCCGCAGAGTATCGCGAGGGCCTGCTGATCCGGCAGGCAAGCAGGAGTTTTTCGCCGCTGACTCTGCTGCGCGGTGCGCTGCGAGCGGCAACGAAGGGTGTGGCGGGAACCATGGCGTTCCTGGCTGGGCTGATTGGTTATACGACCGGCGTGGGCTTCGTGCTCGGCGCACTGCTGAAGCCGTTTTTCCCGGACAAGGTAGGCGTGTTCGTCCAGCAGACCCACTCGGCAAGTGAGACAGTGGGCGCAACGGTGGCGAGCATAACCGCGAATGGGCCGCGGCATGAGCTGCTGGGCCTCTGGGCCATTCCACTGTTTCTTGTCCTGGGTAGTTTGACGCTGCTTGCCACCACCGTGTTGATTCGTTCCGTGCTGCGCGAGTCGCGGCAGTGGCAATTGCGTTTGCAACCTCATTGATCCGGAAAGTAAGTGTTGTGCTTTCCCACCCATCGCGCATAGAGCGCGCGATGGATGGGGCACCCAGTCACAGTATTTAATTGCCGGATATATGTGTCGCACCTGCGTTCAGCGACCCAACAGCCGCAATTCTCGCAAAAGCCTCTGTGCGACAGTCCGTTGTTGCCCGATACTAGAGTGAATTGCTTTTCACGTCTGGAACCGGGGTGGGTCTGTTGCCGGGTTTGCGCGGGTGGCTGGTTGTCTTGCTCATTCTTGCGGGTGTCACGCGGAGCCGCGCCGCTTCGCGGGTGCAGCCGGTGCCGGTGCCGCCGGAGATGCGGGCGACGGACTTTACCGTTACGGTGAACGGCAAGCCCGTGGATGTGGCGCACGCCGCGGCCAGCTACGACTTCGTCAACTTCGACATTACCGGACCTGTAGATATCGCGATTACGGCCGCAGAGCCGGGCTTTTGGGATCGCGGCGTGGACCTGCAGCCGTGGCGGCTGGGACTGCATGCGAAGCGCGACGGGCAGACGATTCGCTTTCGGCTCGCAGGTCCGGCGAAGCTGGCGATCTCGCGGCCGCGGGATTTTCTGAATCATGCCAGGATGCTGTTTGTGTTTGCGGGCACGCCGCCGCCGGCTGCGCCCAAGGGAGCGCATGTCTACGGGCCGGGCGTGTACCGGCAGAGCCTGAACCCGAAGAGCGGCGAGACGATCTACCTGGCGCCGGGCGCGTACTTCTTCGGCAGCCTGAACCTGTGGAAGGTGACCGGGGTGAAGGTGCTGGGGCGCGGGACCATTGTGTATGACGGGCCGCAGGACCCCAACAACGACGAGGGCTGGGAGCAGCGGCCGGACTGGCACTGCATTGGGACGATGGACGCGCGCAACGTGGAAGTGGACGGCGTGACCTGCGTGGTGCGCTCGCGCACCTGGTCGGTGCAGATGAAGGACTCCGACGGAGTGGTGTTTGACGACCTGCGCGTGATGGGCGGCAATCCGGGGAATGCGAACCAGGATGGGATGGACTGGATTGGCTCGTGCGATGGGCTGGTAAAGAACTCGTTCCTGCGCGCGTCGGACGACGACATTGCGCTGATCGGCAACTGGGATGGCTACACCGACGAGGACATGCTGCGGCCGGGGCGCGATGTGAAGAACATCACGATCGAGAACACGGAGCTGTCGACGAGCATTTCGAACGTGGTGCGCGCCGGGTGGCCGCGGAAGATCTTCAACACGGCGAACTTTACGCTGCGCGACTCGGACATTCTTCATGCCGGGATTGGCGCGTGCGGGCAGCAGTTCGGCCTGCTGGGCATGTGGGCGCCGGACGGCGCGAAGGGCGACCACTCCAACTACACGTTTGAGAATTTGTTTCTGGACGACTGGTACTCGCTGGTGCAGATGGAGCAGGAGGAGCCGGCGATTCACGGGTTCACGTTCCGCAACATCTGGGCGCTGGATCAGCCGCCGCTGGTGGCGTCGTCGATGACCGGGCAGGTGAGCGGCGTGGTGTTTGACAACGTGAAGTATGGCCAGGCGCGCATGGATACCGATGCGGGGATGCCGCTGGTGGTGGGCGAGGGCGCGGCTGCGGCGCAGTTTCCCGCGCCGAGTGGTCCGGTTGCGGCGTTTACGGTGAGCCCGCCAACGCTGCGGCCGGGACAGAACGCGACATTTACCGCGCAGGCCGCGGCTCATGCGAAGTACACATGGCTGTTTGGTGATGGCACTACGGCGACGGGGCAGCGGGTGACACACAAGTTTGACGACGCGGACGGGACCGATCTCGATGGCAAGAACGGGGCGGGACGGTTTCGCGTGCTGCTGCATGTGGAGGATGCGGGCCAACACTCGGACAAGGCACAGGACTGGGCAGCGCAGGGCGTGGTGGTGGTGGCGCGGTGGATGGACGCGACGCCGGCTGTGGGAGCGCTCGAGGGTGGCCTGGAGTGGCGCGTCTATCCCGGCACATGGATGGAACTGCCGGAGCTGACGAAAGAGACCGCGGTGTTTGCGGGCACGGGCGCAAATCTGCAGGCGGATGCGCAGGGGTTTACGCACTATGCGACCGTGTGGAATGGATTTCTGGATGTGCCGGTGGATGGCGGGTACACGTTTCATTTGCTGGCGCGGGACGGGGCGCGGGTGACGATTGACGGCGTGGAGGTGGCGAAGACCGGGCCTCCGTTTGCGCAGGTGTGCGGCGCGCCGGGCAATGCGATGCGCTATGACCGCAGCGCGCTGGGGTTGCGCGCGGGGCTGCATGCGCTGCATGTGGAGGGATTGCACTCAGCGAGCGAGGGCGCGCCACGGCTGCTGTGGGAGGGTCCCGGCCTGCCGCTGACGGATGTGCCGGATGGGGCGTTCAAGCGGGTGCGGCAGGACGCGGTCGGCACGGCGGGGAAGAAGCAGTAGCGTCTTAACTGCCTGCGGAGTAAAGTCCCGGCAGTTGTTGAGACTCTCCAAACGGGCGGTACGGCGTCCAAGGGATGAGGCGGCGCATTGGCTTGCCTGCGGTCCAGCCGGATACAATGGCCTTACGCTGAAAGAGCCCGGGCGTGCGTGTCTCCGAAGGGGGATGGGTGCGTGGTTGAAGGCAACGCCGGTTCAAGGTTCGCGCGGGCCGGGTGTTGGCGCACAGAGTTTGGAACAGGATAGAGTCTGGAACGGGATTTGGAGCAGTGCACGTGAGAGTTTCAATGGGCCGCGGTTGGCGGCTGGAGTTGGTTGCAGGACTGGGCATCGCGCTGGCGCTGCCGGCACTGGGGTTCTCCGCGGAGGCCACGCGAAGCCTGGGCACCGAGACCACGCTGGCGTCGCAGACCCAGGATGTGAACGGACGCACGCAGGCCGCGCTCACGGTGACGGTGCAGGGCGAGGACGGCCAGCCCGCGACGGGCGTGGTGACGATTGAGGACAATGGCAAGCCGCTGGCGGGCGTGGCCCTGAATGACCAGGGCCTGGCGACCACCGTGTTGACGCTGATGCCGGGCGACCACAGCCTGAAGGCGGCTTACGCGGGCGACGCTGCGCATCGGGCGTCGGCCTCGGAGGCGACTCCGGTTGCAGCGGTCACAGGAGCGACGCCGGGCTTCTCGGTAGGCGCGGCTCCGGCGGCGCTGACGCTGACCCAGGGTCAGTCCGGCTCCGTGACGGTATCGATCACGCCGGTCAATGCATCGTCGCTGGGGGCGCCGCTGTTTTTGACGCTCTCCTGCGCGGGGTTGCCGGATCAGTCCTCATGCACCTTTTCGCCAAACAGCCTGGAGATTGCGCAAAACGCGACAGCGGTGCTGACAAGCTCACTGGTGCTGACGACGGTTGCGAGCAACCGGGCGGGCCAAGCCGTGCAGGCGCGGCATGGCGTGGAATGGGCGCTGCTGCTGCCCGGTGCGCTGGGACTGGCGGGCATGGCCTTTGGCGCGCGGCGCCGGGCGTGGCTGCTGCGGCTCTCGCTGCTGGCGTTGCTGGGCGTGGTGACGGTGCTGGGAACAACCGGCTGCAATCCGCTGTATGACTACAGGAATCACGGACCGAGCGCAAGCCTGCCGACGCCTGCGGGCAACTACACGCTGCAGATCACGGCGCAGTCGAGCAACGGCGTGACCGCGACGACCAACTCGACGACCCTGGCGTTGACGGTGCAGTAGCACCGGAGGCCGGCCGCACATGCAGAGCTGGCGCGCGCTTCCGGCGGAGGTTTACACGCTGGTGGAGCGCACCGCGGGCGCGGTGCTGCTGGAAAGCGCGCCGGGCTCCCCGGCGAGCCGGTTGTTTCTCGATCCGCTGCGCGTTGTTGAGGCGCGCGCGGCGGATTCCCTTCCGCAACTTTTCCGGGACATAGAAGACGCCACTGCAGCGGGCATGCACGCCGCGGGTTTTCTTGCGTATGAGTGCGGCGCGGCGCTGGAGCCTTCAGCGGCGAACAAGCCCGCCATGCGCCCGAACGCAGCCGCCAGCATTCGTGCGCCCCAAAACCCGCTACAGGCCTCGCTGCAAGACATGCCGCTGGCGTGGTTCGGCATCTACCGGCAGGTGTGGGTCTTCGATCATGGCGCGGGGAGTTTTGTCGACGGTGATCCGCCAGGCATGGCGGGCATGCGCGTGCCGGATGCGGAGGCCGCGCGGATCGAGATGGCGCCGGAGCTGCACGAGGCTGCGTTCGCGCGGCGGATTGCGGCCATTCATGAGTGGATTCGCGCCGGGGATGTGTATCAGCTGAACTTCACGTTTCCGCTGCGTGGGCGCGCAATGGGCGGCGCGGCCGCCGTGTATGCGCGGCTGCGGGCGCGGCAGCCCGTGGAGTATGGCGCTCTGGTGCATTGGCGAGAGGGGCGGCAGGTGCTGAGCTTCTCGCCCGAGCTATTTTTCGCAATCGAAAACAGTCCCCCACCGGCGATTCCGACCCCGATGGATGAAATTGGGTGCCCCCGGTCCCTCGCCTTTGGGGACCGGGGAAAGCAAGACTTCAACCCAACTCAGTTTCTTTCTAGGGGCGCGGCGCTCGCTCCTCCCACGCGGCGCATCACCACGCGGCCCATGAAGGGAACAGCGCGGCGCGGACGCACGACGGCCGAGGATGCGGCGATTGCGGCGGGGCTGCGCGCGGACGAGAAGAATTGCGCCGAGAATGTGATGATCGTGGACCTGCTGCGCAACGATCTGGGGCGGCTGTGCCGGTTCGGCAGCGTGCGGGCGGAGGAGCTGTTTGCGGTGGAGCGGCATCCGACGCTGTGGCAGATGACTTCGACGGTGACAGGCGAGCTGCGCGCGGACGTGGGGATTGCGGAGATAGTGCAGGCGCTGTTTCCATGCGGCTCTGTGACGGGCGCGCCCAAGGTGCGGGCGATGCAGTTGATTGCGGATCTGGAAGATGGGCCGCGCGACGTCTACACCGGGGCCATTGGGCATTTCTCGCCGGAGCGGACGGTGTTCAATGTGGCGATTCGGACGCTGGATATCGAAGGCGAGCACGCGCGGATGGGCGTTGGCAGCGGAGTGGTGATCGATTCCGATGCGGGCGATGAGTATCGCGAGTGTCTGCTGAAGGCGGCATTTCTTGCATCGGACGATCCCGAGTTTGCCCCGGAGTTCGCGCTCATCGAGACGCTCGCGTGGCGCGCTGGCTATCCGCTGCTGGAGATGCACCTGGACAGGCTCGAAGACTCGGCGCGCTACTTTGGGTTTGCCTGCGAGCGGGATGCGGTGCGAGCGGCGCTGCTGCATGCGGCGAAGGGGTTTGACGGCGCGCGG
>DASQSP010000208.1:0-2870 GCA_035642355.1 Occallatibacter sp.
GCCTCTCCGGCTTTTCGGCAATTCTCGGTGGAACTTCGATTGAAGCGGGCCCAAAAGTTCTCCCCAAATGGCCAGGTTCTCACGAGTCTAACGTAGCGGCGGCGTCTACCTGCGAGCTTTTCTTTGAGTTATACGCTCATCCGTAACTGTCTGGGTGCGCGGGGTATCTAAGAATTGGACTCCGGGTAGGCTTTCTGGTGCCCAAGGGTATACACGGACCTCCGCACGGGCTTGACGGTGACCCATACGCGGCCTAAACTCACATGGGTTTGGGCGCAGGGTTCTTTTTCTCCGCGCTGAACGCCGGACGCACATTTTTGTCCCCCCGCCGCACGTACCAAACGAATTGGAGAATTGTTATGACTACGACACCAGCCGTCACCCTCGACCAGGAGATCAATCCGTGGGAAGCACAGAGCGCACGGTTCGATTTTGCGGCCCGCAAGCTCAACCTCGATGAAGGCGTGTGGAAGTTGCTGCGGACTCCCGCACGTGAAATCATCGTGCATTTTCCTGTACTGATGGATGACGGCCGCATCGAGATGTTCACCGGCTTCCGCGTGCAGCACAACATCGCCCGCGGTCCCGCCAAGGGCGGCATCCGCTACTCCCCTGACGTCACCCTCGATGAAGTCCGCGCCCTGGCCAGTTGGATGACCTGGAAGTGCGCCGTCGTCAACATCCCCTTCGGCGGCGCCAAGGGCGGCGTCATCTGCGACCCCAAGAAGATGAGCCACGGCGAGCTCGAGCGCATGACCCGCCGCTACACCTCGGAGATCATCGACTTCATCGGGCCTGAAAAAGACGTTCCCGCGCCCGACATGAACACCAACGAGCAGACCATGGCCTGGATCATGGACACCTACTCCATGCACATGGGCCGCACCATCACCAGCGTGGTCACCGGCAAGCCGCTCAACATCGGCGGCTCGCGCGGCCGTGTGGAAGCCACCGGCCGCGGCATCAAGGTCATCTGCGACGAGAGTCTGCGCTATCTCAACATGTCCGTCGAGGGCTGCCGCGTCATCATCCAGGGCTTCGGCAACGTGGGTTCCAACGCCGCCCGCCTCATGATGGAGAAGGGCTACAAGATCGTCGGCATCGCCGAGAAAGATGGCGGTCTCTACAACGCCAACGGCATCGACATCGGCGCCCTCAACGAATACAAATACCGCAACGATACCCTTCTCGGTTTCCGTGGCGCCGAGGCCACGCCCAGCGAAGAGCTCATCGTCTCCGAATGCGACGTGCTCATCCCCGCGGCCATGGAGAACGTCATCACCAGCCGCAACGCCGGCAAAATCAAGGCGCGCGTCATCATCGAGGGCGCCAACGGCCCCACCACCGCCGTCGCCGACGAGATCCTCGCCGAAAAGAAAATCTTCATCGTGCCGGACATTCTCTCCAACTCCGGCGGCGTCACCGCCAGCTACTTCGAATGGGTCCAGGATCGCCAGGGCTACTTCTGGAAGGAAGCGGTCGTCAACGATCAGCTTGAGACCATCCTCCGCGACGGCTTTGAGGATGTGGTGCGCTATGCCGAGGCCCACAACGTCAACAACCGCATCGCGGCCTACATGCTCGCCATCGATCGCGTCGCCTTCACCATCAAGCAGCGCGGCATTTACGCCTGATCCACAACCCGGCAACACACCACAGCGGGATGAGCCATCGGCTCATCCCGCTTTTATTTCTCGCAGGCCATCCCGGCCCCATCTGCTACAAAGGTGAGGGCCGCTTTCCTGGTGGAGCATCGGCTTCCAATTTTCGCCGCGGGGTTCAGTTCGCTTGAAGCGCATCACCCACCATTCCTTTCTCGCCGCTCTCGCATCCATGCCAGTCATGCTGTTCGCTGCTTCAGCGCCCGCACCCTTGCCCGCGCCGCTTGTCCTCGCCCACGGCTGGCAGTTGCAGGACGCAGCCAAAGTCGCGCAGTCCGGCGCAGAAGTCTCCTCGGCCGCATTCAACCCCGCGGGCTGGTACCCAGCCACGGTGCCCGGCACCGCGCTCACCACGCTGGTCAACAATCACGTCTACCCCGAGCCCCTCTACGGCGAAAACAACCGCCCCGAGATCGTCCCCGACAGCCTCGCACGCACCTACTGGTGGTACCGCACCGCCGTCGACGTCCCCGAGGCATACAAAGGCCGTCACATCTGGCTCAACTTCGACGGCATCAACTACGCGGCCCAGGTCTGGGTCAACGGCGCGCAGGTCGGCTACATGCGCGGCGCCTTCATCCGCGGCAACTTCGACATCACCGCGCAGGTCAAACCCGGCAAGCCCGCCATAGTCGCAGTGATCCTCGCCCCGCAGCCCCATCCCGGCGTCCCCCACGAACACACCCTCCGCGCCGGCATGGGCCTCAACGGCGGCGAAAGCGCCATCGACGGCCCCACCTTCCTCTCCACCATCGGCTGGGACTGGATCCCCGCCATCCGCGACCGCGACACCGGCATCTGGCAAAAGGTCACGCTCTCTTCCTCGGATTCGGTTTTGGTGCGAGACCCGCTCGTCACCACCGATCTCCCGTTGCCCAGGACCGACTTCGCCGACGTCGCCGTTCAGGCCACTATCCAAAACATCACCGGCAAGCCGGTCAAGGGAATTCTCCACGGCGCAATCGAAAACATCGCCTTCGACCGCGCCGTTGAACTCGCCCCGCACAGCGCCAAAAAATTCACCTTCGACCGCGCCAACACGCCCGCCCTGCACATCCACCATCCGCGCCTCTGGTGGCCTAACGGCTACGGCGCGCCCAGCCTCTACACCCTGCACCTCAGTTTCGAGACCAACAAGACCATCTCGGACCAGCAGGACGTCAGCTTCGGCATCCGCAAGATCAGTTACTCTGTGCCCGGAGCGGACAC